>JBPYFR010000280.1:0-31357 GCA_051985685.1 Acidimicrobiales bacterium
GACGCAGTCCGTTGCGTCGACGCAGGGGCAGCGGCGGTCGTGGTTTCCAACCATGGCGCCCGGCAGCTGGCGGACGCGCCTGCGACCGCAGACATCTTGGCGGAGGTCGTCGACGCGATCGCTGGGCGTGCAGAGGTGTACGTGGACGGCGGCGTTCGCCGCGCCCCCGATGTCGCGAAAGCGCTCGCGCTGGGAGCGCGGGGCGCGCTGGTTGGACGTCCTTCGCTGTGGGCGGTCGCGACGGGTGGAGCCGAGGGTGTTGCCACGTTGTTGCGCTGGTACAACACGGAGCTGCGCCGGACCATGGCGCTCTGCGGCACCGCGACCGTCGAAGAGATCGACCGCAGCCTGGTGCGGCGGACGCCCGGGTGGGCACTCGAAGGTCCCGTCCTTTGACGACCGTCGCGGCCATGGTGGCGGCCCGTGCGGAGGACGACCGCACCGGGGTGATGGACGAGACCGGTCGCTGGACCTGGCGCGAGGCGGTACAGCAGGGAGCAGCACGCGGCGCTCTGGCCCGTTCCATGATCAGCGCCGACATTCCCCACATCGGTGTCCTCCTCCCCAACTGTCCCGAGTACCTGTTCTGGCTCAATGGGGCGGCGCTGGCCGGGGCCGCCATCGTGGGCGTCAACCCGACCCGGCGCGGCGACGCCCTTGCCGCGGACATCAGGGCCACGGATTGCGCGCTGCTCGTCACCGACGCCGACGGCGCCTCCCTGCTCGACGGGCTCGACCTCGGCCTCGACGTGGACCGGATACTCGTCACCGGGACGGATCGGTACTCATTGTTGCTGCGGGAGTTCACCGGCGGTGACGCTGTCGGTGAACTCGTCGCAGGTGCGGACGCCGTCTCCGAGGACACTCTGTTCCTCCTCATCTTCACGTCGGGCACCACAGGGGTGCCCAAGGCCGTGCGCTGCACGCAGGGCAGGTTGGCCGAGATCGCGGAGGTCGCCGCTCCGGGGTACGGCTACACGGCGGACGACGTCTGCTACTGCCCGATGCCCCTGTTCCACGGCAACGCGCTGATGGCGCTCTGGGGCCCCGCCGTCATGGTGGGTTCTGCAATGGCCGTACGCCCACGCTTCAGCGCGTCGGCCTTTCTCGACGACGTCCGTCGCTTCGGGGCGACCAAATTCAGCTACGTCGGGAAAGCGATCGCGTACATCCTCGCCACAGCCGAGCGACCCGATGACGCCGACAACACGCTCATCAGCGCTTTCGGGACGGAGGCATCCGTGCGCGACCGGGGCCGGTTCCGCAAGCGGTTCGGGTGCTACCTGATTGAGGGCTACGGCCAGAGCGAGGGCGGCGCCAGCGTCAACCCCATGCTGGGCATGCCCCCCGGTGCTCTCGGCAAGCCCGCCGACGACGTCGACCTGGCGGTGCTCAACCCGGAGACCGGGGTGGAGTGCCCCCGGGCGGAGTTCGACGCGGACGGGCGAATGTTGAACGCGGGCGAGGCCATCGGGGAGATCGTCAACCGGAGCGGCCGCGGGAGGTTCGAGGGGTACTACGGGCGCGAGGACGCCGAAAGAGACCGCCTGCGCGGCGGCTGGTACTGGACCGGGGATCTGGGCTACGTCGACGGCGACGGGTTCTTCTATTTCGCAGGCCGGTCGGGCGACTGGCTTCGCGTCGATTCGGAGAACTTCGCGGCCGGACCGGTTGAGGCGGTGCTCTCTCGCAATCCCGACGTCGCGGTGGTCGCCGTGTATCCCGTTCCCGACACGGCTTCGGGAGCGGGCGATCAGGTCATGGTCGCTCTCGAGATGACGCCGAGCGTCATGTTCGACCCCGACGCGTTCGCAGCCTGGCTCGAAGCGCAACCGGACCTCGGTCCGAAGTGGTTGCCTCGGTATGTGCGCGTGTCGTCCTCCCTTCCCCAGACGGCAACGGGGAAAGTGACGAAGGTCGGCCTGCGACAAGAGGCGTGGATATGCGACGAGCCAGTCTGGTGGCGCCCTCTGGGCAACGCGGACATGACGTTCGTGCCTCTGACGGACGCCGACCGGACGGAGCTGTCTTCGGCGCTGGCCGAGAACGGACGGCCTCCGGTCGGGACGAGGGCCTAAGCGATCCCGAGGATCTCCAGCACTCCGCTCAATTCCCCGACCCTGTGGTCACCGGCCTCGAGGGCGGGGGCGGTGTGATCTGGCCGCTCGTCCTTCCGCCAGACGTGGACGGCGGTCATCCCCATCCGCCGAGGGCCACGCACGTCGGGTTCCCACGAGTCACCTACGAACATGATGTCGTGAAGGTCCTTACCAAGCGCTTGCGCCGACTTCGTATAGATGTCGGGATGGGGCTTGCGGGCACCCGCTCGAGCGGAGGTCACCGACGAATCGACGAAGTCGAGGAGGCCGACCTCATACAAGAACGCGTCGAGCTCCCACCCCCAGTTCGAGCACACCCCGATGGTGAGACCAGCCTCTCGGAGCCGGACCAACGTCTTTGCCGCTTCGGGGTAGGCGATCATCGGCTTCTGGTCCGCCGCCCGCAGCGCATCGACCACACTGTTCACGTCGAGCGGATCGACACAGCAGGCCTCGGCCAGACCGTGCAGACGGCTGCGGACCCAGACCTCGTAGGCCTCCTCGTCCACCGAATGCTCGACGTGCGCGATGCCGTCGTAACGCGCGAAGTACTCCTCGAAGACGGAGGCCGGCGGGGCGTACCCGTGGGCGGCCAGGACTTCCACGTAATTCAGTCCGGCGCCATCGGCCCAGCGGGCCAAAGTGCCGTAGAAGTCGAATAGGACAGCGCTGATCATGCCCCCCAATACTGTCCCGAGCTCGTGACACCAGCCTGAGCGCCTCGAACAGAGAGCCTGAGCAGAGAGCCTGAGCACAGAGCCTGAGCAGAGAGCCTCAGCTGGAGGAGGGGCCCTTCGACGTGGTCGCGAGCCAGTTCGGTGTCATGTTCTTCGACGAGCCCCTCGTCGAGCCTCAGCAGAGAGCCTGAGCAGGAACTGGGCGGGAATCAGGCTCGTCGCGGTAATACTTCGTTAATGGAGGTCGAGCAGCACTCCACGGACGCGCCCGCGAGGGCGCAGAGTCGGTCCACCTCGGCCCGCTCGAGCCGCTGGATCCTCGAGCTCGCGATCGTGGTCGTGGTCGCCATCGTGGTTGCAGTGCTGCTGCGGACCTTTGTAGTGGCCACGTACTCCATACCGTCGGGCTCGATGGAACCGACGCTCCAGGTCGGCGATCGGATCGTGGTGGACAAGCTGAGCTACCACCTCCACGGAGTGGATCGGGCCAACATCGTCGTGTTCTCGACGCCACGACACGAGGCATGTGCCGGGCCCCGGGTCTCAGACCTCGTGAAACGAGTCATCGGCCTGCCCGGCGAGACCATCTCCGTCTCCGGCGGGCGCGTCTACATAGACGGCAAGCTCCTTCCCGAGCCCTGGCTACCCGCGACGGGCAGAGCAGATACCTATCCGGGCCCGTCCTTAGAGCCGTACTCGCTGCACTACCCGTTCCGGATCCCCAATGGCGACGTGTACGTCATGGGGGACAATCGGACAGCGTCGTGCGACAGCCGCTACTGGGGACCCGTGCCGGAGTCGACCATCGTCGGCAAGGTCGACCTCCGGATCTGGCCGTTCACGCGCCTCGGCTTCTTCTGAGTCGACCTCGGCGTTCGAGCCGCCAGACGACGCGCAGCCCGGTCCACGTGGCGTCGATGGCACATACCTTGTTGTCGACCAGTCCGAGCGGGAGAGCGACCTTGCGCACGACGTCCTCGGTCACTGTCGTCGTGAGGCCGGAGGAGCGCTTCGGCCACGCGATCCACAGGCCTCCGTCGGGATGGATCATGCGGGAAAGCGCTTCGATCCGCCGTGCGAGATCCTCGCGCCGAACGAAGAAGGCCACCACGACGTTTGCGTGGCCTCCCGCCCGCCGCCTGACGGTGACGCCCTTCGGCAACCGGCCGATCACACCCGGCGGTGCGCCGATCAGCGCCACCGTCGAACCACCCACGATCCCGAGTTTCTGGTGGAGGGAAATGCTTTTGTGGCCTGCCTCGGCCGGCATCAGGGGCGGGCGTCGTAGACCCGGAACGCGAGGGGGTACTCGTATTGGTCCGGTCCGACGGCGAAGCGCTCGAGATGTCGCTCGACGAGGTTCAGTGCCGCCTGATGGCGCTCGACGGGCAGGCCCATGGACGGGAACTCCGCGGGATCGGCCACGACGCGGGCGGCCCCTCGCACAACCATGTGGTGGGCCGAGCCCTCGATCTCGCTGAACCCCGCGTCGGCGAGCAGGTCGCGGACGTACTCGTCGTCCCCGAGTACGAACGGTCCGACGGGGCTCTTCCCGGGACCGGGCGTCGGCGGTGGCGGCAGCAGGGTGCGCAGGGCCGTGCGGACATGCCAGGGATTGCGCTCGCAGTCCTGCCAGCAAGCGAACACGAACCGGCCCTCTTCGATGAGGCGACGACGTATGCCACGAAACGCGACGAGGGGCTCGTCGAAGAACATGACACCGAACTGGCTCGCGACCACGTCGAAGGGCCCCTCCTCCAGGCGGCTGGTCTGCACGTCCGTCTCCACGAAGCGCACGTTCGTTCGACCCGAGGCGTCGACACGGCTCCGTGCCAGCTCGAGCAAGGGCCCGGAGATGTCGATGCCGACGACCTCACCGCCGGGCGCGACCGCACCCGCTAGCTCGATCGTCAGCGATCCCCCACCGCACCCGACGTCGCACACACGCTGCCCGGCGTGGGGACCGAGGACTCGTAAGAGGACGGGCGACACCGCCTCCGTGAGTTTTTCCCGTTCGGTCCACCAGGACACGCGCGCCGGGTCGTTCCAGCGCCTGAATTCGGCTTCGTTCGCCACTGCGCCACGGTAACGGTCCTCGACGCGTCGTTAGCGATGGTCCTGGTCTTCGGTGGGTTCAGCCCTGATCGTTGGGCTAACTTCCGCCCATGACAGGGGTGATCTTCATGATGTCGATCTCGCTGGACGGGTATTTCGAGGGAGTCGACCGCGGGCTCCAATGGCAGCTGATCGACGGGGAACTCCACGCCCACTTCAACAACTGGCTTCGCGATACCACAGCGTTCCTCGAAGGCAGAGTCACCTGGGAGCTGATGGCCGGTTATTGGCCGACCGCCGACGCCGACCCGGACGAGTCGCCGGAGGTCCGGGAGTTCGCCCCGATCTGGCGGGACAAACCCAAGTACGTCTTCTCACGGACGCTCCAGGAGGCCGGCTGGAACACGACCATCCTGCGCGACGTCGACCGGGCGCAGATCGTCGCGCTCACGCAACAACACGGTGGGGCGTTAGTCGTGGGCGGTCCCGCGCTCGCGGCCACCTTCTCCGCACTGGACCTCATCGACGAGTACCGGTTCTACGTCCACCCCATCCTGCTCGGCGACGGTCACCGGCCTTTCGCCGGCCCGCCGAGCACGCCGCTGGCGCTCGAGGAGACCCGAACGTTCGGAAGCGGTGTCGTGATGCTCCGCTACAGCCGCCGGCAGGAGCCGCCCCGCTGACCGTTGATACGTGCAGCTCGCGACCACCCGAACCAACGAAACACCACGAGGGACACCGTGAAACTGGGACTGGTCATCCTTCCGACCGATCGCTGGGAGACGGCACGTCGGCAGTGGGAATGGGCCGACGGCGCGGGCTTCAACCGCGCGTGGACCTACGACCACATCCGCTGGAGCGGCATGCCGGACGGGCCCTGGACCGCTGCAGTTCCGCTCCTTGCCGCGGCGGCGGGTGTCACGCGGTCGATCCGGCTCGGCACGCTGGTGGCGACGCCCAACTTCCGCCACCCGGTCACGCTCGCCCGCGAGGCCATTGCGCTCGACGACATTTGCGGGGGACGGCTTGACCTCGGCATCGGTCCCGGCACGGAGGGACCCGACGCGACGGTGCTCGGCCAGGAACCCTGGTCCCGAGGAGAGCGATTGGCCCGCTTCGCAGAATTCCTCGAGGTCCTCAGCCAGATCCTGGACGGCGAGGCCACGACGCGCACTTCCGTCCGGACCCCGCACTACGAGGCGCAGGAAGCACCGAGCACTCCGGGCACAGTGCAAAGTCCCCTCCCACTTACCATCGCGGCGGGCGGATCCACGGGCCTCCGACTCGCCGCGACATACGGCCGGCACTGGGTGACCATTGGGCCCACGGGCAGCGTCACCCGCACGCCCGATTCGGTGCTGGAGGCCGCGAAGATGCAGGTCTCCGCCCTCGACCGGGCGTGCGCCGCGGCCGGACGCGCGTCGGCCAGTATCGGACGCATCCTGCTGTGGACACCGACGGAGCCCGTGATCGAGTCGGCGGACCAGTTCGAAGAGCTCGCCGCTCCCTTCGCGTCGCTCGGGTTCGACGAGTTCGTGTTGCACCATCCCGCCCAGACCGGACCGTACGGCGGGTCTGTGCGGGCGTTCGAGGAGATCGCCGCCAGGCACTCGATGTGACGACTCCCGATCGGGTGGAGACGTGAGAGAGGACATGGAGCGAGGGCCGTACCCTGACCGACGTGCGTCGGCTGTCTCGTTCGCGCCACGTCCGCTCGGGCATGCTGGTGGCCGCGACGACATCAATCCCGCCTGGGTCCAGCTCGACGCCGTCGCGGGGTCGGCGGCCCCCTGACCGCACTCATCCCGGGCCAGACGCCTCCTGCGGATCAATACCTCGTCGGATGGTCGCGCGACTTCGTCACGGCGGTCGCGACCCGCGTCATCGACCCCAACCACTTCCGTCCCGGGATGTATTCCGGACCGAACCCGACGGATGAGGGTCGGGGCGAGGTCTTAGGGTGATCCGGCTCAGTTCAACAGGACCGACGCCACGGCCTCCTCGAGGACGCGATCGTCCGACCACATCAGTTGCTGCTGCTTGGCCCGCCGGAAATAGAGCTGGATGTCGAAGTCGAGCGTGAATCCGATGCCGCCAAAGATCTGCTGAGCCATGGCGGTGATGTCGCGGAAGGTGGCGCACGCGAACAGCTTCACCATCGGCGCCAGTGAGCTGAGAGAGCGCCCGGTGGCACCCGCCCACGCCGCCTCGTGGACGAGCTGCTCCGCGCCATCGAGGTTCGTCGTGGCGTCAGCGAGGTAGTGCGCCAGTGCCTGGAAGGCGCCCAGCGGCTTTTCGAACTGCCGCCGGTCCTTGGCGTACTGCGTGGTGATCTCGAGCGCGTGGCGCGCACCGCCCACCGCCTGCGCGGCCAACAGCACGAGGCCGCCCTGGAGCACCTCCTGCCATGTGGTCCAACCGCTACCAGCCGGGCCGAGGCGATCGTTGGCGTCCACCATGACGCCGTCGAAGTGGACCTCGAACTGGGAGTCCGACGCGAGCGAGAACTGTTGGCGCAGTGTGACATCGTCCCTGTGCGGATCCACCAGGAAGAGGTCGATCGCATCATCCTCGTCACCGGTCCGGGCCAGCACGACCAGTCGTTCGGCGGCTTGTGCAAACGAGACATGGCGCTTCACTCCACTCAGTCGGAAGCCGGCGCCGTCCGGAGTCGCGTTCGCGCGGAGCTCGACCCCACGGGCGGTGAAGCCGTTCTCGGGCTCAGACCAGGCCGGTGTGTGGACGGCTGTTCCGGCCGCGACTCGACGCAGCCACTGCTCCTTCTGCGAATCGGTGCCGGCTGCGGCGAGGACGCCTCCGCACATCACGGCACTCACGAAGTGTGGCGTCGGAGCCAGGGCTCGTCCCAGCTCCTCGTACAGGGCCACACCCTCGACGAGCGACATGCCGGAGCCCCCGTACTCCTCGGGGAGCATGAGACCGATCAGGTCCAGGTCGCCCAACTGGCCCCAGAGGGGAGCCGGGTACCCGAAAGGATCGTCCTCCATCTGGCGCACGACGTCGAGCGAGCAATGCCGCGTCAGCAGGTCGCGCGCGGTCTGACGAAGCAGTTCCTGCTCCCGGTCGAACTCGAGGTCAAGCACGCCAACACCGCCTTCCTAATGACAGCCCCACTGAAACAACCTTGCGATCGCGACCACGGTCAGCGCTCCGCCCGGGAGGGCCGCCACCGGTCGCCGCGGCGCTCCCACGGGTTGTCGCTTAGGTCTCGGGGCAGAGCGATGCGGGCGGTGCATGTCGTCTTGATGTCCTCGCCGACGGACAGGGTGACGTCGACCGTCACGAAACCGCATCCGGTGGGGTCGACCTCGGTCGAGAGGACGTGGCCGGTGAGCGTCATGGTGTCACCGGGGAAGACCGAGCCCTTCATCCGGAAGGTGACTCGGCCGAGCCGGCCGTGCGGCCCCGTCCAGTCGGTGAGATATCGCTCGAACCACGCGGCTTGATTGGGCGTGTTCAAGAAGATGTCTCTCGTCCCGTTCCGATGGACGGCGAAGTCCTTGTCGTGGTGCATCGGGCGCCAGTCGCGGGTCGCCAGCGCACCGAGCACGACGGTCGTCGCGCTCACGTCGTGATGGAGCGGCGGCAGCGCGTCCCCGACCGCCACGTCGCCAAAGAGCAGTCGCGGTCGCAGCCCGGTGGTGCCCGTGCTCATGCCTGCGCTCCCCCTTCGTCGCGGCGGTACCCGAACCCGGTGTACGACTCCACCGCGAGCAGATCGCCGTCCTGGTTGGTGTACACGACGTCGATGACCCAGAACCGTCCCGTGCCCAGCTTCGTCGCCTTCTCCTCGCTCACGGACCGCAACACCTGGTGCGTGCGGAGACAGTCGCCCATGCGGACCGGGGCATGGAACTCGATCGTGTTGTCGGTCATTACTGCCTCGGGTAGGCCGAAGAGCTCCTTAAGGTCGAAGTGCACCTGCAGGGGCAATGCTTGCTCGGTGCGGCCCGGTGCCCAGTGATGCGGGCGAAACCAGACGGAGATCATCGTCGGAGCTGCGATGGGACCCCCAGTGAGCGCGCCGGCGACCTCGTCGTCCCAGAACAAAGGGTTGCCGTTCTCGACCGATGCGCACGACGTCCAGACGTAGCCGCGCTCGACGGGGAACTCTGCGACCTCGTGGTACTGCTCCTTTCCGACGAGGTCGAGCGCGGTGATGAGGGGGTCAGTCATGCGACCACCCCCTTGTCGATCCAGCGCGCGATCGTCTCCCCGTCGACCCCGGCCTCTTTCAGCAGGTGCTCGGTGTCGGTGCGCTCCGGTCCGGGCAGTTCGACCGGACCCTCCGGCCGCGGCATGCCCGCCAACAAGGGTGCGAGCTGTTCGAACGAACCCTCGGTGGGATGGCTTGCTCGAGCGATGAGACTTTGGGCCGAGGACTGTGGCTCGCGCGCGGCCTCCGAGACCTCGAGCACCGGGGCGACACACGTGTCAGCGCCGGCCAGCAACTCGACCCACTCGTTTCGGGTGCGGGATGCGAATGCGGCTGAGAACGCGGCGCGGATCGAGGGCTGCGCGTCGTCGTCGAACTGCGCTCCGGCGAGCTCGGGACAGCCGAGCACGGCGCAGAGATTGGTGAAGAATTTCGCTTCGATCGCCCCGACCGCGAGCCATCTGGAGTCGGCGGCCTGGTACGTGCCGTAGCAGGCATAACGGCCCGAAAGGACATCGTGACCTGGGGCGATGTCGCCGCCCAGCGCAAGCTGCTCGTCGATCGCGAGGGACATGAGCCACAGCACACCCCGCGACACGGACACGTCCAGGTACGCGCCCTGACCAGTCGTCGCGCGCCCCGCCAGCGCTGCCGTGATGGCGAGCGCAGCCTGCATACCGCCGGCAGCGGCATCGGCGATGGTCGCGCCGGGCAGTGGAGGTGCGCCGTCTACGCCGGGCGTGCACAGCGCGAGGAAGCCGCCGACTGCGAGATAGTCGATGTCGTGGCCCGCCCACTGCGCGTGGGGGCCGTCTTGCCCGTATCCGCTCGTCGAGCAGTACACGATGGTGCGATTGCGGGCCGACACGGCGCCATAGCCAATGCCGAGCCGGTCGACCACGCCCGGTCGGAAGCTCTCCACCACGACGTCGGCGGCGGACGCCAAGGTCAAGAACGCCGCGCGCCCGTCGTCGTCCTTCAGGTCGAGAAGGACGCGACCCATGCCACGGTGCCCGCTGTACGCGAAGAACGGCGGCTCCATCGGAGCGGTGTCGGCTGAAGGAACGGGACCGACCTTGAGGACGCGCGCGCCGTAGTCGGCGAGCAGGCGGGTGCAGCGCGCCGCCGGCCCCACCGTCGAGAGGTCGAGGACGGTGACTCCGCCGAGCGGGCCAGCGGCCGCAGATGGGTGGGTCGCGGCGGACGGGCCCGTGGAGGCGACCGCGGGTCGACGGGCGTGGGAGCCGCCGGATGGACGAGGGGTGGAGGGGGCGGTGGCCACTCAGAAATTCTTGGGAAGGCCGAGCTTGCGCCGGGCGATGATGTTCTTCTGGATCTCGGAGGCCCCGCCGCCGATGGTGTCGATCACGGTGTAGCGGTAGGTGGACTCCGCCCGGCCGGCCATCGGGGCCTCGGGGGTGTGGACGCGGAGCTGGCTGCCGGGACCCGCGATGTCCATGGACGCGTTGGCGAGGCGCTTCGACAGTTCTGTCGCGAAGAGCTTGTACTCGGAGGCTTCGGCCGTGGGAGCAGCGCCGCCCTTGGACGATTCGTACACGAACTTGAGCCCCATGACGCGGGCCACCTCGAGCTGGGTGGCGAGCTGGGCCAGGCGCTGGCGGACGACAGGGTCGTCCTTGAGGGGCGCGCCGTCGCGCGTGGTGGTCTTGACGTACTCGACGAGGAGCTCGAAGCGCTGCGCGATGGGCGAGAACGTGAACATCGTGAAACGCTCGAGGTCGAGTGCCTCCGAGATGTACTGGAAGCCGCGGTTGACCTCGCCCACGACATAGTCATCGGGGACGAAGACGTCGTTGAGGAAGACCTCGTTGGTGCGCTCGTCGCCCATCGTCCAAATCGCGTTGACCGTGATGCCCGGTTGGTCGATGGGGACCAAGAAGAGCGTGATGCCGGCGTGTTTGGGCGCTTCGGGGTCGGTGCGGGCGCCGACCCAATACCACTCGGCGAAGTGGGCGGAGGTCGTCCACGTCTTCTGGCCGTTCAGTATCCAGCCGCCGTCGTCGCGAGTGGCCTTGAGCTGCATGGACGCGGCGTCGGACCCGGCGTTGGGCTCCGAGTAGCCCACGGCGAACTCGACCTCGTTGCGCAGGATCTTGGGCAGGAACTCGGCCTTCAGCCTCTCGTTCCCGTGCCGGATGATGGTCTTGCCGACAATGCCGACCCCCTTGCCGATCTGGGGGCCGCCCCGGCCGGCCAGCTGCTCGTTGAGCAGGTACTCGTAAACGCCCTCGCCCTCGGAGCCCCCGTACTCCTTGGGCCAGGTCATGCCGAGCCAACCCCGCTCACCGAGGGAGGCCATGAAGGCCCTTCGTTTCGGGGTGTCGACGATCTGGGCCATGTTCTCCCTGGTGAGGTCGAACACCTCGGGGTCGTCGTTGGCATCGAGGAAGGACTCGACCTCTTTGACGAACGCGAGCTGGTCCTCGGCGAACTCGAAGTCCATGGGCGGCGACCTCCGGACTGGTGGCTGGCGGTTGAGCTTTGGCGGCGGCTCCCGGCCTTTCCGGTCGCCACAGGATCTGACGACCCGTCAGATTAGCCGACCCGCTGGGCCGGACCCGGTGGCGCCGGTGCCACGACGAAGGCGTCTTCCGCTCCGTCGACGCCGCCGAGGGTTGCGGGGCCGAGGGGCTTCAACGACCAGCGGTCGGGTGACAAGAGCGCGGCCGAGGCCCCCGTCACGACGACTTCGCCCGGTTCACCGACCTTGACCAGGCGGGCCAGCAGGTTCACCAGGGGCCCGAAGTAGTCGCCCTCGCGGGGCGTCACGGGTCCGACGCCCACGGCGCCCCGGGCGGGCGGCAACATCGGATCGTCCGCGGCGGCCCGGCAGACCTCGATCGCAATCCGGCAGGCCGCGTCCGCGTCGGCGTCCGGTGCGAAGAAGAAGACCGCATCGCCGATCGTCTTCACCACCCGCCCTCCGGCCATGACGGCGCTCGACCACGCCGCGGACTCGAACCGGGTGAGCGCGAGGTTCTGCTCTCGGAGGCTCAAGGTTCGGGACCAAGTCGTCGACCCGACGAGGTCCACGAAGCCGAGCGCGGCGACCTCAGTGACCGCGTCCGGGGCGGGCGCGCCGCCGACCGCCCTCGCCGGCGCGGATGCCGGGTCGATCCAGGGGCGGGCCGATTGAGCCCGGTGCAGGGCATCTTCGAATCGCTCTGTGAGCATCCGGGACAGCACATCGGGGACCGACAGGAAGGCCGTCGTCGCCGCCTCGCTCTGCCAGGCGCGTGAGACCTCGTCATGACCCTCGCGGGGCGACCCCGGTCCCAACTCAGCGAAGAAGAGGGCGACGGCGGCCTCGGCAATGTTGATGGCGGAAGCCCCCAGCACCCGGGTGAACGCGAGGATCGCCTCGTCGCCCATGAGGGCGGCTGCGCCCTCGAACGCGGCCATGAATGCGACCGTGTCCTCGGAGACCTCGCTGTCCGGCTCCGCGGGGTTTCCTGCGGCGAGCAGCGCGCGCATGACGCGCTCGACTGAGACACCGCTACGGGCGGCGATCTCTGCGACGGTCACTGGGGGCTTTTCGTGTCGCAGCAGAAGCTCGCCGGCCAGGCCGGGGAGCGCGTGATGGCGCTGCGCGTCAGCCATCTGCTCTGTGGTGGCTCCACGTTCGGTCAGGAATTCCAGGAGCGCGAGGCGCTCGGCTGCGTTCGGGTCCTTGGGGTCGTAGAGGCCGGCTGATTCCCAGGCGTCCGTGTCCACCGATCAGTGCGCCCACGCCAGGGTTGCCGAGAGCTGCGCGCGCGTGATGCCCTTCAGGTGGGTCTCGCGATGACCGGAGAAGGTGAACTCGCCTGAGCCGGCGACGAGCTGCTCGGAGATCGCCGACACCAGGATCTCGCCCGGCTCGGCCGCATCGGCCAGCCGGCTGGCAACGATGACGGTGTAGCCGAGGAAGTCGTCGCCTTCCGCAACGGCGTCGCCGGTGTGGACACCGATGTGCACAGCGATCGGCTCTCCCCCGGGCGGCGGGGTGTAGGCGTAAAAGCCACGCTGGATGTCCACCGCACACCGCAGCGCCCTCGCCACTCCGGCGAAGGCGAGCATGAAGCCGTCGCCCTGGACGTTGATCTCGCGCCCGCCGTTGCGCACGAGCGCCTCGCGCACCAGCTGGTGGTGATCACGCAGGAGCTGGCGCGAGACCTGATCGCCGAGCCGTTCGGTCTTGCCCGCGTAGTCGACCATGTCGCAGAACAGGATCGTGACGGTGCCGTCGCTAGCGAGCGGGTCCGGCGCAGGCTCGGCGGGCCCGGCCGCGGGCTCTCGCTCTCCTGCGGTGCGGGACCGCGGCCTCGACCGCGACGGTGGGGTCGGAGGCGCGGGCGGTGAGGGTACCGCTGCGAAGTCGGACCGCCCGCGGGACGCGGACCCGTGCCGGTCGGGCCGGCGCTGCGTCCTCAGCTCGCGCTTGATCTGCCGCTTCAGCTCGGCCAAGTCGATCGGGTCCACGCCTGGTCCAGCCCGTGCGGTGAGCGCGTCGACGACACCGAGAGCGCTGTCGGCGATGGCCCGGGCCGCCTCCCGGCTGGACCGACTGGCACGACTCTTGACGTCGATGCCCCCCATCACCGCGAAGCCACGGACGACGATCCGGGGCGACCCGGGCACGATCGGGACGTCGCGCAAACGAATGCTGCGCCCACCCATGAACGAGAACCCGCGCAGCTCGACGTCGAACCCTTCCGGCACGATGACGTTGATCCCGCCCCAGAAGGCGACCGCGGTGATGTTGACCTCCGGTCCGTCGATCTCGGCCCGGCGCAGGTCCAGGTCGCAGCCGCCCATCACGGCGACGGCATGTGTCTTCTGGCCGATCCGCCAGCGCCCCCTCGTGCTGTGCCCGCTCATCACGGCGACGTGCCAGCGCCGGCTCTCGCGTGGAGTCGCGGCCGCATCCGGAGCCGGCTCCGGCAGACGGGCGCCGGGGAGGTCCTTCAGGACCGCATCGAGGTCGGCGCGGGTGACGGCCTGAAGCGCCCGTCCGATCCGTTCGGAGAACTCGTCGAGGGTGAGACGACCCTCGACCACGTGCTCGCGGAGCAGCGCCACCACCTCGTCGCGCTCGGTATCGGAGACGCGTTGTGCGTCGTGTCCCCCCTCGGGTTGCGTCGGTTGCTCGGGCCGGGGCGTTTCCGCCATAGATGCAGTCTGCTCCCATCCGTGGCCGTGTGCTGGGACGCCGATGCATCTGACGCGCCGTCAGGTGATGGGGCGCCCACCCGTTAGGCTCATCCGCCGTGCGAGGGGTCATCAGCGCGGCCGGGTACGTGCCGTACCGGCGCCTCTCCCGGGCGGACATCGCGTCGTTCATGGGCAGCGGGGGCGGGAAGGGCACCCGGGCCGTGGCCTCCCACGACGAGGACACCACCACGCTGGGGGTGGAAGCGGCCCGCCTGGCCTTGCGCTCGGCGGGTGGCCGCACCCCCGACTCCGTCTGGTTCGCGACCACCGTCCCGGCCTACCTCGACAAGACGAACGCCACCGCCCTGGCGGCGGCGCTTCGGCTCCCGAGCAACGTCGGCGCCTACGACTTCGGGGGCGCGCTGCGCTCGGGGATGGGCTGCCTGCTGGCCGCCTTACGCGGGGCGGGAACGACATTGGTCGTCGGTGCCGATGTCCGCGACGGTCTGCCCACCAGCGCCGACGAGTCGTCCGGCGGTGATGGCGCGGCCGCGGTGCTGGTCGGGGACGAGCCGGGGCTGCTGGCCGAATTCGTGGCGGCGGCGTCCTCCTCCGATGAGTTCACGGACCGTTGGCGCGGGCCGGGCGACCGGGTCTCGAAGCTCTGGGAGGAACGTTTTGGCGAGAACCGCTACCTCACGCTGGGCCTCGACGCAGTATCCCGGGCGCTCGAGACAGCCGGGCTCGAGGCGGCGGACGTCGGTCGTCTGATCGTGACAGGCATGCACGGGCGTGCCGTGAACGGGCTCACCAAGAGGCTCGGTCTCGGGGAGGCGGTCGTCGACGATCTGACGTCGGACGTGGGCCAGACCGGCGCCGCGCACCCGCTGCTACTCCTCACGTCGGTGCTCGAGTCCCTGGCGGCAGAGACCACCGCGGCGCCGGACGCGCCCATTGTGGTCGTGCACCTGGCCGACGGGGCCGACGCGGTCGTCCTCCGCCCGACCGAGACGGTGGCGTCGTGGCGACCGGCCCGAACGGTCGCGGACCAGGTGACGAGGGGTGGGCCCGTGTCGTACTCCAAGTTTCTTTCCTGGCGGGGACAGCTCCGGCCCGAGCCGCCCCGGCGGCCCGAACCGTCCCGCGTGTCGAGCACGGCCGCGCACCGAAGCGAGGAGTGGAAGTTCGGCTTCGTCGGTTCCAAGGACCGCACTTCGGGTGCGGTGCACCTCCCGCCTTCGCGCGTGTCGATGGAAGGCGGTGCTGTGGACGACATGGTGCCGATCGCCATGGCCGACGCGTCCGGGACAGTCGTGACCTCGACGATCGACCGCCTCGCTTTCTCCCCAAGCCCGCCCATCGTCTTTGCCATCGTCGACTTCGACGAAGGCGGCCGGTACCCGGTCGAGCTGACCGACGCCGACGCAGACGAGATCCGCGCCGGCAGCAAGGTGGAGATGACGTTTCGCCGGCTGTTCAGCGCGGACGGCATCCACGACTACTTCTGGAAGGCGCGCCCAGTGCGGGGCGGAGAGGACCAGGGAGAGGACGTCTGATGGGCTCGCACGGCATCAAGGACAAGGTGGCCATCGTGGGGATGGGCTGCACGCCGTTTGCCGAGCTGTGGGAGAAGGGTCTCGACGACCTGATCGTCGACGCCAGTACCGAGGCCTTCGCGTCGGCCGGCGTCACCAAGGAGGACGTCGACGCGTACTGGTTCGGCACGGCGCAGAGCGGGATGAGCGGGATCACCCTCGCCCGGCCGCTGCAATTGGCGAACAAGCCCGTGACCCGAGTCGAGAACTTCTGCACGACCGGCTCCGAGGCCTTGCGGGCCGCCGTGTACGCGGTGGCTTCGGGCGCCTACGACGTCGCCATGGCGGTCGGGGCGGAGAAGGTGAAGGACAGCGGGTTCCAAGGCCTGAACGCAGTCAACCCACCGAACGACGGCACGGCTCGGACCCTGACGGCCGCGGCGATGTTCTCCATGGTGGCGCCGGCGTACGGGCAGAAGTACGGGGTGGACGACGACACGATGGCCGAGGTGCTCGCCACGATCGCGGTGAAGAACCACCACAACGGAGCGCGCAACCCCAGGGCACAATTCAGGCGGGAGATCACCAAGGAGGCGGCGCTGGGTTCGCCGCGCCTGGCCGGCACCCTCGGCGTGTTCGACTGCGCCGGAGTCGCGGACGGGGCCGCCGCTGCCATCGTCGTGCGAGCAGAGGACGCGCCGAAGTACACGGACAAACCCGTCTACATAAAGGCGCTCTCGTTCGCCGCGGGCAGCGGATCGGGCCTGATCGATCCGGGCTACGACTACACGCACTTCCCTGAGTGCTCGGCCTCTGCGCTCGATGCCTATGCCCAGGCCGGAGTCACCGACCCACGTCGTCAGCTCGCGATGGCGGAGGTTCACGACTGCTTCACCCCGACGGAGCTCGTGCTGATGGAGGACCTGGGCTTCGCCCCGCGGGGTTCAGCCTGGAAGGAGGTGTTGGCGGGCACGTTCAACCTCGACGGCGACCTGCCGGTGAACCCGGACGGCGGGCTCAAGAGCTTCGGCCACCCCGTCGGCGCCTCCGGCCTGCGCATGTTCTTCGAGTGCTGGCTCCAGCTCCGCCGCGAGGCGCCCCCGGAGCGACAAATAGCGACCGCAGACCGCGGGCTGGCCATGACCCACAACCTCGGGGGCTACCCGGGAGAGATGGTGTCGTTCGTGTCGGTCGTGGGCACCGAGCTCGAGTAGCGGTCAGTCCAAGAGCCCCTTCAGGGGCGTGTGCTCCAATCCGTGCGCGTCCGCGACTGGCCTGGACACCACGTTGCCCCCGACCACGTTCACGCCCCGGGCGAGGGCGCGGTCGGCGCGGGCGGCCCGCTTCCATCCCTGGTTCGCGATGCTCAACGTGTAGGGCAGCGTCGCATTGGCGAGCGCGTGCGTCGACGTGTGGGGCACCGCACCGGGCATGTTCGAGACGCAGTAGAAGATCGAGCCGTGTGCCCCGAAGGTCGGATGCGAGTGCGTCGTCGGGTGGGTTGACTCGAAGCACCCGCCCTGGTCGACCGAGATGTCGACCAACACCGAGCCCTCCCGCATCTGATCGACGAGCGCATCGGACACCAGCCGGGGCGCGCGCGCCCCGACGACCAGCACCGCGCCGATGACGATGTCCGCGTCGACACACACCTCCTCAATGGCGTGCTCAGAGGAGGCGATGGTCTCGAGGGCGCCTCGGAAGTGATGGTCGACCTCGCGGAGCTTGTCCAGATTGCGGTCGAGGACGAACACCTCGGAGTGCATGCCGACCGCCATCGTCGCCGCTGCGAAGCCCGCCACACCGGCACCCAGGATCACGATGCGCGCGCAACGGACGCCGGGGACCCCACACACGAGCACTCCCCGTCCCCCGCCTGGCCGCATGAGATGATGCGCCCCCATCAACGGAGCCATCCGGCCGGCCACTTCGCTCATCGGCGCCAACAACGGGAGCGTGTCGTCCTCGAGGCGGACCGTCTCGTAGGCGATGGCGACGTTGCCGGCAGCGAGGAGTGCGTCGGTGCACTCACGCGAGGCCGCCAGATGGAGATAGGTGAAGAGGATCTGGTTGCGCCGGGCACCGAGGCGGTGGTATTCGTCGGGCAGAGGCTCCTTCACCTTGCAGACGAGATCGGAGGCCGCCCAGAGGTCGTTCACGTCGTCGACGATGGTGGCCCCGGTCCGCGCGAATTCGGCGTCTGACATCGCCGAGCCGTCCCCGGCTCCCTTCTGGACGTACACAGTGTGCCCGGCCGAGGTGAGCTCGCGCACCCCCGCCGGGGTGATGGCGACCCGGTACTCGTCTTCGGTCACCTCGCTCGGCACCCCGATGATCATCGTCTACCCCTCAATGTTGCTCATGACGTGCTTCACCCGGGTGTAGTCCTCGAATCCGTACATGGAGAGGTCCTTGCCGTAACCCGAGCGCTTGAAGCCGCCGTGCGGCATCTCCGCGACCAAGGGGATGTGCGTGTTGATCCAAACGCAGCCGAAGTCGAGGTCACGCGCCATGCGCATGGCACGGCCGTGGTCACGCGTCCAGACTGAAGAGGCGAGGCCGTACTCGACTCCGTTGGCCCATTCGAGCGCCTCGGCCTCGTCGCCGAACTCTTGCACCGTGATCACCGGGCCAAAGACCTCCGACTGGACCATCTCGTCCTCCTGTCGCAGCCCCGTGACCACCGTCGGCGCGAAGCAGTAGCCCCGCTCACCCACTTGGACGCCACCGGTGACCACGGACGCGTGCGCCGGGGTGCGCTCGAGAAAGCCGCGCACCCGTTCCAATTGGTTGGCGTTGTTCAACGGTCCGTAGTCGGCGTCTTCATTGTCCGTGCCCCCGACCGTCGTTGCCTCGGCTTGATCGACGAGCGCGGCGAGGAGGTCCTGGTGCACAACCGGGCTGGCCAGGACGCGCGTGGCGGCCGTGCAGTCTTGGCCCGCGTTGAAGTACCCCGCACTCGCGATGCCCTCTGCGGCGGCCCCAGGGTCAGCGTCGTCGAACACGATGACCGGTGCCTTGCCGCCGAGCTCCAGGTGGACCCGTTTGAGGGTGGGCGCCGCGGCCGCGGCGACCTCTGCGCCCGCCCGCACCGATCCGGTGACCGACACCATGGCCGGGGTGTCGTGGGCGACGAGGGCGCGACCGGTATCCCGGTCCCCGCAGACCACATTGAAGACGCCGGGAGGAAGATGCTCAGCCATGATCCCGGCCATCAACAACGCGCTCACCGGCGTGGTGTCGGAAGGCTTCAGCACGAGGGTGTTCCCCGCGGCCAGGGCTGGAGCAAACTTCCACACCGCCATCATCATGGGGTAGTTCCACGGGGTGACGGCGCCACACACGCCGACCGGCTCGCGCCGGACGTACGACGTGTGGCCCGGCATGTACTCCGCGGCTGCGAGGCCCTCGAGCTGCCGCGCCGCCCCGGCGAAGAACCGAATCTGGTCGACCATGGGAGGAATCTCCTCGTCCATCGTCAGCTGGAAGGGCTTCCCCGTGTTCTCGCACTCGGCACGCACGAGGTCTTCGGCCTTGGCCTCGAGCGCGTCGGCGATCCTGAAGAGAGCCAAGCTCCGCTGCGATGGGGTCGTGCGGCGCCAGGAGGCGAACGCATGGGCCGCGCTCTGAAGCGCCTTGTCCACGTCCGCCGGACCCGAGACGGGCGCCTCGGCGAAGGCTTTCCCTGTGCTCGGGTCGACCAGCGGCGCCACCGGTCCGTCCTCGGCGTCTGCGTAGGCCCCGCCGATGAAGTTCCGCAACCTACGCATGCCACTCCCTTCGACGGGCCTGAAAGGACAGGCTACCGATCACCGCTGGCCAGATAATCGTTTCCGCAACCACTCGTCCTTCCTATGACTAATTCTGCTTGACTAATGCCCGGTACATGACAAAATTCTGCACGCCTGGGTCCCCTCCAGGTGATGAATGCGAGAGCGAGGTGTGAGATGCCCGACACGAACGGCTCGGCCGACGCGGGTGCGCACAACGACGCGGCCCAGGGCGCCGGCACCCTGCTCGACGCGCCCAATCGGGCGATCATCGAAGCCCTACAGCGCGACGGGCGCCAACCGTACGGAGCGATCGCAGAAGACGTCGGACTGTCCGAGGCAGCCGTGCGCCGAAGGGTCCAACGGCTCCGAGAGGCCGGGATCATGCAGATCGTCGCGGTGACCGACCCTTTGCAGCTGGGCTTCGCGCGCCAGGCGATGGTGGGGATCACGGTCGAGGGCGACGTGCGTCAAGTCGCCGACAAGCTGTCGGCGCTCGCCGAGGTCGACTATGTCGTCATGTGCGCGGGCTCCTTCGACCTCCTGGCCGAGGTCGTGTGCGAGGACGACGAACGGCTGCTCCACCTTCTCAATGATTCGGTGCGCTCCATCCCAGGCGTGCGGACCACAGAGACGTTCCTGTACCTGAAGCTCGCCAAGCAGACGTACGCGTGGGGTACGCGCTGATCCGCCCACCGAGTCGGAGGAAGTAGACCATTGAGCAGCATTAACCAGGAGAACTCCAACCTGAGTGATCAGGCCCGCCGCCACCTGTGGATGCAGTTCAGCCGGATGGCCAGCTACGAGGACCATGAGGTGCCGGTGATCGTGCGGGGAGAAGGCGCCTACGTCTGGGATCAACACGGCAAGCGCTACCTGGACGGGCTGGCGGGTCTGTTCACCTCCCAGATCGGTCACGGGCGCACCGAGCTCGCGGAGGCGGGTGCGAAGCAAGCGGAGACGCTGGCGTACTTTCCACTGTGGACCTATGCCCACCCGAGGGCGATCGAGCTAGCCGAACGGGTCGCCGGCTACGCGCCGGGCGACCTCAACCGTGTCTTCTTCACGACCGGCGGCTCGGAGGCGGTCGAGTCTGCCTGGAAGCTCGCACGACAGTACTTCCGCCTCACGGGACAGCCACAGCGCACGAAGGTGATCAGCCGCTACATCGCCTACCACGGGACCACCATGGGGGCCTTGTCGATCACCGGCGTCCCCGATCTGCGCACGCCCTTCGAGCCGCTGGTACCGGGCGCGGTGAAGGTGCCCAACACGAACTTCTACCGGGCCGAGGTCTACAGGGACGACGAGGTGGCCTTCGGCCGCTGGGTGGCAGACGAGATTGAGCGTGCCATCCTGCGCGAGGGACCCAACACGGTGGCAGCCGTCTTCCTCGAGCCGGTCCAGAACGCGGGTGGGTGCTTCCTGCCTCCCCCGGGTTACTTCGACCGAGTGCGCGAGATCTGCGACCAGCACGGTGTGCTGCTGGTCTCTGACGAGGTGATCTGCGCCTTCGGGCGGCTGGGACACTGGTTTGGCGCACTGCGCTACGACTACGAGCCCGACATCATCACCGTGGCCAAGGGACTCACCTCGGGGTACGCACCTCTGGGCGCGATGATCGCTTCGGATCGACTGATGGAGCCGTTCCTGAAGGCCGGGTCTTCCTTCCTACACGGGTTCACGTTCGCGGGACACCCGGTGAGCTGCGCGGTCGCCATGGCCAACCTCGATGTGCTCGAGGGCGAGCAAATCCTGCAACATGTCCAGGCCACTGAGGACTCCTTCAGGTCCGCGCTGGAAGGTCTCTCCGACTTGCCCATCGTCGGCGACGTCCGGGGTGCGGGGTTCTTCTGGGGAATTGAGCTGGTGAAGGACAAGGACACCCGGCTTTCGTTCGACGACGAGGAATCCGAGAGGCTGCTGCGGGGCTATCTCTCGGGTGCGCTCTTCGACGCGGGGCTGATCTGCCGCGCCGACGACAGGGGTGACCCCGTCGTGCAGTTGTCGCCACCACTGATCTGCGGCCAACAGGAGATCGACTTCATGGCCGCAACGCTGCGCGAGGTGCTCGGCGAGGCGTGGCGCCGGATGTAGCTCCGGGGGCGCTGTCGGGATATCGACGCCTCTCGCTGTGGTGGGACGCGCTAACCGGCCCCCTTCCGGCGCGGCCTGCGTTGACCAATGACATCGACGTCGACGTCTGTATCGTGGGCGCCGGGTTCACCGGGTTGTGGACCGCGCTCGCGCTCGCACTGTCCGATCCCGCGCTGCGAATCGCCGTGCTCGAGCGCGAGGTGGCTGGATTCGGAGCCTCCGGACGGAACGGTGGCTGGTGCTCGGCGTTGTTCGCCACCTCCAACGCCGGACTGGCCCGCCGACATGGGCACGCCGCCATGGTCGCCATGCGGAGGGCGATGCAGGAGTCCGTGGATGCCGTCGGGCAGACCGCCGCTGCCGAAGGCATCGACTACCACTTCGCGAAGGGTGGATCGGTCGAGCTCGTGCGGAACGAGGCGCAGCGGGAACGGGCTCTCGCGGCTCTCGACGACGCCCGTGGGCACGGCTTCGGCGAGAAGGATCTGCGTTGGTTGGACCGGGAGGAGACCGCCGCCTTGATCGGTGCGACCGGCGCCATCGGATCCACGTACACACCACACTGCGCGGCGTTGCAGCCGGCGCTGCTGGCAAGGGGTCTGGCCGACGCGGTGGAGCGGCGGGGCGTGACGCTCTACGAGCACACCGAGGTCCGTGACATCTTCCCGGCGCCGCGCGGTCCGACTGCCATCACCCTCGGCGGCACGGTCCGGGCCACCGTGGTGGTGCGGGCAACCGAGGCGTGGACGGCGACACTTCCCCATCTCCGTCGCGAGCTCGTGCCCGTGTACTCCCTCATGGTTGCGACGGAACCGCTCGAAGAGACGTTCTGGGCGTCGGCCGGCCTGCCCGAACGCACCACCTTCGCCGACTATCGCCACATGGTGATTTACGGTCAGCGCACGGTCGACGGACGGATCGCCTTCGGTGGGCGCGGCTCCCCTTACCACTACGGGTCCGCGGTACGCCCGCCTTACGATTCCGAGCCGGGTGTGCATGCCCTGTTGCGCCGGACGCTCACCGAGCTCTTCCCCGATCTTGCCGGTGTCCGCTTCACGCATGCCTGGGGTGGTCCGCTCGACATCCCGCGCGACTGGCACTCGTCGGTCGGGCTTGACCGCGCCACCGGGCTGGCCTGGGCCGGGGGGTACGTCGGCGACGGCGTCGCGACGTCCAACCTGGCGGGCCGCACGCTGTCGGACCTCATCACGGGCGTCGAGACCGCCTTGACGCGCCTCCCTTGGGTGGGGCACCGCTCGCCGCGCTGGGAGCCCGAGCCCCTGCGCTGGCTGGGCGTGAACGCAGGGCTTACGGCCATGAAGCTCGCGGACCGGACCGAGACCCGACGGGGGCGGCCGAGCCGCGTCGCTCGTCGGATGGGCCGCCTCCTCGGTCAGTGAAGGGTGCCACAATCGCCCGCGTGCACGTGACCCCGGTCGATTCCATCACCAAGCTCGTCTACGCGTATGCGGAGCGAATCGACGCCGGCGACTTCGACGGTATCGGCGAGCTGTTACAGCACGCCACGCTGACGTTCGAGGGCTACGACGACGCCGTCTCGGGCCGTGACGCGATCACGCGCCTCTACGAACGCAGCACCCGCCGCTACGAGGACAGGACCCCTCGCTCCAAGCATGTCGTGACGAACGTCATCGTCGACATCGCCGAGGCGGGAGACACTGCGCAGAGCCGCTCGTATTTCACGGTACTGCAGGCAGTGCCCGGCGCTCTCGCCTTGCAGCCGGTCATCGCAGGGCGCTACCGGCACGGCTACGAACGAGTGGATGGGTCGTGGCGAGTGACATCGATGCACATCATCATCGACCTCGTCGGAGACCTGAGTCACCACATGCTCTTCGACCTGGCCCCTTGAGCGGTCTCGCTTTACGAACCGGACCGCGACGCCGTTCTCGTCAATGGAGCCCCGCTCACATCAGGCCGTGCGATTTGAGGAGCGAAACATCCACCCCTACCTCGTGCCAGGTCTTGGGGAAGTTCTGCAGGCCCCAGGTACCGGAGTTCGTGTTCGGATACCCGTCACCCCACATCGCGACATAGACGTTTCGGCCCAGCGAATGCGCGGTCACCGCGGCCCAGTAGAACACGGCGTCCGAGAACGACGGGACGTCACCGCTCCCGGTCCAGCCACTCTCCTGCGTCGGAGTCATTCCCCACTCTGGGATCGCGACTTCCATGCCCTGCTGCCGCGCAAGGGAAACCACGTCCTGCAAGTCCCAAGACGTGTCGTAGATGCCGTTCCACCCTGTCGCGTCGGGGTACGTGTCGTCGGCGATGACGCCTGGGCTTCCCATGAACGCCTTGCCCGGGAAGTAAGACGAGATGGGGTCGCTTGTAGAGGACGGACCTTTGTCGGGGTTCCAGATGAAGTTGAACCAATTTGGTACGCCGTCGCTCGCGGCCACCTTCTCGTAGAGGCTGACGATGTGATCCCATGTCGCCTTGAATTGCGCCGCGGACACCCCACCGTAGGGGTAGAGGGACTGGAACTCCCATCCCAGACGGATCATGTGGACACCGCTGGTGATGCAATCCTGTGCCGCCTGTTGGAAGTATCCGTCACGCGTGCCGTTCGTCACCCACGACCAATTGCCAACCGAATCACCGAACTGGAAGTTCTCAGACCATATCTTGTACTTCGCGCCGGACTGTCCAAGGTTGCTGATGTTGCTGAGGCTGCCCATCGCACCAGCCAGGGAAGTGTTGGTGGCGAAGTTCATCACGGCACCCTGGCCGACCGGAACGCCTACGGCGTTGAGCATCGCCGCTGCATTGGAGTCGTTCTCGTTGGTCCATGCACCAAGGACGACCTTGCCACTCCCGCTGCCAACACCAGTGGGCTGCGTTGTCGTCGTGGTCGACGGCTTAGTCGTGGTAGTGGTCGGGGCGCTGGTCGTGGTAGTCGTCGTCCCACCTCCAGAAGCCAGAAGAGGACGGATCGTCCCATTTGCAGCGTTTGACGCGTCTCTGGTCGAGCTCACTCCATACAGTGACTCGATACTCCCAAGGATCCCAGCCTGGTCCACAGCTGACTGATAGTTGGGTTTCCCTTGCTCAGCGGCATTGATGACCATGCCGTCGACTTGGCCGCCGGCTGACCCTGTGTTGGGGATTCCCGATGTGTCCGAAGGGGCGGACTCGTCCCAATCAATGATGATGTTGCCGCCGTTTTGGTACCAGGTGCTTGCCTGAATGGCCGGGATGTAGTTGGACAGCCAGGAGTCCATCGTGGTGAGGGGTCCATCGTGCCCGTCGTCGAGCATGTTGGGCGTGACCCAGAGGAAGTCGGGAGCGTTGGAAGCGTTAAGTGCTGTCGTGACCCCACCTGGAGACGGGAGTGGACAATCCTTCGTGTTCAGCTCCGATTGCGCAAGGTTGTAGTACACGAACGGGTTGTGGTGCTGAGCGTAGAGCTGGTTGCCGAAACCGTCGGCGGCGCCCGTATCGCCACCGGAGTAGCCGCACGATGGCATCGATTCCATCCATGCCATCCAGGGAATGCCGGCGCCATCGAGTTCGGAGGCCAGATTCGGACTTACGCCGTCACAACTAGAGCTCGGGGCACAATCAGAGGTCACGCCATTTGTGGTGCCGTCGGTCATCTCCAGATAGTTGGGAAGAGACGGATGACCTTCTGCGAAGTTGTTCGTGAGCTCGGGGTAGTTCTGTTCGAGCGTCCCGTTCCAATAGGGCAGTGATGAGTTGCCGTATAGAGCCGAAAAAGGCTCGTTCTCCATCATGATGACCATGACGTGAGGCTTCGGGGTCGCAGATGTCGGCGTCACCGCCGCGTAGGTGATCGCTGCACTCCCTCCAAAGAGAAGGAGCGCCAGCGCGGCTACGCCGAACAAGATCTTCTTCATGGTTGTGTCCTCGCTCGTGGTGGAAGGTCAGCGCGCCCGCCCAAACAAAGGAGGGTGGGAGTTGCCAACGTTGAAAGGGGCGATTGCGAGAGCAATGCGGTAGAAAGTCGTGGCTCCTTGGTTGCCCAGTGACGGTGCAACCCGCAATGCCCATCCCACTGGCGACGAACACCGAGAAACCTTCGACGGTTCACGGACGAGATCACGCGGATTCCTCCCGTCCCCCATCGGATGTGTACCCAGCGCAAACGCGTCATACACGGTCGGTGAACAGAAGGATCGAACGATGCGCTGCATCCATAGTTCCGTAACGCTCGGTCGCGGTGCCACACGCTTTGGCGCTGAACGCGTCGCGCCCGGCGACGGAACCCCCGTTTCGAGAATGCTCCAGTGGCCTTAGGATCCAGGCGTGACTCGAACGTGTCAGACGTGACTCGAACGTGTCAGCCATGCGGCCGATCTGACACTCGCGGTGGGCAGAATGCGAAACTCGAGGGCCGCTATCGACGTCGCGGCTTCAGCCCGGGTGCACCGCGATGCCGACGGCGCGGCCTGAGTAGTTGGGGACCACCGTGGACACGTCGCCGAAGTAGGGCGCGTCGCCATAGGCGAAGGCCTGGCCGGCGATGTCCACCGCGTCGAAGCCCCGCCCGGTGAGGTCGGGGGTCAGCGCCGACATCGGGCCGGCCCGACCGGCCAGGCCCGGCGACCGGGGGCCCAGGCCCAAGGCGGACGCGTCGCCCAAGGCGTGGGCGACGCCGTCGGCTTCGAGCATCCAGTAGCCCCCGCCGTCGTGGGTGGGGGCCACCCCCACGATGGGCGTGGGCGGCGGGGACGACCCCAGCGAGCCGTGGAAAGGCGCGTCGCCGAAGGAGAAGAGCCCGCCGTCGGCGGCGACCAGCCAGTAGCCGCCCCCGTCGGAGGTCGGCACCATGGCGACCACGGGCCGGTTGAGCACCAGGTTGCCGGTGCTGCCGTAGAAGCGGGCGTCGCCGAAGCTGAAGACGCCGCCGTCGGCGGCGACCAGCCAGTAGCCGCCCCCGTCGGGGGTTCTCGCCATGCCCACGACCGGCTGGTTGAGCACCAGGTTGGCGGTGCAGCCGTAGAAGCGGGCGTCGCCGAAGCTGAAGACGCCGCCGTCGGCGGCGACCTCCCAGTACCCCGCGGCATCGCGGGTGGCGGCGATCCCGACCACCGGACGGTTGAGCCGGACGTTGCCCATGCTGCCGTAGAACCTTGCGCTCCCGAAGCTGAAGACACCACCGTCGGCGCCGCTGATCCAGTAGCCGCCGTGAGGACTCGTCGGGGGCGGCTTGTTCGTCGAGGTCGGGCTGGGTGGCGTCGTGGTGGGCGTGGGATGACTTGTCGTCGGCGTCGTCGGCGGCGGCTGAGTCGTCGTGGTCGGACTTGGTGGCGGCGTGGTGGGCGCCGGAGTCCCACCGCTCATCATCAGGTGCTGCGCCTTGAGCTTCGCCACGTCCACCCCTACCTCGTGAAAGGTGTTGGGGAAGTTCTGCAAGCCCCATGTGCCGGAGTTCGTGTTGGGATAGCCATCACCCCACATGTCGATATAGACGTTCCGGCCAAGTGTCTGCTCAGTTTGGGCCGCCCAGTTGAACAGGCTGTCCGCGAAGGAGGGATCGTCACCGCTGCCGGTCCAGCCACTCTCCTGTGTGGGAGTCATTCCCCACTCTGGGATCGCCACCTCCATACCCTGCTGCTGAGCGAGGTTCACCACGTCCTGCAAATCCCAAGATGTGCCGTCGATGCCGTTCCACCCTGTCGCGTCGGGGTAGGTGTCGTCGGCGATGACGCCCGGGCTCCCCATGAACGCCTTGCCCGGGAAGTAGGACGAGATGGGGTCGCCGGTGGACGACGGACCCTTGTCGGGATTCCAGATGAAGTTGAACCAGTTGGACACGCCGTCTGCCGCGGCCACCTGCTCGTACAGGCTGACGATGTGGTCCCATGTCGCCTTGAACTGCGCAGCAGATACGCCACCATAGGGATAGAGGGACTGGAACTCCCATCCCAGGCGGATCATGTGGACGCCATTCGTGATGCAGTCCTGCGCGGCCTGTTGGAAGTAGGCGTCGCGACTGCCATCTGTCACCCAGGACCAGTCGCCCACCGAATCACCGAACTGGAAGTTCTCGGCCCATATCTTGTACATCGCGCCCGACTGGCCGAGGTTGGTGATGTTGCTCAGACCACCCATCGCTCCGGCCAGAGATGTGTTGGTGGCGAAGTTCATCACAGCGCCCTGGTTCACCGGAACGCCAACGGCGTTCAGCATCGCCGCTGCACTGGAGTCGTCCTCGTTCGTCCATGCACCGAGGACGACCTGGCCCCCACCACCCGAGGATGGCTGGGTCGTCGGCGCGGTGGAGGGCTGCGTGGTCGACGTACTGGTCGTCGAACCGGGAGCCGACGTTGTCGTCGTACTCGGCGGGGCAGTCGTGGTGGTGGTCGGGGCGCTGGTCGTCGTTGTTGTCGTCCCACCCCCAGAAGTCAGAAGAGAACTGATCGTCCCGTTCGCCGAATTCGTTGCGTCTCCAGTCAAGTTCACGCCGTAGAGCGACTCGATGCTGCCGAGGATCCCCGCCTGGTCAACAGCTGGCTGATAGTTCGCTTTACCTTGCTCAGCGGAGTTGATGACGATGCCCGGGACTTGGCCACCGGCCGACCCGGTGTTGGGGATCCCGGACGTGTCCGATGTCGCGGACTCATCCCATTCAATGACGATGTTGCCGCCGTTCTTGTACCAGGTGCTTGCCTGAATGGCCGGAATGTAGTTCGACAGCCAGCTGTCCATGGTCGTGAGCGAACCGTCGTGTCCGTCGTCAAGCATGTTGGGTGTGACCCAGACGAAGTCGGGTGCACTGGCGGCGTCCAGTGCCGTCGTGACCCCACTCGCAGACGGGAGCGGACAATCGTTCGCGTTCAGCTCCGATTGCGAGAGGTTGTGGTACACGAACGGATTGTGGTGCTGCGCGTAGAACTGGTCTCCGTAGCCGTCGTCACCGCCCGTGTCACCACCTGTGTAGCCGCATGACGGCATCGACTCCATCCACGCTTTCCATGGAATGCCGGCGCCATCGAGCTCGGAAACGAGATTCGGACTGACGCCCTCACAACCAGGACCAGGAGCGCAGTCAGAGGTCACGCCATTCGTGGTGCCATCGGTCATCTCCAGATAGTTGGGGAGAGACGGATGACCTTCTGCGAAGTTGTTCGTGAGCTCGGGGTAATTCGGCTCCAGGGTGCCGTTGAAATAGGGAAGTGACGTGTTGCCGAAGACCGCCGAAGAAGACTCGTTCTCCATCATGATGACCATGACGTGTGGAGCAGAAGCCGCCGATGCTGACGAGACCGCCACGTAGGTAGCTGCCGCACCCCCTCCGACCAAGAGGAGCGCCATGGCGGCAACACCGAACAAGATCTTTTTCATGATGGTTTCCCGGTGGTATTGGAAGGTCAACCCCGCTCCGGCCTGTCACTTATGAAGGCTGCGGGTTGGCCAAGTGCGAATGGGGTGGTTGACAGAGCAGTTCGTTACCGAGTCGTGATTCCTATTTGCCGGTGAGGTCTCTGGGGAGGCACAAACCTGAAGTGAGGGCCCTCCCGAACCACCATGAAAGTTGTGGAGACACCCTCGGAAGGTGACTGCGCTAGTCCCAGTGACGTTCCGGCCGTAGGTGCGTTGGCTGAGCTAATCGTGGTCGACGGCGTCTTCGTGGACCCGGTCGTCGTGGTCGACGTCGCCGACGAACCAGGGCCCGAGGTGCAACCCGCAAGTGCCCCTCCCGCACTGACGGCGAAAACGCCGGGAACCTTTTGAACTTCACGACCGAGGTCACGCGGATTCCTTCCGTCCCCCACCGCACGTGTACCCAGCGCATACGCGGCGTACACGCCCGATGAAGAGAACGATCGAACGATGCGCTGCACCGGCAGTTCCGCAAAACTCGGTCGCGCTGTTATAAGCCTTTGCGGCGAACGCGTCGCGCTCGGCGGCGGGCCACGACGCGAGCGGATCAGCCCGATTCGAGAATGTGCCAGAGGGCGTCGGTGTCGAGATGCGACTCGCACGCATCAGCGATGCGATCGATCTGACGCTCACGGGTGGCGGCGAACGAGAGGCCGGAAGACCGCCACCGACGCCCGCGCACCGACGCCACCCGGCGCAGGAAACTGGACCGGAAGCCGTCCTCCTCGAACAACCCGTGCAGCGAGGTGCCAAACACGCGCTCGTGTTCGTCGCGCGCGCTCACCGCGTGACCGTCCGTGCTCATGACGTTCAGCCAGCCCGACCACCCGGGTCTGGGCCGGGTGTAGCCGTGCCGTATTTCGAAGCCATGCACCAACTCTCCGCCGAGACCGGTACCTGCGTTCAATTGGGTGAACTTTTCGCGACGAAAGATCGTGTCGACCGGAAGCCAACCGAGTCCTGCGCGTCTCGAAGCTGTTGACTCAATCCCCAAGGGGTCGTCGACACGCTCACCCAGCATCTGGTAGCCGCCACAAAGACCGAGCACGACAGGGGGCGACGGCAACCGCCGTAACACCTCCAACTCCCTCACCAAACCTGCATTGCGAAGCCACTCGAGATCCGACGCGGTCGAACGGGACCCCGGCAGTACGACAAGGTCGGGGTCGCCGAGTGCGGCGGGAGTTTCGACCCAGCGGACGCGCACGTGCGGCTCGACCGCGAACGGGTCGAGGTCGGTGAAGTTCGAGACCCGGGGCAGGCGAATGACGGCCACATCGAGGACGGCGCCAGCGGCGCCAGGGGCGTCAGGGGCGTCGGTCGCGTCGGCCCAGCCCGAGGAACCAGTCGCGCGCGCCAAGGCAAGCGAGTCCTCGGCGTCGAGGTGCACGTCCTCCAGATAGGGAAGGACACCGAGAGTCGGTACGTCACAATGTGCCTCGAGCTGCCGGGCGGCATCACCGAGGAGGGATGGGTCGCCGCGAAAGCGATTGATGACGAAACCTTGAATGCGCGAGGAGAGGTCGTCAGGCAGGATGGCGACGATGCCGAGCAAGTGGGCGAACACTCCTCCCCGCTCGATGTCGCCGACCACGATGGCCCGAATTCCGTTTCTCCGAGCCACCCCGAGATTGACGATGTCATTGTCGAGGAGATTGATCTCCGCGGGGCTGCCGGCCCCCTCCAGGATGACGACGTCGAAGCGGCGCCGCAGGTCGGCCAGTGCCTCATCGACGATCCCGACGAGGTCGTTCTTCGTTGCCTGGTAGCGCGCCGCCTCCTGCACTCCGGTCGGGCGTCCCATGACAACCACGTGCGAGGCGGCGTCACCCGAGGGCTTGAGCAAAACCGGGTTCATGGCAACTTCGGGCTCGGCGCCGGCGGCCAGCGCCTGTCGCCACTGGGCACGGCCGATCTCCCCGCCCGTCGCGGTGACGATCGAGTTGAGCGACATGTTCTGCCCCTTGAAGGGGGCGACGCTCACGCCTCGGCGCGCCAGCAGGCGGCACAAACCGGTCACCACGGTGGACTTGCCCGAGTCCGACGTGGTCCCGCACACCATGAGGGCCCCGTGCATGGGCGACGTTCTAGCGGAGCCCGTCCACCTGATCTGCACTTGACCCGCAGCCGACCAGCACACAAGGTGTGGAACCGACAATCTTCGGTCGCTGGCCAGGGAGGCGCGCCGAACCTGACAAGGTGGAGTGCGAGACGACGATGCCAGGCCGAGGCAGTTGCACGAGGTCACCACCCCACCGACCAGCCGGCTCCGAACGGGGTGAAGATGGTGTCTCCAGCGAGGCGACATCAAAGGAGGAGACGCGGTGGCGATCGCTGAAGACCTAGCGATCCTTCACGATCCGGAGTTCGAGTCGGCTTTCCACGTCGAGCAACACGGGATCGACTTCATCCCCGAGAGTGA
>JBPYFR010000281.1:0-6398 GCA_051985685.1 Acidimicrobiales bacterium
GAGGTCGTCCTCCAAGAAGTCGCATGCCTGCTCGTAGCGTTTCCAAAGAGGACGTTCCTCGGCGTACATCCTGGTTTGACGAGCCAGCCGCCGGACGTTCTCCTCCTCGAGCAGGTCGAGGATCAGCTGCTGCTTGGAGCCAAAGTGGTAGTGCAGCTGGCTGAGTGGCACCCCCGCTTCCTCTGCCACGCCCCGGGTCGACAGCCCGGCGAAGCCGTCGGCGAGCAGGCGCCGGCGGGCCGCCTCCAAGATGGTTGAACGGGTGGCGTCCGCGCCACGCCGCCTCCCCTCGGAGGTGCGCTTGCCCGACGCCCTCTTAGTCGGTCGATCGACCGAAGTCACGATCGCCATAATTTACATAGTTCCCCTCGATGGTCAACCGTTTTTTCGCCCTCAACGAGAGGTACTCGGCCGATCGACCGAACACCATCCTCACACGGAGCCCCCGGAGTCTGACGTGACAACTGTCGAAGCGATCCCAGACGTCGATGCTCGGCCAGACACGAGACGGGCGCGCAGTTCTCGGGGCGTCGTCTCGAACCAGCGGCGGCAGCTGCGCCCCAGCGCAGACTGTTCGCTGTACCCGAGCAGCCCGGCGATCTGGGTCAGCGGGAGGTCCGGTTGGGACAGGTATTGCTGGGCCAAGTCTCGTCGAGCCGCGTCCTTGATGGCCTCGAAGGAGGTTCCCTCCGCTCGTAAACGTCGTTGCATCGTGCGCGGATGCATGGAGAGGGCTCTCGCGACGTCACCGTTACTGCAGATGCCGGTTCCCAAGAGAGCCTCGACGGCCTGGTGGACTTGATCTGTCAGGGCTGTTCGGCCTCGTGACAGTTTGCCGTCCAAGTAGCGAGTGGCCGCGCCGTGTAAGTCCGGGATGTTTTCGCTGATGGACAGCTCGAGGTCGCTCTCCGCGATCGCCAGCGCGGCCTGATCCGCTCTGAAGATGAGTGAGGCGCCGAAGCGGGCCCGATAACTCTCCTCGCTCGCCACCGCGGGATGGGGAAACCAGACCTGCTGGAGGTGACTTCGACCCTCCGACAGCAGCGTCAGGATGCGCCAGCTCAGACCTATGCCATGCTCTGCGGTTTGTGCCCACCGGAGGGGGTGTCCGGGAAGCAGCCTGAACAGCAGTCGCGCCTGACCCCGCACTTCCCCGGTGGTGATGCTGAAGGCGATGGCCGCGTTGTAGAGCTCGATGTATCTGGACGCGCACTGCATCGCCTCGCCCACGGTCGTCGAATATCGCATGGCCACTGCCAGCGTCCCGAGGATGCCGATGTCTTGGCGTTCGGCCAGGCGGAGCCCGAAGTCTGCACAATGCAGCTCCGCAGCTGAGCGTTCCAACAGATCGGTCAGGTTCTCGAAGCTGATGAAGGCGGTGAGTTGGTTGAGCGCGGTGGGGTTGATGCCGGCTCTTCGCAGCAGCGGGGTGGGGTTGCCTCCCAAGTCGCCGACGAGCTCGCGGTAACCCTGTAGGGATTGGGCATGGACCATGGCGGCCATGGTCACCTCACAGTTGTCGCCAGATGGCAAAAGTTTGTCGTCGAAAGTCCAGCGTGGCAAGGGTCACATCGTTCAGAATGCAGACCTCTCGAGTGTTCCGTGCGCGCGCAATTCCTTCGGTGGCACCTGCGGATGCCGAGAGCATTGGGGTCGTGCCGTGCCCAGGCGAGGCGGAGGGGGTGCATGAAGCATGGACGTTGATGAATCTTCGCTCGTTCTCGTGCGCCGTCGGCTCGTCTTGGGCACGCCACCACGTCGGTCCGTTCCCGATCCAGCGATGATCTGGCCCCGTACTCCCGCGGGCGGTTCTTCGGATCAGCACCCTGACCGTCCCGACGTGCACAGGAGAGGGCGAAGCGGTCTGACATGTGGGTGATCAAGGAGGGAATCAACTTCGTCCACGGATTCGATGCGAACCACTTTGCGTTGATAATGACGACCAGTCCCAGTGAGGCGAAGCACTTTCGTTCGAAGCGGGACGCAGAGTTGTGGATTGACCAGTACGGGAATGACCTAGAGTCCTTCGAATCCCTCCGTATCTTGCAGGATGACTCTGGCAATGTGAGGCAATCGTGGTCCTCGTGGAGCCGCAAGAAACGAGATGCGTCCCCATTTGAGGGAGGCTGATCGAACCAGCCGCGCCTGAACACCCGCGCTACGGTCAGGGCGTGCGACGCCTCCTCGGCCTGGTGGGGTTGGGCGCGGTCGTGACCTTCGCTCTTGCACCGATCAGCGTCTCGGGGGCGACCGTCGCACCGGGCCAGGACCACGCCTGCATCGTCGGGCGACCCCCCAGTGGAATCGACTGGACGGCGCTGCACAATCCCGTCCTGTCCTATCCCGCTCTCGGCGTCAAGGACCAGGCCCTGCAGTGGTCCGGCGGGTCCTGGCACATGCTGTTCAGCACCATGACGGAGACGCGTTCCGCTCCTCATGTCCGCTTCGACGTGGCGGTCGCGCGGAGCCCCGATCTTCGTCGCTGGTCGGCCCCGACGATCATCGCAACCGACGCCGCGTCACCGGACGTCGTGCGAGACCCGGCCGGGAGGTTCATCGTCACCTACCAGACGCCCGGTGGCCTCGAGTACCGCGTCAGTGGCAACGCCGCCATGAGCTCCTGGTCGGGTCCACATCCGCTCGCACACGGACTTGCGGGCCGCATGATCGACGCCGCGCTCGCGTTCACCGGTCATGGCGTCATCTTGGGCTTCAAGGCTGGGACCACGTCACAGCGACAGCACTTCGAGATTGCCTGGGCCCCGTCCCTCTCCGGTCACTTCCAGCTGGTCGGACAGCCCGACATCGTGGTCTACGGCGACACGGTCGAGAACTACGAGTTCCTCACCGTCGAGGGCGGGTGGCACCTCGTGGCCACGTCGAATCTCCTGGACCTGCCCTTCATCTTCACCTTGGGTCCGGGTGATCCGTCGGCGCCCGCGACCTGGCTGCACTGGTCGGCCGGGCGCGAGCTCATGGTGCCGAGCGAAGCGTTCAACACCGGCTCGGGGGTCTCGAGCGTGGGCTTCGAACATGCCAACTCCGCCTACCTCTGCGTGGGGTCGGGCGACGAGGACTACTTGACGTACGCCGGGAGCACCGAGCTGTCCCGCTTTGGGGGATGGGGTCACGCCCGAATCGGCATCGCGCGCAGCAGCAACCTGGTCGACTGGCAGGTCCCTCCGGGCTGAGCGCGCCGGAGGCGCCTGGTGACTCCGGCGTTCACCCTCTCTCTTGGACCGGCATCCTCTGGCGCACCGGAACCGGGTACGGCGGCTGGTCCTTGGACACCTCGAGGATGTCGCCCTGGGTGCAGCCGAGCGCCATGAGCGCGCCGGGCTGGTCGTTCGCCGTGCTGGGCAGCGTCGGCACCGACACATCCGCCTGTCCCATGTGCAGCGCCGAGGTGAGATCGCCCGTCGCCCGCCGGCGCCAGGCCGAGATGTTCGGCGCCTGCAGGCCGAAGCGGGTCTCCAAGAAGCGCAACTGCGAGGTGTGGTCGAACACCTTCGACGCAATGTGGCCGCCCCGGCTGAACGGCGACACCACGAGCATGGGGACGCGGTAGCCCAACCCGATCGGGCCTCTGATGCCCTTCGCGTCGCTGGGCAACGGCCGCACCGTCAGGTACTCGCCGGGCGTGCCCGTGGGCGCGCTCGGCGGGGGCACGTGGTCGAAGAACCCGTCGTTCTCGTCGTAGGTGTGGAAGAGCACGGTCTTCGACCACACCGCGGGGTTCGACGTCAGCGTCGCCAGCACCTGTGACGTGAACAGCTCGCCCATCGCGGGCGGCGACGACGGATGCTCGTCGTAGCCAATCGGAGTGATGAGCCAGCTCACCGCCGGCAACGAACCCGAAGCGACGTCGGCGGCGAAGTCGGCTGGATACTGGGGCAGGAATGCCTTCTGGTACAGCGCCGAGTTGGGATCGCGGTACTGCCGGAAGTAGGGCAGGATGGCGTCGGTGGCGATCAGCCCGTACTTCTCGATGAAGGCGGGTGTGTAGAGGGTCCCCGTCGGCGTGTACACCTTCCAGCTGATGCCGGCGTCCTCCAGGACCTCGGGCATCGTGTCCCAGCTGGCGCTGTAGACGGCGTCGGGCGACTGGTCCGTGATGAGCACGGGGCCGCCCGCGTGGCCCGACGGGTCGATGGTGCCCGAGAGCGACATGAGCCGGTTCGGATGGGTAGGCCCGAACACCGAGCAGTGGTAGTTGTCGCAAATCGTGAACGCGTCGGCGAGCGCGTAGTAGAAGGGAAGGTCGCTCCGGCGGTAGTAGCCCATGGTGAGGGTGCCGTGTTTGGGCCCCTGGAACTCAGGCCGCGTGTGCGTGGAGACGAACGCCCCGTTGTCGCGTGCCCGGCCCCGGGACAGATGCTGGCCCTTCCAGCTGTGGTCGAGGTCGAACGTGCACTCACCGATGCCCGAGGCCGTGTCGAGATGGAACGGCAACAAGCGGGGATCGCGTCCGCCGGGCCACCTCTGCGCGAACGCGCCGAGGCTCCCCCGCGGACGGTCGTCGAAGCCCCGCACTCCGCGGTAGGTGCCGTAGTAGTGGTCGAACGAGCGGTTCTCCTGCATGACGAACACCACGTGCTCGATCGCCCCGAGGTCGGATCCCGACGCCGCGATCGACGTCGCCTTCCGGATGACCGCCGCGCCGGCTCCGGTTCGACCGCTCACGGCGGACACCACACCCGCCCCGCCGGCCGCGAGCGCGGCGGCAAGGAACGTCCGGCGGTCGACGCGCGGGCGTTCGCTCAACGGACTCGGTTTGCAAGACCCGTACCAACCGGCCGACGGAGTGCCGCAAAACATCCTCCGGATCGGATTGGTCGCTTACACGGGCTTGGCAGCCTCCCAGCACGCGGCGCGTTCGTGCGGGCGCTTCTTTTCGTCACGAGATTGTCGTCACGAATCGGGTTGTTGGTCAGACCGTCAACGGTCAGATTGCTGTACGTGATTGAGGTCCCCGGAGCGATGTGCCCGACGTAGAAGCCCGTCTGTCCGACCGAGGGAGCTCCGGCAGGCAGAGCTGCTTGTCCACCCCAAGTGGGGTCTCCCCACGCGGGCTGCCGCATTCCGTCCACCCACACGACGAACTGGACGACGTTGCCCTCGACCCGTGCGCACATGTGCAACGGATCTGTCGGTGGGTCTGGAGGCAAGGCATTGATCGTGGTCTGCCCGAAAGCCGTGAAGGGTGGAGATTGGCTCGTGTCCCACACATGGAAATTGAAGACGTTGTAGACCCAGAAGGCGTAGTTCTCGGTCACTGTGATGCCGTGCGTCGGGTTCTGTCCGTTGATGCGCAGTGCAATCCCCGGTTGGCCCAGTCCGTCGCTGAAGGTCGCGCACGCTGTGTCGTCGGCTTCGATCGGGCTCTTGGACGACCAGATGAAGTCTCGGTTGTTGATACCAGACGTCGAAGGAGCATTCACCACCACTGTCCGCGCCCCCCGGACCGAGTAGATGTAGGCACTGCCATCGGACGTCAGCCGGACCTGGCATGCTGCCAGCACCAAGGCGAGCCCAAAGAGCCCTAGGGCACCGACCCCTCGTCGCACGATCGGCTTCTTCTCGAAACGGGCGTACCGCATCACTCGATACTTCACTGGTAGCGAGTCACGGACCTGATCACGGGATCACGGACCTGATCACAGGGCCTCTATCAGGCTGGGGTCGTTGTTGGCCACGTTGCCGACCCGTGGCCCAACCGGGCGGAGCACCACGGTTCCGGCCGGGGGCGGGCGCAGCAGCGCGCGCAGCTCCTCGGTGTCCTCGTTGGCGGGATCGAGCCACAGGTCGAAGGTGGCGGGGTCGAGGATGACCGGCATGCGGTCGTGGATGCCGTGCAGGTCCGCCCCGCCGGGCGCCGTGATGACCGTGCAGCTGCGGATGAGCGGCGCATCGGGCGCGCTCTTGTCGCGCCAGCGCTCAGCCAAACCGGCGAAGGCCATGGGAGCGCCGTCGGCTCGGGTGAGGAAGTACGGCTGCTTCTTCCCTCTGCTGTGCCCGCCGTCGTGCTGCCACTCGTAGAAGCCGTCGGCGGGGACGATGATGCGGCGCTCGCGGAACGCCTCGCGGAACGCGGCCTTGGTCGCGACCGTCTCGCTGCGCGCGTTGAATTGTCGGCTGCCCGACTTCGCGTCCTTTGACCACCAGGGGATGAGGCCCCAGCGGAAGGACATGAGCGTGCGCGTCGGCTCACCCCCGTCGGGCCCGGGGCGGTCCCGGACGCCGAGGACCTGATCGGTCGGGGCGACGTTCCAGCTGGGGCTGTAGCCGGGCTCGGTGTCATCGGCGAGCGCGGCTTGGAAGTAGCGGGCCAGTCGCGCTGGCGGTGTGTAGAGGGCGAAGCGTCCGCACATAGGAAGGCTGCATTGTGACGTACGGCT
>JBPYFR010000282.1:0-4817 GCA_051985685.1 Acidimicrobiales bacterium
CGCCGGTCGCCTTCGCCGCCTGAGCGGCGGCCGAGGTCCTCTATCGTTGACTCCCCGATGGGAACCCGAGACGACATCCGCAACGTCGCCATCGTGGCCCACGTCGACCACGGCAAGACCACGCTGGTCGACGCCATGCTGCGCCAGACCGGAGCCTTCGGCGCGCATCAGCAACCCACCGACCGGGTCATGGACTCGGGCGACCTCGAGCGCGAGAAGGGCATCACCATCCTGGCCAAGAACACGGCGGTGCGCTGGGGCGGCGTGAAGGTCAACATCGTCGACACGCCGGGGCACGCCGACTTCGGGGGCGAAGTCGAGCGTGGGCTGACGATGGTCGACGGCGTGCTGCTCCTGGTCGACGCATCCGAAGGCCCGCTGCCCCAGACGCGCTTCGTGCTGCGCAAGGCACTCGAGGCCCGGCTGCCGGTGGTGCTCGTCGTCAACAAGGTCGACCGGGCCGACGCGCGCATCGGCGAAGTCGTGCATCAGGTGGAGGAGCTCTTTCTCGACCTGGACGCCGACGAGGACCAGATCGACTTCCCGATCCTCTACGCGAACGCGAAGGCCGGTTGGGTGAGCACCGAGGCGGGCGTCGCCGGCAAGGACGTCGAGCCACTGTTCCGGGCCATCGTCGACCATGTGCCCGCGCCGAGGTTCGAGCAGGGCGCGCCGCTGCAGGCCCTCGTGTGCAACCTGTCGGCGTCGCCCTACGTGGGGCGGCTCGCCGTGTGCCGGGTGCACCAGGGCACGCTCGCCCGGGGCGCCGTCGTGGGCTGGTGCCGCCTCGACGGCACGGTGGAGCGGTCGAAGATCACCGAGCTCTACGTCACCGAGGCGCTCGACCAGGTGCCCGCGGACTCCGCGGGGCCCGGTGAGATCGCCTCGGTGGCCGGCCTGGCCGAGGTCACGATCGGAGAGACGCTGGCCGACCCCGACGCGCCCGTGCCCTTGCCCGCCATCACGGTCGACGAGCCCAGCCTGGCCATGACGATCGGCATCAACTCCTCGCCGCTGGCCGGCCGGGACGGCACGAAGTTGACCGCACGGTTGCTGAAGGCACGGCTGGACCAGGAGCTGGTGGGGAACGTCGCCATCCGCGTCGCAGCGACGAACCGGCCCGACACCTGGGAGGTCCTGGGGCGGGGCGAGCTGCAGCTGGCCGTGCTCGTCGAGACCATGCGCAGGGAGGGCTTCGAGCTGACGGTGGGCAAGCCGCAGGTCGTGACGCGTGAGGTCGACGGCGGCGTGCACGAGCCGGTGGAGCGGGTGAGTGTCGACGTGCCCGACGAGTATCTCGGCGTCGTGACCCAGCTGCTGGCCCTGCGCAAGGGAGCCATGATCGAGATGGTCAACCACGGGTCGGGGTGGGTGCGCCTCGACTATCGGGTGCCGGCGCGTGGATTGATCGGCTTCCGCACCGAGTTCCTGACCGAGACGCGCGGGACGGGGATCCTCCACCACGTCTTTGACGGATGGGCGCCGTGGCACGGGGAACTGCGCACCCGTCGCAACGGGTCGATGGTCGCCGACCGACGCGGCGTGACCACCACCTTCGCGCTCATGAACCTGCAGGAGCGGGGCACGCTCGTCGTCGGGCCCGCCGAGGAGGTCTACGAAGGGATGATCGTCGGGGAGAACGCCAGGGCAGAGGAGATGGACGTCAACCCCACGAAGGAGAAGAAGCTCACCAACATGCGCTCGTCGACCGCCGAGGAGTTCGAGCGGCTGACGCCGGCACTCTCCTTCTCCCTCGAGCACGCCTTGGAGTTCATCGCCGAGGACGAGTGTGTCGAGGTGACGCCCACCGCGGTGAGGCTGCGCAAGGTGATCCTCGACCAGGCGACCCGGGGGCGGCTGCGCAGCCGTGCCCGCGAGGCGAAGGACCGGGCCCAGAAGGGATGAAGCGATAATGGGCCAACCTGACCCCGAGGTAAGGAGGTCGCCGTGGATCCCGTGAACGAGGGGTTCGATCACATGACGGTCGTCGTCGAGGACCTCGATGCGGCGCGAAGGTTCTTCGGGCTCCTGGGCTTCGTGGAGCGATTAGCCGTGGTGGCCTCGGGCGATGAGATCTCGCGCTACATGGGAATCCGTGACTGGAAGGCGGACCATGTGACCCTCGTGCTGGAGGGGGCGCCGGTGCGGCAGGAGGTCCAGCTGCTCCGGTTCCACCACCCGGCTGCCGTTGTGGACCCGGACGCCGGCTCGCTTCAACGCACGGGGTTCAACCACGTGTGCTTCCGAGTAACAGATCTCGACGCCATGCTGGCGCACCTGGCGGCGCACGACGTGACGCCGCGCAACGACGTCATGGACTTCCACGACCGGCGCTTGGTGTTCCTCGACGGACCGGGGGTCGTCGTCGAGTTGGCGGAGTGGACCACCGAGGCATAGGACGACCACCTAGCATGAGCCACCCGGAGGGATGGCAGAGCGGACGAATGCACAGCTCTTGAAAAGCTGCGAGGTGCGAGCCTCCGTGGGTTCGAATCCCACTCCCTCCGCCGGCGAGCCCACGGAGTGTGTTGGGGAGTGCAGGTGTTCTGGTCGCGGTGACAACCGTGGTGTGATCTTGGCAGCGGGACAACGGCTGGTACGGCCAGCCGACACCCCTTCCGGAACGGTCCTCGCAGCAGGACCAGGTCCTCGACGCTCCTGGGCCGAAACCCGAGATGGGCTCCGCCACAGCTCGACGAAAGGGACCGCCACTCATCACTGCGTACGGTGAGGAGTAGTGCCTTGCGGTGCGCATCTCTTCTGGCAGCCGCGACTTCATTGTCGCAGCGACAGCGGTGGGCGAGATTTGGTGTGATTCGCATCTGATCTTTTTTGGGTGCCACGACACAGTCGAACTCCTTGGCGTTGCACCACGCCGCAGAGCGAACTTAAATGACGGCGTGGGAAGGGGGCGGATCTCTGTTGCATTCGGCTGCGTGCTTGCGACGGCGTTGTTCACGGGGTGCAACATCACGTGGCCACAATTCGACGGCGGTGCCAGCCGCCAAGGTAACAACGTCGGCGAGACCACCCTGACCCTTTCCAACGTCGCGTCCGTGACCCAGAAATGGAAGGTGTCCCTGCCGCACTACGCCGATGGAGCGCCCGACGTCGTCATCGGGGTGAGCACTCCGTCGGGATCGCGTGACCTGGTGATCGTCACGACGACGGCCGGCGATCTCGTCGCACTCGACCTGCACACCGGGGCCCAGGTCTGGTCGATCAGTTTCGGACCGGGATCGTGCAAGATCAACAACGGAACCAGTCCGTGCTTCACGACCTCGTCCCCGGTCATCGATCAGGCGGGTGGCTACGTCTACACCTACGGCCTGGACGGCAAGGTGCACAAAGTGGCGCTCGGCACCGGCACCGAGAGCACGACCGGGGGCTGGCCGGAGGTCGCCACGCTCAAGGCCTTCGACGAAAAGGGCTCGTCCGCGTTGGCTATGGCCACCGCCAAGAACGGACACAACTATCTCTATGTCGCCAACTCCGGATATCCCGGTGACGCCGGCGACTACCAGGGGCACATCACGGCCATCGACCTGACCACGGGCGCTCAGCAAGTCTTCAACAGCCTCTGCAGCAACCAGGCGGTCCACTTCGTCGAGAAGCCCGGGAGCCCCGACTGCGCCGACGTGCAGAGCGGCGTCTGGGCCAGGTCCGGAGTCACCTATTCGTCGACGAACGATCGGATTTACTTCGTGACCGGCAACGGCCGATTCGATCCGACGCTGCACGACTGGGGCGACTCGATCGTGGCTCTCAATCCGGACGGCACCGGAGTGGGCGGGAACCCCGTCGACTCGTATACCCCCACGAACTATCAGGCGCTGCAAAACGGTGACACCGATCTCGGTTCGACCCTCCCGGCGCTGATCACCGTGCCCACGGGGACGCTGAGCCCTGGAGGGGCTCCCTTGAGCCAGGTCGGCGTCCAAGGCGGCAAGGACGGCGACCTCCGCCTCGTCAATCCCGCCAACCTCAGCGGACAGGGCGGCCCGGGGTTCACCGGCGGTGAATGGAGTCTCGTCGCCGGTCCCGGTGGCGAGATACTCACGGCGCCAGCCGTCTGGACCGATTCCAGCGGCACGATCTGGGTCGAGGTGACGACGGATAGCCACACGGCTGGTTTCAAGTTGACCATCAACGCGACCAGCCACGTGCCCCAGCTCACTCCGGTGTGGAACGTCGCCACCGGGAACACGTCGCCGTTGGTGGCGAACGGGGTCCTCTACGCGGCCGGCGGCGGGACGATGCACGCCTATAACCCGACCACAGGAGCCCTTCTCTGGAGCGCAGCGGTAGGCGCCATCCACTGGCAGAGCCCGGTCGTCGACGGCGGCCTCATCCTGCTTGCCGACGGCTCGGGTGCGCTGACCGAGTGGGGCTGACAAGTCGAGCATCTCCGCGGCTCCGAACCATGTCGGCGACTCTCTGTTGACACACGGGTACCTGAGCGAGGCGTTTGGGGCTTCTGTTACTGTCCCACGCAAGTCAGGTCCCTCGTGCCGTGATGTGATGTGAGGGACGTGTCACGAACAGCAGGAGGTTGGGGATGCGAGCAAGGCGTTTGATCGCGGCCGCGGTATTCACAGCGGCGGCATTCAGCTCGACGGTCGCAGGATTCGCGATCACGGGCACACTCGACAAGGCGTTCGCTGCGTCGTCACCGGTCAGTCCACCGGTGAGTCAGCCGCAGAACCCGGGCCAGAACGGGTCGGGACAAAACCCGAGCCAGAGCGGGACGGGACAAAACCCGGGCCAGCGTGGCCAGAACACGACGACGACCACTACGACAACGACAACGACGACGA
>JBPYFR010000283.1:0-2678 GCA_051985685.1 Acidimicrobiales bacterium
GTCACCGTCACGTCCACACAGAGGGGATTCGGCGCGTTGGGCGGGAGGACCGTGATGGAGTTCTCGGTCTCCGACACGATCTTGCCGACACCGGCCGCCCCGAAGTTGACGGTGGTCGCGTTGGCGAACCCGCTGCCGGCGATCGTGACCGCGCCTCCGCCCGTCGTCGATCCCGACGACGGGCTCAGTGAAGCGACCGCCGGACAGCCGTCGGAACCTTGCAGCGCGAGGACCAGGCTCTGGTACACGGGCGAACCCAGGCCGCTGGCGGGGTCGTAACCGGGGCCCGCGCTGAACGCGCCACCGTGTGAGCCGGTGAAGTCGTTGTTACCCAGGGTGATGTCGGTGAAGTTCGTCCCTCGCGCCGCCGAATACAGCGCGGGGCCGACGCGACCGAGGCGATTGAAACAGCCCTGATTCGCGTCCGCGAAGAATCCCGCGTTCGAGGGTGGGCCGACGCTGGTACCGCCGAAGGCGACCCATCCCCCACTGAAGAACGCGATGACGCCACCCTTCACCGGGTCGGCCGCGTACGCGATGTCTGGCACGGCGCGGCACCCGCTCGCACCGAGTCCGCAGGGGTTGGTATTGGACCCCGAAGCCGTGGGCTGGCCCGGGTTGCGCGGCCATGTCGCAGAGAAGCCCCCGCCGCCAGCGCCAACCAAAGAGAGCTGCGCGCACTGGATCGGCTGCCCCTGGCAGTTGTTCCACACCACCTGGGACGACGCCGAGGCGGCCGGCATGCTGGTGCCACCCGCGCTGACGACGTCGGGCTGCGAACCGGGGTCGTCGACTCCGAGCGCGGTCGCGCCGTTCGCGCCGAAGCAGTCCTCGGACCCCGAGTCGCCGGAGGCCGCGATCACGGTCTGCCCCTGCACGGCCATGCGCTGGAAGATCGTGTTCTCCGTCTGTATGTCGCCCGCTGGCACCAAGGCCTCGCAATCGCCCCAACTGGTCGTGACCACCTGGGCCGCGTCGTCGCTGGCGATCTGGTTGTACAGGTCGATGCCCTGCGAGTCGGTGAGGTTGGGAGCCTCGTAGACGACCAGGGACGCCGAAGGCGCCGTCACGGCCGCCAGCTCGGTATCGATAGCGGCCTCCCCCGATCCCTGCGGTGGCCCCACCGCCCCGCCGTCGACGGACACGTTGCGAATCGGGTTCGAGAGGCCGTAGCAGGCCTGGAACGCGCTGACATCACTGAGCAGATACGGCTCGAACTCCACGATCGCGATCGTCTGACCCAAGCCGGTGCGCCCCTGGGAGAACAGCTGGTCCAGTGTGTAGACGTGCGCCAGCTGGGTCGACGTAAACGTCCCGGGGAACAACCCCGTCGCCGCACTGGCGGCGCTGCAGGCCTGGGGCGGCGTCACGTTCGCGCTGATGTGGCTCTGCGCAGCGCCTCCTCCAGATGGTGTGGATGTGGATGGGGTTGGCGTGGCCGGGGCCGGTGCTGGCGGGGCCGGGGCGGCCGGCGACGGGTTGCCGGCGGCAGGGTGCGGACGGAGCATCGAATGCTCCTGGACCAGGCCGTCCAGGCCCACCACGCCGGTGACCTGTCCTGCCAGCGAGGATGGGATCGTCGGCGCCGTGGTGTTCACGATCGAGTCGGCGTGTCCGGGCGGGCGGACCGTCTCCAAGGCGGTGCCGAGGGCTGCCGAGACCTGCGCGGCCGTGCCGCTCACCGGCAGGAGTGAGCTCCCCGGGCTCGGTGTGCCGACCCTCAGGCCTTCGCTCTGCAACACCGAGCTGACCCGCGCCACCTCGGCGGCCGAAGGCCCGAACGCGGAGGCGTACTGGTCCGGAGTCAGGTAGTGCCGGTAGTCGGGCGAGCCCGGCGTCGATACCGCCGCCACCGCCGCCGCGAGCCCAGAGGGGTCCTGGCCGTCCAGCGTCACGTCGAGGTGCAAGATCTGTGACGCGGGTGGAGCACCAAGACGGACGGCGTCCGGCGGCACCGAGGGCGCGCCTTGCGGCAGGGGCACCCGGGGAAGTTCAGACGCACCGACCACGCCCGCCGGGACCACGGCGGAAGCGAGTGCCCCGGCCGACAGCGCGGCCCCACCCAGCGCAGCCGCCAAAAGCGCGGCCGTGCGACGTGTTCGTCTCAGCAATCGCCCTCCCCATCCGAGTCTGCTTCCGCGCCCGACGTGCCGTTGTCGGCCTCAGGCGGCGGGTCGTAGTACACCCGTCCCTCGAGCGCTCCAGGACGATACTGCTGAGACGCCGCCCCGGAGGGATCATCATGCGGATAGACGTAGCCCTCGCCGTGCCCGATCGCGCCCGCCCCTCTGTAGTGGGCGTCGCGCAGATGGGTCGGCACCTCCTGTGTGGCGCCGGAGCGCACGTCGGCCTGGGCCCGTCCCAGGGCTGTCACGACGGCGTTCGACTTGGGCGCCCGGGCCAGATAGATCACGGCTTCGGCCAGGTTCAGCGCCGCTTCGGGCAAGCCGACGTATTCGACGGCTCGGGCGGCCGCCTCGGCGACCAGCAGGGCCTGGGGATCGGCCAGCCCGATGTCCTCGCTGGCCAGGATCACCATGCGCCGGGCCAGGAACCGGGGGTCCTCCCCCGCCTCGAGCATGCGGGCCATCCAGTAGAGGCCGGCGTCGGCGTCCGAGCCGCGGACGCTCTTGATCAGCGCGCTGATCTGGTCGTAGTGCTCGTCCGCCCCTTGGTGG
>JBPYFR010000284.1:0-22965 GCA_051985685.1 Acidimicrobiales bacterium
GGGGCTCCGCTGCTACCATGCGGGCCCTGCCGGCCGGCGCCAGGGGCCACCAGTGGCCAGGACCAAGGGCCAGGACCAGGTGGAGGGAAGCTCGGAGTGACGGCGGATCTGGAGCAGGACGGTGGGGCTCTGGTGCTTCACGTCGTCCCGACGCCGCTAGGTCGGGGCGCCCAAATCGGAGCACGCATCCTGGCCGACCGGCTCGACCATCCCGGCGTGGTGCGCCACCGTCTGCTCAGTCTCTACGACGGGAAACCGGAGATCGAGATCGACCTGCCCCTCGGCATACCAGGTGGAAGCCGCCCCGGCCAGGGGTTCGAGCCGCGGGTCGCGCAGCGGTTTCGCAAGGAGATCGCACGGCTGAACCCCGCACTCGTGGTCGCTCACGGCGGCGACGCCATGAAGTACTCCATGCCGGCCGTCATCGGCACCGGGCGGCCGCTGGTCTACTGCGTCATCGGGACCTACGCGGGCCAGCCGGCGCCGCTGCGCGAGTGGTGGTGGCGGCGCATCATGGCCGGGGCCACCCTCGTCGTGGCCGTCGGCGACGAGGTCTATGACGAGTGCACCGACCGATTCCGTGTCTCCCCGCAGCGGATGGTGACGATCCCATACGGACGAGATCCTTCCGAGTTCCGTCCCCGTTCCGAACCGGCGCCTTCGGGCGACGCCACGCTCATCTTCGTCGGCGCCCTGACAACCCAGAAACAGCCCGATCGCTTCGTCGAGGTGGTGCGGCGCTTGCGGTCCGAGGGCCGGGCCTTCCGGGCCTTGATCGTCGGCGACGGACCGCTCGCCTCCGCCCTGGCCACCGTGGCGCCCGCCCACGGTATTGAGCTCCTCGGTCCTCGTACGGACATACCCCAGCTGCTCCGCAGCTCCGATGTTTTCGTGTTCCCCAGCCGACCCCCTGGTGAGGGCCTGCCGGGCGTGCTCATCGAGGCCGGGATGAGTGGTCTGCCCACCGTGTCGACACCGGCACCCGGAGCCGCGACGGTGATCCGCAACGGCCAAACCGGGGTGATCGTCGACGACTCGGTTGCCACGATGGCCACTGCGATCGGACGACTCTTGGACGACACCGACCGCCGGGTCGCCATGGGTGCAGCGGCCCGCCTGCGGTGCGAATCGAATTTCACCCTGGACCTGATGGCCCAGCGGTGGCGGGACGTCCTCCAACCAATGTTGGTCGCGCCGGCGGCCAGGACCGGGAGCTTGGACGCCAGGACCATGAGCCTGGAGGCCAGGGCCCAGCGGAACGGGGGGAAGCTCGAAGAGACGGTGGATCCCGAGCAGGACGCCGGGGCGCTGGTGCTTCATGTCCTCCCGACGCCGCTTGGCCGAGGCGCCCAAATCGGAGCACGCATCCTGGCCGACCGGCTCGACGAACCGGGCGTCGTTCGCCACCGTCTGCTCAGTCTCTACGAAGGGAAACCGGAGGTCGAGATCGACCTGGCCTTCGGACAACCGGGCGGGAGCCGCGCCGGCCAGGGATTCGAGCCGCGGGTCGCGCTGCGGTTTCGCAAGGAGATCGCGCGGCTGAAACCGGCGCTCGTGGTGGCTCACGGCGGCGACGCCATGAAGTACGCCATGCCGGCGGTCATCGGCACCGGGCGGCCGCTGGTCTACTGCGTCATCGGGACTTACATGGGACAGCCGGCGCCACTGCGCGAATGGGTGTGGCGGCGGATCATGGCCGGGTCCAACCTCGTGGTGGCGGTCGGCGACGAGGTCTTTGACGAGTGCACCGGGCGGTTCCGCGTTTCCCCCCAGCGAGTGGTCACGATCCCGAACGGACGAGATCCTTCCGAGTTCCGCCCCCGTTCCGAGCCGGCGCCTTCGGGCGACTCCACGCTCATCTTCGTCGGCGCCCTGACAACGCAGAAACAGCCCGATCGCTTCGTCGAGGTGGTGCGGCGCTTGCGGTCCGAGGGCCGGGCCTTCCGGGCCTTAATTGTCGGCGACGGACCGCTCGCCTCCGCCCTGGCCACCGTGGCGCCTGCGCACGGTATTGAGCTCCTCGGTCCTCGTACGGACATACCCGAGCTCCTCCGCAGCTCCGATGTGTTGGTGTTCCCCAGCCGGCCCCCTGAGGGAATGCCGGGCGTGCTCATCGAGGCCGGGCTGAGCGGCCTGCCCACCGTGTCGACACCCGTCCCCGGGGCCGCGACCGTGATCCGCGACGGCCAGACCGGGGTGATCGTCGACGACTCGGTTCCCGCTATGGCCACCGCGATCGCACGGCTCTTGGACGAACCCGACCTCCGGGTCGCCATGGGTGCAGCGGCCCGCCGGCGGTGTGAAGCGAATTACACCCTGGACCTGATGGCTCAGCAGTGGCGGGACGCCCTCCAACCGTTGCTGGAACCGTTGCTGGTCGCCCCGGAGGTGTCTCGAACCTAGGTGGAGATCGCTCGCCCGCCGACACCCGCGCTGGCGCGGTCGGTCAGCGCTCTGCGGCGTGCGATCCGTTGCCGGCGCGGCAGCTCCCAGACGTAACGGGGCGGACCGTGGCGAGGGCCCCTGGGAATGCACAACGGCACGAGGAAGAAGGGCAGTGTCACCGTTGCCTCCCGGGTGATCAATCCCAGGTTGCCAAGGGACGCGAAGGCGTAGCAGAAAGCCGCGGTGAAGGCTATGCACATGATCACGTAGGGACGGGCGATCGCCGCTCGGGGCACCAAGAGCAGCTGCCGGAGTGACATGAGCACCACCACGAGCAGGACCGTGTTCTCGAATGCATAGATGTATTGCCCGTTGCTGTGTGCGTTGAACGGCAATGGGTCGAAGAGGACGGTGAACACGTCCCTTGGGAAATAGAGCGGGCTGCTCGAGTAGGCGACGCCGCTGCTCCCGAACCCCGCACCGCTGCCTTGATTGTTCTGATTGATCTGATTGAGAGAGATGGATCCGTGCTGACCAGGCAGAAAGTGGACGGTGACAAAGAGAGCGACGAAGACCATCACTCCGAGAAGGATGAGAGAGACCGTGCGGCGACCACCTTCGAATTTGGTCGAGGATCCCACAGGCCGGAAGATCATGGCGATGGTGAAACCACCCAGTGCCAGCAACGTCTCGTGCGGCCGGATGAATGCGCCACCCGCCGAACAGGCAACGATCAACGGCCAGTTTGCGCCGCCGCGTCGCGCCAGGATCCGGGCACAGGCGAATGCCGTCACGCCGAGCAGGAAGGTCATGGTCGCTTCCTTGCTGATGTCCGAGGTCCAGAAGATGAGGGTGGGAAGGAAGAAGACCAGGTATCCGTAACGGCGACTGCCTTCCCTGCTGAACGTGGCGGTGAAGGCGCGATAGAAGAACATGATCCCGATGAAGGCGAGCCAGCTGAAGACCAAGAAGGCGCCGACCTGGTTTGCGCCGACGACGGCCATGACCACGCCCGTCACGATGCTCACCGAGCCGTCGCCGACGATCCCACCGAGTTGGCCCGGCGCAAGCGAGAAGTCGAGGTGGCGGAACCCGGTCGCCAGCGCCGCTCCCTCGCGGCTGTACTTGACGAAGTCGGCGACGCCTCCATAAAGGTGGTCGACGACCCAGAGCTGCCCAGGGGCGCTGATCAGATGGACGATCAGGCACACCGTCAGGGCCTTGGCGAGCCAAGGATCGCCGCCTTCAGCCTCCACGACATGCCGGATGATGAGTCGCCCGAGTGCGAACAGGACGACTGCAACGAGAAACGCAGTGATCGGCTGGGTGCCGGGGACTGGGAGGTTGTACATCAGGACTCGCCGGCCCGGACCGCTTAGGCCTCCGGAAGGACGTGGTCGACCGCGGACCCGTCTTCGACCGGTACCGCTTGATGGTCGACAGCGGATCCGTCTTCGACCGGTACCGCTTGATGGTCGACAGCGGACCGGTCTTCGAGCGCTACCGCCGGATGGTCGACGGCGGACCCGTCGTCGAACGGTACCGCCGGAGCGACGACCGGTATGGGCTCCGTCCTCTCGTGCACCTCAATCGGCCGATCGTCTTCGGTCTCGAATTCCGAGTCGACCTCCCAGCCGTCGGTCTCTGCGCTGGTGAGGGCCATGCCGATCACCGGGGCGCCCAGACGCTTCAGCGCCGCACCGGTCCTTCGCACCTGGTCCATGGTCGTCGCGTCGCGCTCGCCGACGACCAGCACCACGTCGGCTATGGGGGTCAGTCCCTCGCCGTGGTGCACTGTCAGGTAGGAGGGAACCTCGAGGATCGTCACGTCGACGACCTCTAGCAGCGCAGACAGCACCTCCGGCACACGGATCACCACCTGAGCCGGGTGGCCGACAAAGTGTCGCAGGTTCAGGCGTGACACGCCGGGAACGCTGGTGTCCTCGAGCAGTTCGCCCACATCGACCGGGTTCGGCGTCCCGGTCAGGAGGCGGCCAGGTCCGTTCCCAGACGCGGCGTCGGGTCGCGGCCCAGAGGGTGCCCAGCTCCTCCAGGGAAGAGCCCGGGGAACCCGTTGTTCCGGATCGGCTTCGGGCGAGGCGAAGCCGCCCGTGCTCACGAGCGCCACCCGCTGACCGGTCTGGGCGCTGACCGTGGCCAGATTCCAGGCCACATCGGACAGGCTCGGCTCCACTCCGGGCGAGGTGACCATCACGACGCGGCGTGTCGAGTACCGGTCTGCGCTGTCACGCAGGGACCGGCCGATCGGCGGGTCCGGTCGGCTCATGGTGTCCCCGCCTGCCCGGGCCGCCCTCCGACCCCCGCCTCGAGAACGGGGTCCTCACCCTCGTACAACCGCTGGTTCTGCTCCGCCGGCGGGAGCGGGAGGGGCTCGCGAAAGACGGACAGCCAGAGCATGCGATACGGCTCCGTCGCATCACTCGAGTCGGAGGGAATCTCGGCGACGATCGGGTAGGCGAACGCCGCCTGAGCCCTTTTGGCCGTCTTCAGGCGCTTGTCGAGCAGCCAGAGACCGAGGGCCGCCAAGGCGCCCAGGATCACCCCGACCCCGAGCCCCGCCGCGGCGCGGACCGGGCGTCTGTTGAGCGCCGACGTGTGGTGGATTTTGGTGACGGTGATCACCGAGGGATACTGCAGCAGCGTGAATCCGGTGACGGGTTGTTGGAGCGTGAGGGACGCCAGGTTGTTCTGCAAGCTGTTCACCTGGAGCTGGAGCCCCTCTCGCGTCACTCCGAACGGGAACTTGCCTGAGAGAAGTTCGAGGTAGACACGTCCCAGTGTCGCCTGATTCGCCTTGATGGCCCCTTGGAGCGATTGATTCGCCACGTTGGCCACCTCGAACTCCATCGCCTCGTCGAAGGCGTTGTTGATGGCAAGCGCAGCCTGAGGCGTCCCGGCGTTGACCTTCACACGGACTACCCCATTCAGTCCGCTCGAGGGTGCGTTCGCCGGGGCATTATTTGCCGCTGGGCCCAACAGGGCGATCTGATCCCGCAAATACGGGATCGGCTCGTTGATTCCTGCGAGTCCTTTCGTCCAGCCCATCACCGCATCGGTGCTCGCGTAGTACAGGATCTGGTCTGGGGTGATGGCCCCGCTGACAAGGGCCGAGCTCTGTTCGCCCGGCCCAGCACTCGGAGCGGCTCCCATAGAGGAGGTGGACTGGTACTTAGTTGGGGGCGTCGCGCTCTTGGGCAACGCCAGACCCACGACCAAGCCGCCGAGGGCGAAGATGACGATCAGCCACCATCCTCGTACGAGCGCACTCCAGTAGTCGCTTAGATCCATCGGTCTCCCGCCGTCACGTGCCCCGTAAAACCCGCCATGACATGCCCGTCAGTTGTGGGCGGCCGTACAACCTATCAGGCCGGCGTGTTCGCTCACGGTCGGGCCGGTCGACAGACTACGTCCCTTCTGTGCCCTTGTCCCCCTGTCCCCTCCCCTCTTACGTCCCCCTTCGGGACGTGACGTAAACACCCCTCCCGAGAGGCTCGCGACAAAATTCTGACGCCACGGCAGACGCCCGAATGACCGACGAGGACGACCGGAACGAGGTGCGCAACGCTCAGCACCGACCGGGGACCATTGGGCCTGGTAGCCGGGCCCGAAACGGGGGGAGCCGGCCGTGAACCGCCGCTCGGGCGGTCGGCCCCCGTCGGCCAAGCGGGAACTCCAGGCCTGCGCTACATTTGCGAGGCCGCGACCAGGGAGGCAGAGGGCGTTCGGAGATCGTTCGACGTGGCCCTGTTTGTCGCCGCGGTTTCAGCGAGTACGGGGGAAGTGTTGGGAGTGATGCGAGTGGTCGACACGTTGTGGTGGCGCGATGACGCACCACAGTGCCGGTCACGACGGGAGCAGGTCCGCAGAGGCAACTTCCGCTCCGCGAAACGTTCCGGCAACATGGATCAGCCACGCCGCTCGACCGAGCCGCTTTCGGACGTGGCCGGTGAGATCGTCTGTCCCCAAACGACCGCCAGCGTCCTGCGCGGGTTGCGAGGCGCGCGCTACATTTGCGGGCGTCACGATCGGGTACTTGACGATCGCACGGCGAGGACTCTCTACTCGACGAAGCCGTTTCGAGAGTAACAGGGGGAAAGTGTCAGCAGTGTTGGGGGAGGAGGAGATGCCGTGAGGGCAGGGCGGTCGTCGTCCACACTTCGGCAGCGGTTGGGTACGACACGATGACAGACCTCGAGCTTGACCGCGGCCGACCGCAGTCAGAAAGCTCATACGCGGAACAGGCACCGCGTTCGGCGAACCTTTCGAGGAAGGTCGCCGTGCGGGCCAGCCAGGTGCGGGCCCGCCTCCTCTTCATGGTGCTCGACGCAGCCTGTGTGGTAGCGGCGTACAGCGCGGCCGAGGTCTTCTACTGGCGCCATGTGGCACCCACCGAGTACGGCTGGCACTTCGCCGTCTTCGTGCTCGTCGTGGTGATCGTGACGTTGGTCTGCAACCGTGTCTACGGGTTGTACGGCCGCATGTGGCAGCATGCCGGGCTCGAAGAAGCCCGCCAAATGCTCCTCTCCACGGCAACGGTCGCCGCGGTCCTACTGATCCTCTATCCGTTCATCCTGCTCGCCGGATACAGGGTGCTACACCTGTCGGTGATCTTTGTTGGTCTTGGCCTGGCGACGGCGGGGATGAGTCTCATCCGCTTCCATTCGCGCATCTTCGCTTGGCAACGCGGGTCGCGGGGCAGCGGCCTGCGAGTGGCGATCGTCGGAAGCCGCGACGCAGCCGCGTCGGCTGTGCGCGAGATGCTCCGTCATCCGGATGCCGGGCTGATCCCGGTTGCCGTGTTCGACGACGACACATCGGTGCACGGAAAGTCGCTCGTCGGCGTCCCAGTGGTGGGGAGCATCGAGGAGATCCCTTCCGCGACAAACCGCTACATGCTCCAAGAGGTGCTGCTGGCAATACCCAAGCCTTCTCCGGAGGTGATCGCGGACGTGCTTCGCTCGGCAGAGGAGGCCGGGATCACCATGAAGGTGCTCCCCACCATGCACGACGTGGCCAGCGGCACGAGCGGCATGTTCGCCATCCGGAGGGCACGCGAACCGAACATCGAGGACCTGCTGGGACGGACCCCGGTCGCAACCGATCTCGACGGTGTTCGCCTTTCGCTCGAAGGTCACCGAGTCCTGATCACCGGGGCTGGCGGCTCCATCGGTTCGGAGATCTGCCGGCAGGTCGCCGGGTTCCGTCCCGACGTGCTCGTTCTTCTCGACCACGACGAGACCCACCTTCATGATGCCGCGACCGTCGTCGACGGTCCGTGCGAGCAATCTCTCATCGACATCAACGACCGCGACGTGCTCTTCGGGGTGTTCGAACGCTTCCGACCCGATGTGGTGTTCCATACCGCCGCGCACAAGCACGTTCCGGTACTCGAGGACCATCCGGTCGAAGCAGCCCGCACCAATGTGTTCGGCACGCTCAATGTGATTGAGGCAGCAGCCGCGGTCGGCGTCAATCGGCTTCTCCTCGTCTCATCCGACAAGGCGGTGCTGCCCTCGAGCGTGATGGGCGCCTCGAAGCGGGTGGCCGAACAGGTGCTGTTGAGCCGGTCACCACGGAACGGTGCCTACTGTGCCGTCAGGTTCGGCAACGTGCTCGGGAGCCGGGGTAGCGTCATTCCGACCTTCGCCCGCCAGATCGCTTCCGGTGGGCCGCTCACGGTCACCGACCCCCGGATGAAGCGGTTCTTCATGAGCGTCGAAGAGGCGGTGCAACTCGTGCTGCAGGCGTCGGTTCTGTCGACGGGACGTGACATCTTCATGCTCGAGATGGGTAAGCCGGTCCCGATCATTGAGCTCGCCCATCGAATGATCAAGCTCTCAGGGGCTCGGGTCGATGTGGACATCCCCATCAAGGTCGTCGGCATGCGACCCGGTGAGAAGCTCGAAGAGGACCTTCGGGAACCCGACGAAGAAGTCATGGGGACCGAGCACTTGTGCATCTCCCGGCTGCTCCCCGTCAGCGCGCAGTCAGAGTGGTTCGACTCGTGTCTCCAGCAGCTTGCCGAGGCCACGGATCGATGCGATTCGGCCAGCGTGCGCCATCTCCTCTTCGCCATCGCCGGCACCGCGGATGACGGCAATGGAGTCGGACTGCTGGAAGCCGACGATGGCGCTCCATCGCACCTCAACTCGCACCAACGCCACCGCACCGCCGATTTCAGCCCAGAGCCCGCGAGTACTTAGTGGGTGCCGCCAAAGCAGATCGCCTGGTCGTCGTCGGCCAGGGGTACGCAGGCCTTCCCGTTGCGATGCGGGCGGTCGAAGCGGGTTTCGACGTCGTTGGCTTCGACATCGACGTGGCCCGGATCAAGCACCTGGCCGCCGGAGAATCGCCGGTCGAGGACGTCTCGAGTGATCAGCTGGCAGAGGCCCTGGCGACAGGGCGTTACGAACCCACCGACGACCCGAGTCGAACCCACGGATTCGACGTCGCCGTCATCGACGTCCCGACGCCCCTCACCGACGGGGCGCCGAATCTCTCACACGTCATCGATTCCGCCGCCATGTTGGCGGCATCGCTGCGCGCCGGGGCGACGGTCATCCTCGAATCGACCACCTACCCGGGAACAACGGAAGACCTGGTGGCCGGCATCCTCGAGGAGGGATCGGGGCTGATCGCCGGGCGCGACTTTCACCTCGGCTACAGCCCGGAGAGGATCGACCCGGGCAATCCCACCTGGAGCTTCACCAACACCCCGAAAGTGGTCTCGGGTATCGACCAGGAATCACTGCAAGCCGTGCAGTCATTCTTCGATCGGCTGGTGGATCGCACGGTACCCGTGTCGACCACCCGAGAGGCCGAGTTGACCAAGCTTCTGGAGAACACCTTCCGCCATGTGAACATCGCCCTCGTCAACGAGTTGACCGTGTTCGCGGAGGCAATGGGCATTGACGTGTGGGAGGCCATCGACGCTGCATCGACCAAGCCCTTCGGCTTCCTCCGGTTCACGCCCGGACCGGGCGTGGGAGGACACTGCCTCCCCATCGACCCGAGCTACCTGTCGTGGAAGGTTCGTCTGAGCCTTGGGCAACCGTTCCGGTTCGTGGAGCTGGCGAACGACATCAACGCTCGCATGCCCGACTACGTCGTGTCTCGATTGACGCTGGCCCTCAATCGAGACAAGCGTTCGGTGAACGGCTCCCGCGTGTTGCTGCTCGGGCTGGCCTACAAGCGCAACACAGGAGACATCCGTGAGTCGCCGGGCATGGTGATCGCCCAGAGCCTCAGATCGCTCGGCGCCGACGTCCGAGTCGCCGATCCGCACGTCGCTTCGGATGCCACTGAGCTGTCCACCGTGGAGTTGACCCGGCAAGAAGTGCAACGTGCGGACGCAGTGGTGGTTGTGACGGATCACGACGAGTTCGACTTTGAGATGGTTCGGGACCACGCGCGCTATGTGCTCGACACCCGCAATCGGATCCAGGGACCGCGAGTAGAAGCGTTGTGAGCGCTTGCCGCCTGCAGTGAGCGTGGTCGTCACCGGCGGCGCCGGCTTCATCGGGGCGAATCTCTGCCGGATGCTCGAACAACAGGAATTCGTCGACCGGGTTGTTGCTCTCGACGACCTGTCGACCGGCTCGCGTCAGAATCTCGCCTGCTCACCCTCAGTCGAGCTCCGGGAAGGCTCCATTCTGAACGCCGAGGATCTCGATGCCGTGATGCCCGGAGCCCAGGCGGTCGTCCACTTGGCCGCCCGCCCCTCTGTGCCCCGGTCGCTAGCCGATCCCATGGCGACGCACCAGGTCAACGCGACCGGAACCATGATGGTGCTGGAGGCAGTCCGCCGCCACGGCGTGCCCCACGTCGTCGTCGCGTCCTCGTCGTCGGTCTACGGCGCCAATCCCGGCCTGCCGAAGAGCGAGGGCATGGCGACGATGCCAGTCAGTCCCTACGCCGCCAGCAAGCTCGCCACCGAGGCTTACGCCCTCTCCTATGGCCGCTCGTGGGGGATCCCGGTGCTGGCCTTCCGCTTTTTCAACGTCTTCGGACCATGGCAGCCGGCGGGACACGCGTACGCTGCGGTCGTGCCGGCCTTCGTCTCCTGCGCACTCGCCGGCAGACCCCTGCCGGTCCACGGAGATGGAACCCAAACTCGCGACTTCACCTTCGTCGACACCGTCGTCTCGGTCATCGCATCCGCCCTGCGCCGCCGCGTCGCCGACCCGGAGCCCGTGAACCTGGCGTACGGATCGCGCGTGTCGTTGTTGGAGTTGATCGCCACGCTGGAAGAGGTCCTGGGGAAAGATCTTCAGCGCGAGCATGCGGAACCACGGGCGGGCGACGTGCACGACTCGCAGGCTGACCGGACGCGCCTGACCACGTTGTTCCCAGAGGTCCGTCCAACGCCCCTGAGGGAAGGGTTGAGAGCCACCGTGGCGTGGTTCCGGAAAGCAGGTTGAACACTCCCACCGAAGCGCGACCCGCGACCGACAGCGAATTTCCGGCGGGCGAAGGTCTCGTCGTGCTCCTGGCCGGCCCGGGGTACAGCACCGACATCGTCGCCAACTTTCTGGCGTCGCGGGTGCCGAACCTGGTGGTGGTCCTGGAGGATTCCCCGTCGCACGTGCAGATGGCACGGCGGCGGGCGCGACGGCTGGGTTGGCTCTCCGTCGCCGGCCAGATCGTTTTCGTTTCCGCGCTGCAACCCTTCCTGCGGCGCCAGGGAGCGCGCCGACGGATCGCCATTCTCCGCGCGGCGTCGCTCGACCCGTCGTCGCACCGAGCCCCTCTCCACCGGGTGTCGTCGGTCAACGACCAGACGACCGTCTCACTCCTCACCTCGCTGCGACCGACCGCGGTGGTCGTGCACGGGACCCGGATCATCGCCGCACGGGTCTTGAACTCCTTGGAGTGCCCGGTCCTCAACATGCATGCCGGCATCACCCCGCGCTACCGAGGGGTCCACGGCGGGTACTGGGCGCTGGTCGAGCGGCACCCCGAATGGGTAGGCACCACCGTGCACCTGGTGGACCCCGGGATCGACACAGGCGGGATCCTTGCCCAGACCACGTTCGGCGTGACGGAAGAAGACACGATCGCCACCTACCCCGATCTCCATCTGGCGCACGGCCTGCCCTTGCTGGAGACCCAGCTGAAGAGGGTGCTGGCCGGAGAGGACCTCGAGCCGGCGCCGACCGGCATCGCCCCCGGCTCTCAGCTGTATCACCATCCCACGCTCTGGGGTTACCTCCGGCACCGCTGGGGCCAGGGAGTCCGATGAGCGAGCGCCTTGACGACCGACGCGACCGTGCGCCTGGTCGGACCCCACTACCATCACCTCCGACTTGCGAGGCCGCCCTTTCCGAGGGCGACTGCGAAGGGGGTGGGGTGTCGATTCCAGGAGCGACGGGGAGAGGCACATGGAGGCGATGAGCATGCCCGCCCGCCCCGGAGCACTGGTCATCTCGCTCGACTTCGAGCTCCACTGGGGTCTGCGGGACCACGTGGCGCGGGACGACGACCTCTACCGCCGCCTGACGGAGGCCCGACGGGCCGTGGCGGACCTGGTGAGCGTGTTCGGGGCGCGACGCATACGTGCCACCTGGGCCACGGTCGGGTTCCTCTTCGCGTCGACCCGGAGCGACCTCAGTCCCCACCTCCCGAACGACCGACCGGCCTACGCCCGACCCGAGCTCAATCCCTACGTCGAGACGATCGGCGCGGACGAGGGGGACGACCCCGAACATCTGGCCGGCTCACTCGTCGACCTGATCAGCGCCAGCGCAGGACAGGAGGTGGGTTCGCACACCTTCTCTCACTTCTATTGCCTTGAAACAGGACAGAGTGAGGCCGCGTTCCGCGCCGATCTCGCGGCCGCGCAGTCGATCGCTCGTTGGCGCGGCCTGGAGCTCACCAGCTTGGTGCTCCCCCGCAACCAGTGGAACCCGGCGTACACCCGGGCCGTCCTCGACCTTGGATTCCGTTGCATCCGCGGTCCCCAACGGACATGGGCTCATAGAACACGGGAGGGCGGCGGCCGGAGCCTGCTGCGCCGCGGGGCGAGACTGGCGGACACCTACGCCGGCGTCTCCCCACCTCCGACCACCGCTTGGAACGACGTCCGGCAGCCGTCAGGCCTCTGCGACGTGCCGGCCAGCGCCTTTCTGAGGCCTTTCGACCCGGGCCGGGCGCATCTTGAGCCTGTTCGTCTGGCCCGCTTGCGCTCGGGCATGCGCCATGCGGCGCGGCGGGGCCGGATCTTCCATCTGTGGTGGCATCCGCACAATTTCTCCCAGCACCGGCCCGAGAACTTCGCCCTGCTGGAGCACGTCCTCGACGAGTTCGACCGATTGGCCGCAGTCGAGGGCATGGAGTCCCTGAACATGGCCGACGTGACGGCCAAGGTGACCGGGAGAACGGTTCGTCGCGGCGGCGATGCTGCGTGATGCGCCGCTCTCGTTACTCAACCTTGGGCTGTGACTCGAAGTCTGGCGACGTTCGGAGGGCAACGGGCTCATGAACGCGTCGACACACCAGGGGGGGTAGTGACGTCACCTCGAGAAGAAGCCTCGCCATGGGCGGACGCGCTCGACTTCAGCAGAACTGCATTCACCAAACTGCCCTTTCCGGTCAGGAGATCGATCCTGCACGCCCTCGGCAAGTACGCGCCGTGGGAGGAAGGCTTCGATCCCACCCCGCCGCGGCCGCAGGGCAACGAGAAGACGGGGGCACCCGACTTCGTGGGAATCGGAGCGCAAAAGGCCGGTACCAGCTGGTGGTACACGCTCGTCTGTGCGCACCCCGACGTGTACACCCGCGACGACATCCACAAAGAGCGCCATTTCTTCGGACGGTATGCCACCCGCTCCTTCGGCCCTGAGGATTGCTCGCTCTATCACGACTGGTTTCCCCGGCCGCCCGGAAGCATCATGGGTGAGTGGACCCCTGACTACCTCCACCTTCCGTGGGTTCCCCCGCTGCTCGCCCGAGCCGCGCCTCAGGCTCGCCTACTGGTGCTTCTGCGTGACCCCGTGGATCGCTTCTGCTCCGGGCTCGCTCATTACTATCGCGACGGCAGGGGAAGTTCCGTAGACCCGATTCAGATCGCGGTTGCGCGCGGCTTCTACCACGAGACGCTCTGCCACTGGTTGGCCTACTTCTCGCCCGAACAGGTGATGGTCCTGCAGTACGAGCGTTGTGTGGCTGACCCTATCGGTGAGCTGGGCCGCACCTATCGATTCCTCGGGCTGGACCCGTTCGTCCCGCCCGAGCTGAGAGCAAGGGTGAACACGACCGAGAACACCCTGGAGATGGACGAAGACGCCCGTCGACGGCTGGCGGACCTGTACGCGGCGGACGTGGCCGCGCTGTTCGCACGGTTCCCCGATCTCGACCCGAGTCTGTGGCCCAACTTCTCGAGCACCATCGCCCGGTGAAGGGCTGCCGGGGGACGCCCCGCGGCACGCTCGAATCAACCGTCTCCAGCAGATCCGCGGCGCGGACCCGCAAGGCGTCAGGACGAGAGGCTCTTCGCTGCCGCATCTATCTGCGGCACCAACCACCTCGCGACCCAGAGCGATCCTCCGGGCGAATAGTGAAGGGTGTCCGGGCGGAGTAAACCCCGGACCGTCGCCAGGTTGGTGGGGCCGACGGCGGAGTGGAACCCATCGGGCACGAAGGGACACGGCGGTCCTGAAGGACAGACCCGAGCGAAGAGATTCACGTCCGTCACGTGGTGTGGGTGTCGCACCGCGACGTCTCTGAGCAGAGCGTTCAACCGCGCATAGTCGATGTCATTGGAATTTGGCTGGCTGCCGGGGTGCGGCGGCGGCGGCTCCAACAAAAAGACGACTCTGGCCCCCGTGGAGAGGAGTTGATCGACGCGCCGATTGATCCGGTGGAGCATCGCAGACCGCCATTCCGGTGAACCTGCGATAAGCTGCTTGGTACCGCTCCGATCGTCACTCAGAACCGAACCGCGCTCCGCGGTGCTTCCCCACACGATGAGACTCGGGTGGTCGCGCTCGATCGCCACCGATTCGACGCGATTGGCCCGGCCCTGGCACGTGCTCGTCGAGGCGGCGAAGTTCCCGCCATCGGTGCCGTAGACGGGGGCGGCCTCGCCGCTGACGATCCCACATCCGACGACCGTGCCGTCCCCGAACTGCATCCCAAAGGACGGCCCGACCGCTTTGAGCCCCGCGAGCAGAGTGCACGAGGTCGAATCCCCGATCACGAGGACGGACTGATCCTGGAGAACGGAGGTCTGGGTGGCCGGGTGACCGGAGGTGTACGAGGACCGCAATCGCGAGACCTCACTGGGCGGTGCCGACTGGCACGTGGATCCCGTCGTCGCTGACGCGAGGTTTCCGAGATCGACCGTGGGCCACTGCTGCTCGTGTGTCGTCACGACGAGCGTGATGCCGACGAGACCGATGCCCACGATGATGCTGGCCCATCGTCGCCGAGCCAGGAACTTCGAATGGCGTATTGGGTTCTCGAGCAAGCGATAGGTGAGCGCGGCGACCAGCGTCGCGACCAGTAGCAAAAGGACGTTGTCCCACACCGGCAGTGTCGTCACCCCCCGGTACTGCGTCGCGATGACGAGGATCGGCCAGTGCCACAGGTACAAGGAATAGGAGATGAGCCCCAGGAACTGGAACGGCCTTTGCCGGAGCAGAGCCTCGACACCCCAACCCGGTTCGGCGGCCCCTCCTGCGATGACCAGGCCGGCACCGAGAACGGGCAGCACCACCAGCGCTCCTGGGTACACGCTGGCCGACGTCAAGGTGGTGCCCGCCACCAAGATCGCGGCCAATCCGAGCCAGGAGCCGAGTGCGGCCAAGGACCGAGGCAAGCGCCGGAGGCTCCGGCCGGATACCGCGATCAGTCCTCCCAGTGCGAGCTCCCAGGCCCGCGTCAAGGGAGAGAAGAACGCGCTCGGAGCGTTCGCGGAGGTGAGCACGATCGAATACGCGTAGGAGGCGACCATGATCGTCAGCAGCACCGCGGCGAGGCGGCGACGCAAGGACATTCGCTTGAAGACCTGTGCAGTGACCAGGAAGATGGTCGGATAGACGATGTAGAACTGCTCTTCGACAGCCAGTGACCAGTAGTTCTGAAGGGCAGAGGGAGGTCGCGTCGACGCGAGGTAGTTCGTCGCCGAAGACGCAAAGTGGAAGTTGGCCAGGAAGACAGCGGACCACATGCCGTCGACTGCGGTCTCGTGGCCGGTCAGCGAACCGAGATAGTGATACGCCGCGACAACCGTGACGATGATGACCAGGCTGGCCGCCGGGATTATTCGTCGGGCGCGGCGTCCGTAGAAGTTACGGATCGACGTCCGTCCCCTCGTCTCGCGCTCTCTGAGCAGGACGCCGGTGATGACAAAACCGGAAATTACGAAGAAAACATCGACTCCGACGAAGCCGCCGCTGAAGCCAGATATGCCTGCGTGATAGAGGACGACCAGGAGGATCGCGACGGCACGGAGTCCCTGGACATCCGGGCGAAAGCGACGGTCACCGGGGTCGGTTCCGCCGTCAGCGACGAGGGTCGCGTGTCGGTCGGTTACACCTGCCCCCAACATCGCTGTCATGCCTCGCCCCGAACCAGAGCCCGCCACTATCCCGTCAGCCGGCCGCCACCCTAGTCGAAAGCCAAAGTGCTTCCCGGTCAGGACATTCCGGTCATCGACTCCCGGTCCCCCGGCCTCGGGGGCCCCTCCGAAGGCGCTCAACCCGCTCGGCCATCGTCGGCATGACGTTGCTACCATCGGCGCTCGTGTCCCAGACCGGACGGCATGCGCGTCGACCTCGACGATTGAGCGGAGCGATGTCCGTCTTTCCCTCGCTCCACGACAGCACCGCCCACGACGCCTGTACGGGTCACTGAACCGGTCCTGAACCCCCTCGATGGTTGTCGACGCCGGCATACGGCCTGACGAACGTCTCCGGCCTTCGGGCGACGAAGCGGGCACGGCCCCCGAGGACCGCGCGTTCCGTCCCGACGTCCAAGGCCTCAGGGCCGTTGCGGTCGCGCTCGTCGTCCTCTTTCACGCTCACGTCCCGGGCCTGGGAGGTGGCTATGTCGGCGTAGACGTGTTCTTCGTGATCTCGGGTTTCGTGATCACCGGCGTCCTGCTCCGAGAACGCGCCACAAGCGGATCAACGTCGATTCTGAGCTTCTACGGCCGCCGTATCCGTCGCATCCTCCCCGCAGCGACGTTGGTCATCGTCGTCGCGGTGATTGCGTCCTACGCCCTCCTGGGTCCCATCCTTGGTGCTCAAACCGCCGGTGACGCTCGTTGGGCCTCCGTGTTCCTCATCAACGTGCACTTCGCGGGCACGGGCACGAACTACCTGGCTGCACAGGCACCGCCCTCGGTGCTGCAGAACTACTGGTCGCTCGCGGTCGAAGAGCAGTTCTACCTGGTCTACCCCACGATCTTCCTGGTCGTTGCGAGCTTCGCCACGCGCCTTTCGCTGCGACGTCGCCTCGGAATCGTTCTGGGCGCCGTGGTGGTCTTCTCGTTCTTGCTCTCGATCCTCCAGACGTCGAGCAATCCGACGGCGGCGTACTTCTCGGCTCTCCCACGGGCGTGGGAGCTTGCTCTGGGAGGTCTGGTCGCCGTTTCCACGGTGAGTCTGCGCCGGCTGCCACCTCTGATCGCAAGTGTGGTGTCGTGGCTCGGTCTCGGCGCCATCATGTTGTCGGCGACCGTCTTCTCGCCGGCGACCTCCTACCCCGGATCGGCGGTCGCACTCCCGGTGACGGGAGCAGCGCTCGTCATCGCAGGTGGCGCCGCCGAACCGAGGCACGGAGCCGAACGCCTCCTCCGTCTACGGCCCTTCCAATGGATCGGACTGATTTCCTACTCGTTGTACCTGTGGCATTGGCCGGTGCTCACCATCGCGGCGGAGCGAAACGGGACGGGCAGCTTGAGCGTCTGGGATTCGCTGCTGTGGGTGCTGGTGTCCATGGGGTTGGCCCTCGGCACCTATCTCCTGATCGAGAATCCCGTACGCCACAGTCGGGCACTGGTCTCCAGGCGCTGGGCAAGCCTCGCGCTGGGCGGATGCCTCATCGCCTCCAGTCTCACTGTCTCCACAGTCGAGCTCCACCTCAACGGCGCGGGGACGGTGGCCACCCCGACGCTGGCCGGTCTCGGGTCGGGTACGACATGCACGACGAGGTATCAGGGAGAGGTGCGCCCGTTGATGGGCGCCGGGTCCGAGCACGCCGTCGTCGCCCGGGTCTTGCTCGTCGGAGACTCGGATGCATGCAGCCTGTCTCCTGGGTTGGAGGCTGTCGGGGCTCCCGCAGGCGTGCAGATTGAGGACGCCGCGGTCATCGGCTGCGGAGTGGTGAGCGGCCAGCTCGCACCCACGTTCTTCGACGGCAGGGATGTCACCGCGTTTTCAAGCAGGTGTCAGAGCGCGGACTCCGCGGCCGAGACACGAGCCCTACGCTCGGGGCGGCCAAACGTGGTGCTGTGGTCGAGCTCGTGGGAGCGCGCGCCCCTCTTGGTCCATCAGAAGGTCCTTCCAACGGGATCGCCACAGTGGTACTCCGTGCTGAAGAGACGCATGGAGGACAAGGTGCGACAGTTCACGGCACTGGGCGCCACCGTGGTCTTGCTGACCCAGCCTCCCGACTACGATCCCGGCAACCCTTCGGGCCCTACCCAGTCTGATCGGGACTTCGAGCGTCTGAACCGATTGATCACCGACTTCGCGGCCCGAACGCCCGGTGTGAAGGTCGTCGACCTCGCCGGCCACGTCTGCCCTTCGGGACCACCGTGCCCACTGCTCGTGGACAACGTCTGGGTGCGCGGCGACGGACAGCACTACAGCTCCGAAGGTGCCCTGTGGGCCGCGCGCTGGCTCATGCCACAGCTCGGCATCCCCGCCCTCGAACACGCGGCCACTCCGCCCCCAACGGTGACCATGCTGAGACCTTCGAACGGGGCTGTGCTCAACGGGGCGCTAGCTCTTGTGGCCCGTACATCGTTCAGCGTCGGCGTGGCCCGCGTGCAGTTCCAGGTCACCGGAGGCACGCTGCGGAAGGCGGTGGTGAGTCCCGCATTCGAGCTGAACGGCTTCTGGGGGGCGCGCTGGGACACCAGAAATGTGCCCGACGGCACGTACAAAGTCAGAAGCATGGCCTTCAACTCGGCCGGCAATTCCAGCCTGAGCAAAGCTGTGACGGTCAAGGTGATGAACGCACGCAACGCCTGAGCCAGCGCCGGCTCGACTGCAGTGCTGGCGCCTCGGTAAGCCGGGAAGCCGTCGTCAAGAGGCCGCTCTGTTGGCCTGCTGCTGCGCCCGGGCCCTCCTGCCGGCGGCAGCGGAAGCCGCGAGGGTCGTGGCGACGAAGCCGAGGAATATCCGCGCCCCGGCTCGGAAGTCCGAAGAGAACCGCTGGACGCCGGATTCGAGCGCCGGAGCCCGCAGTGCGGAGAGCTCTGCCGCCAACGCGGCCCGGTCCCACAGCGTCACGCCGTGGGCCTCTGCATCGGCAACGGCGCGGTCCGAGTAGTTCGACGACGTCACCACCAAGGCCCGGGTCGCCCCGTAACGATCCATGGCGAGCACGGCCCGTTGTACGGCGTCATGCTGGACCAGGCCGCTCCAGCGCCTTACTTCGACGATCGTGCGCCCCTCGGCGGAGTCGAGGAGAAGGTTCGCGCCGAATTCGCCGCGTCCACCGAGCCGGGCGACTCGGTAGCCCTTGTCGGCGAAGAAGTGTTCGAGCAAGACCTCGAACTGCCGGCCGTTCATGACGTCGACCGCCGCCATGCCGGAGCGCCGGTACGCCTCGCGCTCTCTCGTGCCGCGGCCGCCGAACCGAGCAACGCCCGCGAGGATGATCGCTACGACGCCCAACGCGATCAGGCCGAGGCCCAGGCCACCGCCCAACTCGAATCCGACGATGAGCACGTATGCACCCACGAGGGCGACGGCGAAGGCGACGTAGTGATCGAGAAACAGGGGACGGACGAGGGATCTCCCGGTCTTCCTTTCGGGGCGCCGAGGAGACCGTGTCGACGCCGCGGCGCTGGATCGGCGCGCGCGCCCTCGGCTGTCGCGACGGGACGCGGCCCTTTCCCGAGACGAGGCGTTCGCGTCGACCGGCGAATCTCCGGCGGACTGTTTTGGTGCGACGAGCGAACGATCGTAGGCGGCCCGACGGGCGGGATCGGCCAGCACCTCGTAGGCCTCTTGGACTTGGAGGAAGACTGCGGGCGGCCCGTCGCGGTCAGGGTGAATTCTCTGGATCAACTTGCGGTACTGCGCCTTGATCTCGCCCGATTCGGCGGTGCGCGCCACTCCCAGGACGTCGTAGTAGGACTCGGGCACCACCGCCAACTATGCCACTCTCGATTTTTCGCGACGAGTCGCTCGCCCGACGTGCTGTCTTTCCCGGCGGGGTGGCGCGGGTCGCGCGAGGGTGAGGACCAGCAGCTCAGGCTGCGCCGTTGGGAGGGTTGAGTGCCGGCATGGTGAGCGCGGCTTGCACCTCCGATAGCGCAGGCGGGTCAGGTGCGAGGGGGCCGCCGCTGACAGGTGTCATCCAGACGTGCATCATGGGTTGGGTCACCTCGTTGACGCTTCCGGTCGCACAGGACGAGTTGGCGTCGGTGCCTACGACCCTCCCGCCGCCGAAACAGAGGTTCGTGTGGATGTGCCACTGGGTCAGGCACCCTCCGGGCTGTGGTGGCGTCTGTCCCTTCGGGACGATGTACATCGCGGCGGACAACACGGCACCGTGCGCCGTGTTCACGTACACAAGCGCAGGGATCGCGTCGGGATGCAGCGTCTGGCCCGTCCGATAGAAGGCCGGGTTGACGTAGTGCACGATTCGCTTCCCCGTCGGAGTCACCGGCACGTAACCTGCTGCCTGCGCCGCCGCCAAGCTGCTGTACTTCTTGGCTGCCGCCACTGTCTGGTTCACGAGGTCGACGGCCGCCCGCTGCTGTCGCGATGTGGGCTGCGCGGTGCAGTTCGGCTCGGCCATCTTCATGCCCGCCGCCATCGTGGACATGCTGTCGGGCCACTCGATGTTTCCCGCCGGGGAGTTGGTCCGCAGGGAGAGGGCGGTGGTGTGTGCAGCAGGAGACCCCGACCCCGCGTCCTGGCGGGACATCCCCGGCATGGCAGTGCCGGTGGCGGTGGCCGAGGAGGACGGGGCGTGAGCAGCTGCAGACGCAGGAGCCGCTGCCGTCGAGGCAGTCGCGATGAGGTTCGTTCCGAGCAGCGACGCCATCGCGACTGGGAGAGCGGCCAGGGCAACCCCGAACTGGCGGGCGGGCGACAGCGAGGTGGCCGGGGAGAGCACCACCAGCGCCGCCGCCGCCTCGATCGTGGTGGTGAGGAGGCCGACCAGATCCATCGTCTCCCAGCCGGTGAGGATGTAGAGCGCATAGGCACCGGCGGTCCCGCCCAGCATGGCCGCCGCGACGAGCCGCCAATGGCGTCTGGCCGTGATCGTCCACCAGTAGGCGACGGCGAAGCCGATCGTGTCCGCTGCGAAGAGGACGGCGGTCACCCGGGCGTCCCCCCAGTGGGTGGGGATGATGACGACATGCACCGCCGCGCCGACCAGCGTCCCGAGGAGCGCCACCTTGGCGGTGAGGGGGAGCCCGTCGACCCGGGAGACCACCCGCTTCGCCCAACCCACGTTGCTGTCGGACAGGGCTCGCAACCCGGCCAGCCCGATCCACACGATGGGCCCAATCAGCGCCAGGGCGACCAGGCCGGGCAGGTGCTCGTCGGGCACCGTGAAGATCCCGTTGGACCCCGTCATCTGCATCGCCACGCCCAGCAAGGCTCCTGGACCTCCTTCCACGTCGCTCGGAAGCGTATGGAGAAGATGTCAGGGTTCCGTGAGGGCGGGTTCAGGGACGCGTGTGCTCCGCCCCCGGCCCGGGGCCTATTGTTGACCCGGGTACACGGCCTCCGACAGAGGTCGGAGCACGTGCGTTGCGCTGCCGCCGTTAGGCCCGCCATTGGGCCGCGCGCCCATGCACGTGGAATCCGATCAAAGGAGCGCTGTGATGACTACCCATACGACCCCCTTGCCGCACAAGGTGGCCGATCTTTCGCTGGCCGCCTTCGGGCGGAAGGAAATTGAGCTCGCCGAGCACGAGATGCCCGGTCTCATGGCCATGCGCGCCGAGTACGTCGCCGCGCAGCCGTTGGCCGGGGCCCGCATCACCGGCTCGCTGCACATGACGGTGCAGACGGCGGTGCTCATCGAGACGCTGACCGCGCTCGGGGCCCGGGTGCGCTGGGCCAGCTGCAACATCTTCTCGACCCAGGACCACGCCGCGGCCGCGGTCGCCGTCGGGCCCGACGGCACCGTCGACGAGCCCAGGGGCGTCCCGGTCTTCGCGTGGAAGGGTGAGACGCTCGAAGAGTACTGGTGGTGCACCGAGCAGGCCCTGATGTGGCCCAACGGCGGCCCCAACATGATCCTCGACGACGGCGGCGACGCGACCCTGCTCGTCCACAAAGGCGTCGAGTACGAGAAGGCGGGGGCCGTGCCCGATCCGTCGACGGCCGAGTCAGAGGAATTCGCAGTGGTGCTGGCTCTGCTCGGGCGGAGCCTGGCCGAGGATCCCGGGCGCTGGGCGTCCGTGGCCAACGGGATCCGTGGCGTCACCGAGGAGACCACGACCGGAGTGCACCGCCTGGCCGAGATGGCGAAGAAGGGTGAGCTCCTGTTCCCGGCCATCAACGTGAACGACTCCGTCACGAAGTCGAAGTTCGACAACAAGTACGGCTGCCGTCACTCTCTGGTCGACGGCATCAACCGGGCCACCGATGTGCTGATCGGGGGCAAGGTCGCCGTCGTCTGCGGCTACGGCGACGTCGGAAAGGGCTGTTCGCAGTCGCTCGCCGCGCAGGGAGCCCGCGTGGTCGTGACCGAGGTCGACCCCATCTGCGCGCTGCAGGCCGCCATGGAGGGTTTCCAGGTGACCACGCTCGACGAGATCCTGCCCGAGGCCGACATCATCATCACCGCGACGGGCAATCGAGGCATCGTCACGGCGAAGCACATGGCGCGTATGAAGCACCAGACCATCGTCGGCAACATCGGCCACTTCGACAACGAGATCGACATGGCCGGCCTGGCCGAGACCCCGGGAATCGAGCGGGTGAACATCAAGCCGCAGGTCGACAAGTGGGTCTTTCCCGACGGCCACGCGATCATCGTCCTGTCGGAGGGCCGGCTGCTCAACCTCGGCAATGCGACGGGGCACCCCAGCTTCGTCATGTCCAACTCGTTCACGAACCAGACCATGGCGCAGATCGAGCTGTTCACCCAGACCGGCCAGTACGTCAACGACGTCTACGTCCTGCCCAAGCACCTCGACGAGAAGGTGGCGCGCCTGCACCTCGACGCCTTGGGCGTGACGCTGACCAAGCTCACGCAGGACCAGGCGGACTACATCGGCGTGCCGGTCGATGGTCCGTACAAGCCGGACACGTACCGGTACTGATACTGATCAGCCGTCGGTCAGCCCAGCGCGGCGGTGGCGATCACCGCCCCGCTGGGTGAGACCACTTTCGCCGCGCGGAGGTGGTCGGGGTT
>JBPYFR010000285.1:0-2431 GCA_051985685.1 Acidimicrobiales bacterium
GGCCGTGCGCCGTCCCTCGACGTGCCCGGCGCCCGGTTGCCGTTGCGGCCGCACGCCTCGGGCCAGGGCACTCCGAGCGGGCCCGGCCGGCCCGACCGGAACTCCGCGAGCGCCACCGCCGGCGAGCGCCTCGGTGGCAGCGTCGAACGACGTGCCGGACGGGCGGGCAACGGATCCGCGCCGGGTACGGCGGCTGCCGGAGCCTCGGGCCACGAGTCGAGCAGCGGTACGGTCGCCATCGGATCCTCGTCCAGCGCCGCCGAGCCGACCGAGCACATGACGAGCGTGGGTGCCGAGCTGAGCCCCACCAGCATCGCCACGATCAACGCGTAGCGCCGGGTGGGCCCGGCGACCCCGTAGTCGGGCACGTGGTGCTCCTTTGATTCGGCTGGTCCGAACTGTGAACGATTACCGCTGTGCAGCGCAGTGGGCTGCGATGTGCCAATTGTTCCGGCGACCGGGGCCGCGAACATTGCCGCCGAAGCTCCACTGTGTCGGTGCTCACGGCGTCTGCAATGCTGGGGGGAGCGACGACGGGGCCGCTGCTCCGCATACCCTGCGGTTGGGCTGTCCCGAAGCCGACTCCCACCTCGTCCGTCCGACCGGGCGGCGTGGAGCGGACACGGCACGGTCACCCCGCTGCCGAGGCAGATAGGACAGGGAGAGACGGATGGCGAAGGGCCAACCCCCGGCCCGTGACGGGCGCGACGACAGCGCGCCCGAACCGGAGTTCGTGCAGCTACTCACACCCGAAGGGGAACGGGTCGAGCACCCGGAGTATTCAGTCGACTTCAGCGACGAGGAGTACCGCGGCCTCTATCGCGACCTGGTGATCGTACGGAAACTGGATACCGAGGCGACCGCTCTGCAGCGGCAGGGCGAACTGGGCATCTGGGCCCGCCTGCTCGGCCAGGAAGCCGCCCAGGTCGGCTCGGGGCGCGCGCTGCGACCCCAGGACATGGCCTTCCCGACCTACCGCGAGCACGGGGTGCTCTACTGCCGCGGCATCGACCCGATCATGCCGTTGAGCCTGTTCCGCGGCGTCGACTACGGCGGCTGGGACCCGATCAAATACAAGTTCAACATGTACACGATCGTCATCGGCGCGCAGACGCTGCACGCCACCGGGTACGCGATGGGCATCAACCTGGACGGCCGGATCGGCGGCGGCAACGGCGGCGAGGACGAGGCGGTCATCGCGTACTTCGGTGACGGCGCGAGCAGCCAGGGCGACGTGAACGAGGCGTTCGTGTGGGCCGGTGTCTTCCACGCGCCGGTCGTGTTCTTCTGCCAGAACAACCAGTACGCCATCTCCGAGCCGTTGGAGCGCCAGACCCGGGTGCCGCTGTACCGGCGCGCCGCCGGGTTCGGCTTCCCCGGAGTGCGGGTGGACGGGAATGACGTGCTGGCGACGTACGCGGTCACCCGTGACGCGATGGACAACGCCCGGCACGGGCAGGGGCCGACCCTCATCGAGGCGTACACGTACCGGATGGGCGCGCACACCACGTCCGACGACCCGACCCGGTACCGGATCGCCAGCGAGGTGGAGTCCTGGCAGGCGAAGGACCCGATCCTGCGGGTACGCCGGTTCCTGACCAACCAGGGCATCGCGGACGACACGTTCTTCGACTCGGTCGACGAGCAGGCCCAGAAGGAGGCCGTGCACCTGCGCGAGCGGGTGCTCACGATGCCCGAGCCCGATCCGATGACCCTGTTCGACAACGCGTACCCGAACGGGTCACCGTTGATCGAGGAGGAGCGGGCCCGGTTCGTCGAGTACGCGTCGTCGTTCGCAGAGGGAGCCCACTGATGACCGGACAAGCTGTGGCCTCGACCGAGCGGGCCGCCACCCAGACCATCGGCAAGGCCCTCAACAACGGCCTGCGCCGAGCCATGGAAGACGACCCGAAGGTCCTCATCATGGGTGAGGACGTCGGCAAGCTGGGCGGCGTCTTCCGGATCACCGACGGTCTCCAGAAGGACTTCGGCGAGGACCGGGTGATCGACACGCCGCTGGCCGAGTCGGGCATCGTGGGCACGGCGGTCGGCCTCGCCATCCGGGGCTACCGCCCGGTCTGCGAGATCCAGTTCGACGGGTTCGTCTACCCGGCGTACGACCAGATCGTGTCGCAGGTGGCGAAGTTCCACTACCGGTCGCAGGGCAAGGTGCGGCTGCCCATCGTGATCCGGATCCCGTTCGGTGGCGGCATCGGCGCGGTCGAGCACCACTCCGAGTCACCCGAGGCGTACTTCGCGCACACGGCCGGCCTCAAGGTCGTCTCGTGCGCCAACCCGAACGACGCGTACTGGATGATCCAGCAGTCCATCGCCTCGGACGACCCGATCATCTTCCTGGAGCCGAAGCGCCGGTACTGGGAGAAGGGTCAGGTGGACGTCGACGGCACGCCGGAGCCGCTGCACAGCTCGC
>JBPYFR010000286.1:0-3746 GCA_051985685.1 Acidimicrobiales bacterium
TGAGGCGGGAGGCGGTCGAGGAGCTCGTTCGCACCTCGGGTGCTCCCACGGGCCTCGTGACAGAGCTGTTCGTCCTGACCGACGGCAACCCGCTCTTCCTCGAAGAGATGATCCGCCAGCTCACGGAGAGCACGAGCGAAGCGCCCACGGACGAGAACACACCCGTCCCGCCCAACCTCAGTCCGACCGAGGCGATCCGTGAGCTCGTGGCACGCCGCGTCTCTCGGCTGCACGAGGACGTGATCTACCTGTTGCAGGCCGGGGCCGTCGCCGGGCCGGATTTCGACGCGGAGATCGTCGCCGAGGCTGCCGACCTTCGTCCGGACCAGCGGCTCGATGCACTCGACCGGGCCGAGGAGTCACGGCTCCTGCGCCGGGTCGGGGAGGCCGATGAGCGCTACGCGTTCAGCCACGCTCTGGTGCGGGAGGCCATTTATCGAGAGTTGCTGCGCGGCCGGAGGGTGCGCTACCACCACAAGATCGCCATCGCCACCGAACGCGCGCACGGCGGCGAGGGCGAGAGCTCCGTCAACGAGCTGGCGCACCACTTCTACATGGGTTCGGCCGTCGCCGACGCGGACAAGGCATTCTTCTACTGCATGGCGGCTGGGGAGCGGGCGACGCGCCTCTTGGCGTTCGAGGAGGCGGTGGGGCATTACTCCCGAAGCCTCGAGGTGGCCGAGCAGTTCGCCGAGCACGACCTGTCATGCCAGTGCGATGCCTTGATTGCCTTGGGAGAGGCGCAGAACCGGGCTGGCGACGCGGGCTGCGCCAACGCAACCTTCGAGCGCGCGGCCGCGCTGGCGAAGCAGTTGGACGATGCGGACCGGCTGGCCACGGTGGCCCTCTTGGCCGGCCCCCTCGAGTTGGTGGGTATCGTCTCGGCCGACGCCGAACTGGTGCGTCTGCTCGAGGAAACCATCGCGGCTCTGCCCGGGCAGGATTCGCATCTTCGGTCGATGGTGACAGCCCGCCTCAGCATCGTCCTCGTCTACGCCTCCGGGGTCCCAGGGCGGCGCGTACGTGCTCGCGCACTCGCCCTTAACTCAGAGTCTGTCTCTATGGCCCGGCGGCTCGGTGACCGCAACGCACTCGGCTTCGCGCTGCATGCGCGCATGCACCTGCTCTGGGGGATCGCGCCGGCGCCGGAACGACTGGCCTCAGCGACCGAGCTCGAGAGCGTCGCAAGTGACGAAGGCGACGAACTTCTCATCCTGCACGCACACATGTGGCGCATCAGAGAGCTGCTGGCGCAGGGGGACGTCGACGCCGTAAACGACGAGGTGGCGAGGATCGTGGTGCGGAACACCGGTCCGATGCACCCCGCTGCCAAGTCGCACTCCTACAACGTCCAAGCGATGATGGCCATCGTGGAGGGCGACTTCGAGACCGCGGAACGCCTTGGACGCCAGGCCATGGAGGTCACGGAGGTGCAGACCGAAGTGGCACTGCGCTTCTACTGCGCGCTGATGCTGTGGACTTGGTGGCAGCGCGGAGACCTGAGCATCGTGCGCGAGGCAGTCGCGCACGCCCCCATGGACTATCCGGTCGCACGAGCGGCACGCGCGCTCGTCCACGCTGAGGCGGGGGAGACGGAGGACGCGTTGACCGACTTGCATGCGCTGGCAGAGCTCGGGTGGGACAACGTTGCCGACGACCTCGAAGGCGCGTCGGCGGCCATGGCGGCGGCCGCGTGCGGCGCCATCGGGTCGCGCGCGCGCGACCATGCAAGGGACATCTATGAACATTTGCGTCCCTACGCGGGTACCGCGGTCGTCTTCCGGGCGCCCGCGCCAGGCTGTGTCGGACCAGCCGACCAGTTCCTCGGTCTGCTCGCCTCGGCCATGGGCAACCAGGCGCTGGCCGAGGTGCACTTCGAGGCCTCGTTGCGGCTGGCCCGGCGCATGCGCTCCGCTCCTTTCACGGCCGCGGCCGAGGTCGAGTTGGCGCGAGCGCTGCGCCAGCGCCGCCTCGAGGGCACAGGGGAGCGCGTTGCGGTGCTGTTGCGCAGCGGCGAGGAAGCGGCCGTGCGCATGGGCCTGCACCGTTTGGCCCAGAGGGCGGCCCATCCGGGCCGTACTTCGCGGGGACCTGGTGGCTTTCGTGAGGCCCAACGCTGGGCGTGGGAGACGGCGACGTAGGCACTGGGAAACGACGAGAACCGGGGCCTACCCCCGGCCGTCCGTCGTCTGACCGTCGCCCTGCTCCCGATCGGCATATGCGGCGAGCTGGTCGTCGGCGGCTCGGATGCGCCTGCTCATGCCGCGCATCAGCGCATTGCGAAACCCGGGAATCTCCATCATGGCGTCGAACTCCCTCGGCCCGATGATGAGCACCTTGAGATCGGCGGTGGCGGTGACGGTGGCACTGCGCGGCTGCGCCTCGATAGCGCCGAGTTCACCGAAATAGTCGCCGGCGCCCAGGACGTTGACGGCTCGGCCGCCGCGGGTCACCGTCGCGGTGCCGTCGATGATGACGAACAACTCTCGGCCGAGACGGCCTTCCCGCAGGATGACCTCACCGGCCTGGATGTCGAGGTGCTCGGCGAGCTTCGCCACCTCGGCCAGCTGTTCGTCGGTACAGGCGGCCAGCCAGGGCACGTCATGCAGACGGCGCAGGCCCGCAGCATCGTCAATTCGGTCAGCGCTCGACATCGTTCAATTCTTTTATCCACATCATCTTGCCTGCCGGCTGTTCTCGCCCATGCCTGTTCGGCTGTTCACGAAGGGCCGAAGTCCGACGCGATCGCCTCGGCGCGCTGGTCGTGTTCAGCGAGTTGCGCGTCCACGTCGCGCAACCGCTGCGCCATGCTCTTGAGGAGGGCATCGCGGAACCCCGGAATGCGGGCCATGGAGGCGAATTCCCTTGGCCCGATGATGAGGACGTCGAGGTCCGAGATTGCGGTGACCGTGGCGTTGCGCGGTCCGGGGTTCATGGCGGCCAGCTCGCCGAAGAAGTCGCCGGGGCCCAACGTGTTGACCCGTCGCCCCTTCTGGGTCACCTCCACCGTGCCGGAGAGGATGAGGAAGAACTCTCGACCGATTCGTCCTTCTCGGGCGAGGACCTCACCGTTTGCTACCTGGATGCGATCCGCCAACCGGGCCACCTCCTTGAGCTGCGCGCCTGTGCAGTCGCGGAACGGCTGGACCGACTTGAGCCGGTCGAGCGTCGCCTGCCGCCCGAGCGTGGCAACCAATTCCTCTCCTCTCTCGCTTCGGGATCCACCCGACTGCCACCCCTCCGCTACCAAGTATGAGGACATGGGTTTGCATCCGTGTGACACCCCTCCCGCATGATCTGTGCTTCGCACGAGGTCCAATTGGCGATTTCGGGCGTCCGGCTAGCCCTTCCGGCGGGCAACCCTGAGCCTCTCCTGAGGAGGGCGGGCCGGGGTCGTCCAGGGTCCCCCGGACGGCCCTCGCCCTGCCCCGACCGGGGCGGCGACGGACTCGAATGGTGGCGAGGATCGGGTCGCCGTGCGGGGCGCCCGTTGGTCCCTCCGATACCTCGGGAGCGAGAGCTTTGACGCTGCCCGTGCGGTTCACTTCGTAACTGTGCTTCGCCTGCTGCGAGCTGTTGAGGGAAACGACGCTGCTGACGAAGACCGAACGAGCGGCGGGAGGACGAACGCCTACGATTGCCCCTGGTCCGCCGGCAGGAGCAGCAGGTTCCCGCCGACGGTCGGGCCGCCTGGGTAGCTCAGTCGGTAGAGCAGCGCACTCGTAATGCGCAGGTCGTCGGTTCGA
>JBPYFR010000287.1:0-3662 GCA_051985685.1 Acidimicrobiales bacterium
CGCGGGCGGCGGCGCGCAGCGAGCTCGCGGCACACGACGTCAGCGAGCTGGACCAGGCGACCGAGGGCTTACGGTCGGATCTGGACGCGCGCACCGCCGACCTCCAGGAGGCGGTCGTGGCGTCGGAAAGGACACAGTCCGGCGCGGACGCTGCCGAAGAGGAGCGGCACCGCACTGCGGCCCGGGCCGAGGCATTGGAGCGCGCACTGGCCGATCTGCAGGGCGCTGGCGGGCGAGAGCTGTTGCGCGAGGTTGACGGCGTCGTCGGCTCGGTCGTGGACCTCGTGGAGATCGACCAGGGTTGGGATGCGGCGTTCGAAGCTGCGGCCGGCGCAAGCGTGGCGGCCGTCGTGGTGGACGGCCGCACTTCCGCGCAAGCGGCCCTAGCCAAGCTGCGCGAGCGCGGCGTCACGGGTGCGGTGCTGGCGCCCCGAGCCGGGACCCAGGCGTCAGCGGCGTCATCAACGTCGGCGCCGGTGGGGCTGTCCGGCGCATTGCCGGCAGGCAGCAGCGCCGAGCCCGTGCGGAGCCATGTCAGGGCGCGCCGCGGCGGCGCCGTGGCCGAGTCCGTCCTCGATGCGTTGGTCGGCCGCGCCGTGCGGGTCGACGGGTGGGAGGAGGCCATCGATCTCTCTCTCGCCCGCGACGACCTCGTCGTGGTGACCCCCGAGGGCGACCGGTTCGCGGCCACCGGCTGGCGTGTGCGCTCTGCGACCAGCGTCGTCACGGCCGCTGCCGTCGACGAAGCGTGCCGCCGGGCCGACGAAGCGGCCGCGGCGGCGGACACGGCCCGCGCCGGCCTCTCGGAGAGCCGCATCGCGCTGGCGCGCGCCCGTGACGCCCGCGCCGCAGCGGAGCGGGCGTGCGACCGTCATGCTGCGGCGCGCGAGGCGGCCGAGGCTGCCGCTGCTCGGACGGACGAGGAACAGCGCCGCCTGGCCGGCGAGCTCGACGCGGAGCGGGCTGCGGTGGAGGAAGGCCAAGGTCGCCTCGCCGAGGTGACGGCCGAGGTCGATCGGCTGGACGCATGCGTCCCCATGCTTGAGGAAGCGGCTGCGGAGTGGCGGGCGTTGGAGGAACGCCGTCGTGTGCTCGGTGCGCGGCGCCATGAGCTCGAGGTGCGCGCCGCTGGGTTGGCGGAACGCCGCCGTGTGTTGGCCGAGCGCCACGCGGAGGTCGAACGCCGCCTGCAGGGTCACGCCGAGGAGCGAGCATCGGCGGCGGCCCGACGCGAGCGCCTGGAGTCGCAGGGGGTTGCCCTCAGACGGCTCGAGGCGCTGGTCGAGCGTGAGCGCACCCGCCTCGACGGGATCTTCGACGCGCTCCGGCGCGACTACCAGAACCAGGTCGACGCGGTACGCGCCGGAGGGGAGAAGCTGCAGCAGCTGCGCCAGGACCGCCACGCGGCCGAACAACGCCTCGATGCGGTGCGCACCCGCACCCGAGCCCTCGACCTGGAGGCCAATGAAGTGGACCTGCGCACCGAGGCGCTGGTCGAGCACGTCCGGCGCGACCTGGGCACGGGGCCCGAGCACTTGGTCGGGTTGCCCGAGCCGGAAACCCCCGAGAACACGACCCTCGTACAACACGCCGAGGAGCTCGAGCGCAAGCTCGCCGCACTTGGCCCCGTGAACCCGCTCGCGCTGGAGGAGCTGTCGGCGCTGGAGGAGCGGCACAAGGAATTGGAGGCTCAGGTCGACGACGTGCGCGGGGCGCGACGCGAGCTGCACGAGGTGGTGCGGACGCTCGACCACGAGATCCTGACGTCGTTCGCCGCCGCGGCCGCCGACGTCAACGAGCACTTCTCCGCACTCATCGCGATGCTCTTCCCGGGCGGGACGGGGCGGCTGACGCTGATCGATCCCGACGACCTCCTCAACACCGGCGTCGAGATAGAGGTGCGCCCGGCCGGCCGTAACATTCGCCGAGTGTCTTTGCTCTCGGGCGGTGAGCGCTCCATGGCAGCGCTCGCCTTCCTGTTCGCGGTGTTCCGCAGCCGGCCCTCGCCGTTCTACATGCTGGACGAGGTCGAGGCCGCGCTCGATGACGTGAACCTCACCCGCTTCCTCGCGCTCGTCCACGAATTCCGCGACGAGGCGCAGCTGCTGATCGTCAGCCACCAGAAACGCACGATGGAGACCGGCGACGCGTTGTACGGGGTCACGATGGCGCCCGGCGGCTCCTCACAAGTCGTCTCTCAGAGAGTGGAGAAGGAACCCGAACCGGCGTGATCGGCACGATCATCATCATCGTCATCGTGGTGGTCGTGTTGGCCGTGGCCGCCGCGTCTGTGGCCACCGTGCGCACCCGGCGCCGTGGCCGTGGTGCCCCCCCGACCGAGGCACCGGCCAAGCCGGCGACCCCGCCGCCGCAGGCCCAGGCGCCGACCGCGACGCTCGAGCCCGAAGCGCCGCCCGCACCCGGGCCGGTGGCCGAGCCCGGGGTGGTGGCCGAGCCCGAAGTCGCCGAACCCTCGGTCGCCGAACCCGCAGCGGCCGAACCCGAGCCCGCAGTCGAAGCTCCGCCGACGTACCGCAGCCGGTTGGGCGGTGTGCGGGGGCTCTTCAGCGGCGCGGTCTCGGCACTGCGGGCCGGGCGTGTCGACCAGGCCACGTGGGACTCGCTCGAGGAGGCGCTCATCCGGGCCGATGTGGGCGTGGCGACGGCAGACGCACTCCTGGACGATCTGCGGGCGAAGGTGGCGGCCAAGGAGGTCTCGGGCGGCAACGGCCTGCTCGGTGCCCTCGGTGGCTCCATTCGTCAGCTCCTCGACACGTCGGCTCCACGCACGCTGCGGGTCGACGGCAAGCCGGGCGTGCCCGACGTCTGGCTGATCGTGGGCGTGAACGGCGTGGGGAAGACCACCACGATCGGAAAGCTGGCCCGCCGCCAGACGGCGGCCGGGCGGTCGGTCCTCCTCGCCGCCGGCGACACGTTCCGCGCTGCGGCGGCCGACCAGCTGAGCTTGTGGGCTGAGCGAACCGGGACCGAGATCGTCCGCGGCGCCGAAGGCGGCGACCCCAGCGCGATCGTCTTCGACGCCGTCCAACGCGCCGCGGCACGCGGGAACGAGCTCGTGCTGGCCGATACGGCGGGCCGCCTGCACACGAAGACGAACCTCGTCGAGGAACTGAAGAAGATACGCCGCGTGGCCGATCGCGATCCGGGCAACGTGACCGAGGTGCTCCTCGTCCTCGACGCCACCACAGGGCAGAACGCGCTGGTCCAGGCGCGGCAGTTCACGGACGCGGTCGAGGTGACAGGGATCGTGTTGACCAAACTCGACGGCACAGCCAAGGGAGGGATCGTGGTCGCGGTCCAACGCGACCTGGGGCTGCCGGTAAAACTGGTCGGGCTGGGCGAGGGACCCGACGACCTGGTCGACTTCGACCCTGACGAATTCGTCGACGCGTTACTCGATTTGGACTGAACGCCACGGGAGCCCCGGAGGAGTCACATGACCGAGAAGCAAAGGAAGATCCTGGCCGTGACGCTGGTGATCCACCTCATCCTGCTGACACTGACCTGGCGCGACCTGGGTGGCCGGCCGGACGCAGCGGTGCGGGGGCGCAAGCGGCTCTGGCGGACCTGGTCGCTTCTGAACACGACCGGGTCCGTCGCGTATTGGACCCTCGGTCGCCGGCGCGGGCAGGGGTCCGAGA
>JBPYFR010000288.1:0-35911 GCA_051985685.1 Acidimicrobiales bacterium
AGATGCGCACGCGCTCCAAGAACGCCGTGGCGGCCGCCGAGATGGACGCGGAGGACACCGCGGACCTGCTCCGCCAGGCGGTCAAGCGAATCGACAAGGCCGCCGCGCAGGGCGTGATCCACAAGAATGCAGCGGCCAACCACAAATCCCGGCTCGTTCGGCGCGTTGCCGCACTCGATGCCGAGTTCCGCGCTGCAGAGGCCGAAGCGGAGTAGCCACCGGGGCCGTTTGGCCCGAGCTCTGTTTCACTCTCTACCGGGCTCCTCTGATTCTCTCTACCGGGCTTCTCTGGTTCCGGAGAGGAATGCCGCCTCTGCAGGGACTCGCGAGCCCGTTCTACTGATCCAGGTGAAAGGTGAACATTCTCTCCGGCTCGATGCGGGCCCCGAGAGCGTCAGCCTTGTCGAGCCATTCCTCGAACGCCGGCCCCTGCTTGGGGAGGTACTCGTCCAGCATGGCGTCCCGAAGCTCCGCGCTGTTGGGGTCGTGCATCGCGAAGAGCTCGGCGGTCCCGTGGACGGTGACTGCGAGCGCCTCTCCCGGTAGGTGAGTCGCGCTGACCGCGGGACGCGCCCCGAGGTGCCGCATGCGCACCGAGTTGATCCCGGAGCTGAACCAGAACGTCCCATGGAGGAAATACCCGTCGACCGGTCCCGCGAGGGGCCGCCCGTCGGCCGTCACCGTCGCCAGAACCAGCAGACGCATCCCTTGTAACCGAGCGCTGAGCTGCGCGGCCGTCAGCCGGCGCTCGGAGCTGATGATGTTCCGCAGGTGGGGCCCCGCCGTCGCCATCGAGGCGTCGAGCAAGGCCTGCAGCCGTTCGAGTTCTTCGGGTGTCTCGAGCATGGACCCAGTCCAGCACGGGGCTGCGACACCCATCGGGCCGCGTGGAAAGCTGGGGTGATGACGGAGGGTCTCGTCCTCACCCGCCAGGAGACTGCGCGCGGCGTTCACGAGACGGCGCAACGTGCAGGGAGCCCGTCCTGCGACGCGGTGGTGCGCGGCTACATCGGGTACGAAGAGTGGCCCGAGTCCGGCTTCGTGCGACGTGAAGTGGCCCGCCAAGGGGTGGCTCTGATTCTGGGGTTCGGAGACCCACTCGACCTGTACGAGGACGAGGTCGGCGGTGCCACGGCAGGCGTGACCCGCACTCTCGGCGCGTTCGTCGTCGGAAACCAGCTGGGCCCGAGCCTGACGGGCGTCGGTGGCCACCAGCACGGGGTCCAGGTCGAGCTCACACCAGCAGGGGCCATGGCTCTCTTCGGCGACGTGGGGCATCTCAACGGCTCGGTGATCCCGCTGGACGAGGCGCTCGGCCGGGGCGCAGCCCGCCTGGTCGAACGACTGGCCGAGACGCCGTCCTGGGTGGAACGCCTCGAGCTCCTCGATGCGGCGTTCGCCCGGCTCGAGGACGTGCCCGTCCTCACGCCCGAAGTGACGTGGCTGCGCGGGCAGCTCGAGCGCTCGTGCGGCCGGGCCCGGGTCGAGCCACTCATGGACCAGACCGGTTGGAGCCGGCGCCACGTCACGGAGCGCTTCCGGCGCCAACTCGGAGTGTCGCCCAAGTCCTACGCGAGGTTGCTGCGCTTCGAGTACGCCAGCGCCCTGTTGGGTGAACGACGGGCCGGCCGATCGATCGCCGACGTCGCGATGGAAGCCGGCTACTACGACCAGTCGCACCTCACCCGCGACTTCCTGGCCCTCGGCGGGGTGACACCAGGATCCTTCCTCGCCGACGCGGAATGGAGGCCCGAGGTCAGGTTTCTCCAAGACGACGTGCCCGTGCGGGGCGCAGAGTGAGGGCATGACCATCACGAACCAATCCAGCAACGACAGCTCGACGCAAGGCACGCAGTCCCCGGTCATACCGGTGCTCGTCTACGAGGACATCGAGGCCGCGCACGACTTTCTCGTGCGCGTGTTCGGGTTCACCTCGGGCGGCCTGCACCGGGACGACGACGGCAACGTGGTCCATGGAGAGGTCCGTCTCGGCGACGCGGCTATCTGGTTGCATCGAGTGACCGCCGAGCACGGGATGGCCTCGCCGATCGGCGCGGCCCAGGCACACGGCGGGCTCGTCGTCGTGGTGCCCGACGTCGACGCGCACCACGCGCACAGCGTTGCGTCCGGGGCGCGTATCGACGGTGGGCCGACCGACCAGGAGTACGGTCTACGCGAGTATGGCGCGCGCGACCCGGAGAACCACCGCTGGTGGTTCTCCACGCCGCTGGCCGGCTGACACGGGCAGCGCGGGAGCTACCGTCGCCCGGCGACGCGAGGACGAGCCTGCCGGCCCGCTCGGCCGGGCCGGGTGGGCCGGGTTTGACGGGCGAGACGAGCCACCAGGATCTCGACCACGAGCTCGTCGCTCAACCCACTCTCCCCGCGCACGGCGAGGTCCGCCCGTGCGATGAGGTTGACGGCGTCCGCGATCTTCGTGCTCCCGAGGCGGCGCGACTGTTCGAGCGCCTTCTTGGCCACGAACGGCGCCACGCCGAGCGCGGCCGCCGCGTCACTCTCACCAGTGCTGTCGTCGCCGTCCAACGCCAACATGTTTCCGAAGTGGCCGTGGAGCGTCGCGACAATCTGGATCGGCGCCAGGCCGCCGGCGTCGAGCATGCGGTGCAGGACGACCAGGGCGAGGCCAGGCTCGCCGCGGTCGATGGCGTCCGTCAGCTCGTAGCGCGGCACGTTCCCCGCCTCGCCCAAGTACGGCGCCAGGTCGTTGACCGAGACCCGGGCGCCCTCGCCGTAGGCGGCGCCGAGCGCGCCGAGAAGCCCTTCGACCCGGCCGAGGTCCTCCCCCACGTGGCGGACGAGCAGATCCTCGGCCGCCGGCTCCAACTTCACGGGACCACTGCGGAGGTGGTCGCGCAGCCACGCCTTGCGGTCCCCCGCCCTGGTCGTAGTGACGTCGACGACGCGGCCGTGCGCGTTGACGGCCTTCACGAGCGGTGCCGGGACGGTTCCGCCGCCGCCCACGATGACGAGCACCGTCGTTGGCAGCGGGCTCGCGATGACCTCCACGAGCCGGGGTGCGTCGCCGGTGAGCAGCCTCCCCGCGTCGCGCACGACGACGACGCGGCGGTCGACCAGGAACGGCGGCGTGAGGCAGGCGTCGACGACCGCGCCGACGCTCAGCTCGTCGCCCGGCCCACCTCCGATCTCCTCTACGACGAGGCCGTGGTCACGGTCGCCCACGACCTCGGCCAGCAGGGTCCGCACCTCCTGGGCCACCAGCGACGCATCGTCGCCCCGCACGAGATACGTCGACGCCGTCCCGCGTGCGCTCATTCGGCCTCGCTTACGGCCGCCAGCGCGTCGCGCACGCGACAAGTGCCCTTGACGTCGTGCACGCGCACGATCCGGCAGCCCCACGCGATGCCCAGCGCCGCCGCGCCGATGGAAGCGTCGCGGCGCTCGGTGAGCTGCAGATGAAGGATCTTGCCGAGGAAGGTCTTGTTGGACGCGGAGAGCAACAAGGGATAGCCGAGCGCGGCCAGAGTGGGCGACCCGCGGAGCAGCGTCAGCGACTGCTCGGCTGTCTTGCCGAGGTCGAGCCCGGCGTCGAGCACGATGCGGTCCTCCGCGACGCCCGCCGCACGCGCGCCGGCAGCGCGCTCGGTCAGGAAACGGGCGACATCTTGCAACACGTCCTCGTACTCCGGGTCCGGGTCGGCCACCCGAGGAGCCAGCCGGATGTGGGTGATGACGACCGCACCGCCGTGCTCTGCCGCCGCGAGCGCGTAGTCGGGATCGGCCAGACCGCTGATGTCGTTGCCCATCACGGCACCAGCGCGGTACGAGGCACGCGCGACCGCCGTGCGCCAGGTGTCCACCGAGACCGGGGTCTCGAAGCGGGCGACCAGTCCGGCCACCACCGGGACGACGCGCTCGAGCTCCTCGGCCTCGGAGACCTCGGGGCCCGGCCCGGCTTTGACCCCACCGACGTCGAGGATGTCGGCGCCGTCGGCGACGAGCTGCTCGGCGCGGGGCCAGAGCGCATCGAGCTCGAAGGTGGCACCTTTGTCGTAGAAGGAGTCGGGTGTGCGGTTGAGGATCCCCATCACCAGCGCACGGTGCGTGAGGTCATAACGGCGGCTGCCGAGGCGGAGCGATGGGACGATCACAGGGTCCGGGTCCGGCCCCGGCGCGCGCGTCCGGGCGGCCGGCGCGTGCATCAGAAGAGGCGAGCAGACAGCGCCCGGCGGTACTGATTCGTGCGGGGGTCGTCGGCGCCCATCGTCTCGAGGAGGTCCACAAACTCTTGACGGGCTGACTCGTCGTCTCGCACGCGGTCGAGAAGTTCATCGAGCTTCGCCTCGATCCCGTCACCTCCTGCGCTCGTGACGTCGATCCCCGCCTGGAGGAGGCGTGCTTCGGCGGCGAGAGCCCTGCCGTTGTCCGACTCCGGAACGCGCTGCAGCACGGCCAGGGCGCCCGCGCCGTCGCCCCGGTCGACGAGGACTCGCGCCAGCGCCTCGTTCGCGCCAACGTGCCCCGGCTCGAGCTCGAGTGCTCGGCGCAACGAGGCCTCGTCACCCGCGGCCGTGAGCATGTCGGCCTCGGTAAGTGCCGGGGCCAGGCGTTGCACGAACGCGGTGACCTGCGCCTCGGGCAGCGCGCCGATGAACTGGTCGACGACCTGCCCTCCCGCGATGGCGAAGACGGCCGGGATGGACTGCACGGCGAACGTCTGCGCGATCCGAGGATTCTCGTCGACGTTGACCTTGACCAGCTCGACTCTCCCGTCGGTGTCGGCGACGGCCTTCTCCAGCATGGGGCCGAGCGTCTTGCACGGCCCGCACCAGGGTGCCCACAGGTCGACCACCACGGGCACGGTGGCACTCCTGGTTAACACGTCGGCCTCGAAGGTCTGGTCCGTGACGTCCATGCAGCCCTGACGCTACCGGCTGGTCACGCTGCACCGGGCGTCGAGCGAGCGCCAAGCCCGGCGGCCGAGCCGCCGATCGAGCCGGCCGCTCGAGGCCGGAAATCGAGCCGGGCAACTGTTTTCGCCCCGTCCGGTAGGCCCGCACCACACCGATTAGCGTCGGGAGCCATGCCGCACGCCCCCGAGGGCATCAACGAGGGCAACGTCACCGGGTGGATGGCAGCGCACTTGCCCGAGCTGGCTCCGCCACTCGCGTTCACGCTCATCGCGGGCGGGCGTTCGAACCTCACGTTCAGAGTCGAGGACGCGGAAGGGCGGGCCTGGGCGCTTCGGCGGCCGCCGCTGCACCACGTCCTCCCCACTGCGCACGACATGTCGCGCGAGTACCGGTGCATTCATGCCCTGGGCCCGGTGGGCATCCCCGTTCCGATGACGATCGGTCTGTGCACCGACGAGGCGGTGAACGAACGGCCCTTCTACGTGATGGAGTTCGTCGAGGGCCACATCGTGCGCAGCGCGACCGAGGCGGAGCAGGCGTTCGACGAGGCGACGCGTCGCGCTGTGGGCGACCACATGGCGGACACACTGGCCGCACTGCACGATGTCGACCCCGACGCAGTCGGGTTGGGGGACCTCGGGCGGCACGAGGGGTACATCGAGCGCCAGCTCAAGCGCTGGCGCGGGCAGTACGAGCAGATGCAGGTCGAGGGGGTGGATCACGGTGGACTCGTCCAACGGGTGGGCGACGACCTGGCCCGGCGCGTCCCGGTGCAGCAACGCACCTCCGTGGTGCACGGCGACTACCGAATGGACAATGTCGTGCTGGCCGACGACGGCTCGGTGCGCGCCATTCTCGATTGGGAGATCTGCACGCTGGGCGACCCGCTGGCCGACCTCGGACTGTTGATGGTCTATTGGGCCGACCCCACCGACGCGACCGCGGTGCTCGGGTTGTCGCCCACCACGGCGGCCGGCTTCTCGACACGGGCTGAGGTCCTGAAGCGCTACGAGTCGAGCTCCGACCTCGATCTGACGGAGATCGGGTTCTACACCGCGTTCGGCTATTGGAAGCTGGCCTGCATCCTCCAGGGCGTCTACGCCCGCTACGTCGCGGGCGCAGGCGCCGGCGACACCGGCAGCGTCGACGGGTTCCCCGCGCAGGTCGCCCGATTGGCCGAGATGGCGGCCGCGTCCTTGGAGTCGGTGGCGTGAGCCCCGAGGGCGGTGGTCTGACCGAGCTGTTCGAGGTGCATCGCGAGCCGACCGTGGAGGCGCCCGTCCTCGTCATTGCGCTCGAGGGTTGGGTCGATGCCGGGCTCGGAGCGACGACCGCGATCGCGGCGCTGCTCGGCCAGGGCGAGACCGAGCCGGTGGTCACCTTCAACGGTGAGCACTTCCTCGACCAGCGGGCGCGCCGCCCCGTGGCGCGGATCGTCAACGGTGTGACGACGGAGCTCACGTGGCCGCACACGGTCGTCCGCCAGGGCACCGACGACGGGGGGCTGGACATGCTGTTCCTGGTCGGCCCGGAACCCGACTTCCACTGGCGCTCCTTCACCGAGGCCGTGGTCGGGCTGGCCCGCAGCTGGCGGGTGCGAATGGTCGTCGGCCTCGGGGCGTTCCCCGCGCCGGCACCGCACACCCGACCGGTCAAGTTGGCGGCCACCGCACCCGAGGAGTCCTCGTACCTCGTGGAGCGGGTGGGAGTGGTGCAGGGCGAGCTCGAGGTGCCGGCCGGCGTGCTGGCTGCGCTGGAGATGGCGTTCGGCGCCGCGGGCACACCTGCGGTGAGCCTGTGGGCCCGCGTCCCCCACTACGTGGCGGGCATGCCGTTCCCCGAGGCCAGCGCGGCGCTGGTCGAGGGGTTGGCGGGCGTGGCGGGGCTCACCCTCGACTCGACGGCGCTGCGGCGGGCGGCCGACAGCTCGCGCCGGCAGGTGGACCAGCTGATCGCAGACAACAGCGAGCACCAGGCCATGGTGCGCAAGCTCGAGGAGAGCATCGACGCCTCCGAGGGGAACGCCATGGGGGTCGAGGCCGTCCCCTCTGGGGAGGAGATCGCCGCCGAGCTGGAGCGCTTCCTGCGTGGCGAGGAGCAATGACCGCATGAAGATCGACGGGGGAATCGGATTCGACCCGGGGCGCATCGCCGAGCAGGCGGCCAAGGCCGAGGCGAGAGGCTACGACGGGGTCTGGTCGGCCGAGACGGGGCACGACCCTTTCTTGCCCATCGCAGCGGCGGCAGGTGCCACCGAGAACCTCGACTACGGGACCGGCATCGCCGTGGCCTTCGCGCGCAACCCCATGAACCTGGCCGTGGTGGCCAACGATCTCCAGCATCTCACGAAGGGTCGCTTCCTGCTGGGACTCGGGAGCCAGATCAAGCCCCACATCACCAAGCGGTTCTCCATGCCCTGGTCGCACCCGGCGCCCCGGATGCGCGAGCTCATCCTGGCTATCCGGGCCATCTGGCGCACGTGGGAGACCGGGGACCCGCTCGAGTTCCGGGGTGACTTCTACACCCACACCCTCATGACACCGTTCTTCAACCCCGGCAAGAACCCGTACGGCAACCCCAAGATCCTGCTCGCCGCCGTCGGCGAACGCATGACCGAGGTCGCCGGCGAGGTGGGAGACGGCATGCTGGTGCACGGGTTCTCCACCGAGCGGTACCTGCGCGAGGTCAGCCTCCCTGCGCTCGAACGCGGGGCGACGAAGGCGGGTAAGGGCCGCGCTGACCTCGTCGTGTCATACCCGGGCTTCGTCGTCACCGGGACGAACGCCGAGCAGACGGAGGCGGCGGACAGGGCGGTCCGCCAGCAGATCGCCTTCTACGGCTCGACCCCCGCCTACAAGCCTGTCCTCGAGCTGCACGGCTGGGGAGACCTCCAGCCCGAGCTCAACACGCTCTCGAAACGAGGCGAGTGGGTGAAGATGGGAGAACTGATCGACGACGACGTGCTCAACGCGTTCGCAGTCGTCTGCCCACTCGACAAGGTGGCTTCTGAGGTCTTGAGCCGCTTTGGAGGCTTGGTCGATCGCTACAGCTTCTACGCGCCCTACAAGGTCGACCCGGAGACGTGGAAGGACGTGGTGGCCGACTTCCACGCCGGCTGACTCAGCCTGTGGCCGTATGTGTCGGCGTCGTGCCGTTGCCCATCAAGAGGTCGAATCCGTCGGGGATGTTGAGGAGCCCGGGCGCCGTGCCCGGCTGATCAGCGACGCCGTACTGCCACACGATGGCTTGGGTTGATGGGTCGACCGCGACCATGCGGTTTCGATAGTCGTCGTTGGCCATGTACACGCCGCTGGGGAGCACCTCGGTGAGCGACGGTTGGTTCATCTCGCCCAGCCCAGAGCTCACCTGGTAGCGGTAGACGATCTTGCCCTCGCGGGTGAACTCGACGAACCCCCCGGGATGCGAGTAGTCCGACACGATGTAGAGGTCCGGCCCCATCTGCTGGGGATCGGAGGGGTAGCCGATGGGCAGCTGGACGGTCCAGACCAACTTGCCTTGTGGCGTGTACTCGCTTACCCAGGAGCCGTTGACCTCCGAGATCAACACGTTCCCATCCGCCAAGGGCGTGTCCCCGTTGGGAGACCCGAGCGAAGTCGGTGGCCGGTGGACGCAGTTCCCCGTCGTCCCGATCTGGCCCACGATCGCGTTGGTGCTGGGGTTGATGAAGAGCACCCGACAGTTCTGCGCGTCGGCGACCGTGATCTCACCGTTCTTCAACAAATACGCGTCGTCGGGCTCGTTGAGGTAGCCGGGTTGGGAGCCCGACTGATGGGGATGGCCGTACTGCCACAACACCTTGCCAGACGGATAGCCGAGGATGACGATGGTCTCGTTCTCCTCTTGGTTCGAGATGATCTGGGTGCCGTGCGTGGTGAAGAACGCGTCATCGGGAAAATAGAAGCCTCCGGGTGGAGGGGGCGCGGACGCCGACGGATAGCTCCACACGACCTGGTTCTCCGTGTTGAGCAGCAGAAGACGGTTGTTGCCCCGGTCGGCGACGAGGAGCTGGCCGCCGAAGTAGGGAGAGCCTGCGCCAGCCGCTCCCGCCGTGCCGAACCCGGGGTTCGGCGTCATCATCTCGACCGTGGTCAGAGGCGCTCCCGCACTCTCACCACCCACGAGCCAGGCGCGGCCGTTTATGACCGCGACCCCCGCGTAGCTCGTCGCGACGGGCATGATCCCTGCACCCATCAGCTTCTTCGTGGACGGGTCGTAGGCCCACACGGAGGTCAGGGCTGGGCCCGGCTGCGCGCCGGTTGTCTGCGACACACCTCCCGCGACATAGATGTGGCCGCCGAGGACGAAGGCCGACGCCCCGGCAAACGGGCTCGGCATGTGCGCCACGATCGTGGCCGTCCCCTGCGCCGGGAGGACCATCTGCACGGTGTCCACGGCCTGGCCGTCCTTCGGCCCGCCCACCGCCTGACCACCGAAGACGTAGATCGCGTCGCCGAGCGCGGCGACAGCGGGATAGCGGACCGCGACGGGTAACTGCGCGACGGTTGAGAAATGCGACCCGTCGGTCGTCGCGAGGACGCCTCGGTCCCCGCTGGTGCCGTCGAACCCGCCGACGATGTAGGTCGTCGCGCCGATGGTCACCGCCTGGCTGTCCGAGCGGGGCTGGGGAAGCTGACCGACCACGGCTGGGCCGACCGGCGCCTGGGTGGTCGGGACCGTGGTCGTCGGGTCGCTCTTGCGAGCGCTGGCGGAGTTGGAGGCATGACTCGAGGCCGCGCTGTGACCGGAGGCGGCGCGTGGGCGTCCAGCGGTCCCCGCCGGCGCCGGCGAGGGCGGCGCTGGGGCCGGGGCCGGAAACTGTTGCACAGTCGCAACAGTGTTGGGTGAACCCCCACCAAAGAGGTAGCCACGCCCGCGCAGGAATGCACCCCCACCATCGTGGACACCCGATGGCAGCGTGGTGACAGCAGTTTCGGCACCCGACGTGGTGTCCAATGAGAACACCCGGTCGGTGGAGCTCTGCGCCGCGGTCAGCCCACCGGCAACGGTGACGGCGTTGCCCGGGCCCGGCAACACGATCTCTCGCGAGAGTGCGGAGCTGAGGGTCCACGGGAGGACACCCGCTTCGACGGCGGGGATGGCGGCGGAACCCGCCTTCGAAGTGGACGCGCTGGCGGCATGAGCGTCTGTCGTCTGGCTTGATCCGCTTTGCGAGCCGGTCGGTGTCTTTGACCCCGAAGGCCACACGATGACCAAGATGACGGCGACGACAACGAGGGCGAGCAAGGCCGCCTCCAAGCGACGAAGCCGGACTCGTCGTGAGGGTCGCGCGTGAGCGTGACGTCCGCGCTGTACCCGGTTGTCGGCGCTCATCGACCTCTGTTCGTTCTGGTCGTCACTTCGGCCTCATCCGGCGCCATGGTCGGTTTCGTGCCTGGAGGAGTGGGCCGTCGGGTGGCAGAGAGTTCGATCACGGTTGACGTAGTGCGCGACGTCGGGTAGGGAAGATCAGCCGCAGAGGGCCACCACGTTAAATGATCGATGGGTCGGAGCGCCGGACGGGCACGGAGCGGGACAGCCCGAGGGCGCCGACTTTGAGGGCGTACCGAAGTGCCTGGTGACGCGGTGTCCGCGCCAAGGACGACGAAGGCCCTCTACACGACGACGTTGACGAGCCGCGGAGGGCGCGCCACGACCCGCTTCGGGTCTCGTCCTCCCAGCGCCTCGGTGACCCTGGCCGAGGCCAGCGCCACCGCCCGCGCGTCGGCTTCGGAGATGGTCGCGTCTACTTCGACCCGGTCCCGCAGCTTCCCGTTGATCTGTATCACCATGATCACTCTGTCCTCGCGGACGAGGTCGGGACTGAAGGACGGCCAGGACTGGAGGTGGACCGAGGGCTCGTCAGGATGGCGCAGTTCCCACAGCTCTGCGGTCACGTGCGGTGTGAGGGGCGCAAGGAGAGCCAGCAACGCGTCCAGTGCCTCGGCCCAGACTTCGATATGCGGGCCGGCCCCATCGCCCGCCTCACCGGCCTGGCCGTACCGATGCAGGAGGTTGAGCAGCTCCATGCAGTGCGCCACTGCCGTGTTGTACGACCACCGCTCCAAGTCTCGCGTCACGTCGGCGATGGTGCGGTGGACGGCCCGCCGGACGGTCAGGTCCGCGTCGGTCAGCCGTCCCTCCCGCATGGGGAGCTCGGCCGTGCAGGCACGCCAGAGCCGGTCGAGGAAGCGGCCGCAGCCATCGATGACCTGCTCGGTCTGTTCGGCCCAGTCGAAGTCGTCGAACGGTGGCCCGACGAAGAGGTGGAACAGGCGGAGCGCATCCGCACCCACCGTCTCGAAGTAGTGCTCGGGAGCGATGAGATTGCCCTTGGACTTCGACATCTTCGTCCCGTCCATGCGGATCATCCCCTGGGCCAGGTAGCGCTTGAACGGCTCTCGCCCAAGACCGGGGGCCAGACCGACGTCCGCCACGGCGCGGGTGAAGAACCGTGCGTAGAGGAGATGGAGGATGGCGTGCTCGATGCCGCCGATGTACTGGTCGACCGGCATCCAGTGGCGGGCTGCCGCCGGATCGAACGGGACCTCGGTGTTCCAGGGATCACAGAAGCGCAGGAAGTACCACGCGGAGTCGACGAACGTGTCCATGGTGTCGGTCTCGCGCCGCGCCGGGCCGCCGCAGATCGGGCAGGTCGTATGGAGAAACCCCTCGTGGAGCGCCAGCGGGGACTGCCCGGTTGGAAGGAACTCCACGTCGTCGGGAGCGAGCACCGGCAGCTGATCCTCGGGCACCGGAACGACCCCGTGGTCGGGGCAGTAGACCGCGGGAATGGGACAACCCCAAAAGCGCTGCCGCGACACGAGCCAATCACGCAGCCGGTAGTTGACCTTGCGCTCGCCGATCCCCTCTTGCTCGAGCCAGTCGATGGCGCGGGCCTTGGCGGTGGGGACGTCGAGCCCGTCCAGGAAGCCGCTGTTGATCTTCTGGCCCTCCCCCGTGTACGCGCCTCCGCCTTGCTCCTCCCAGCCTTCAGGGGGCCGCACCGTGCGCACGATCGGAAGCCCGTGCCGCGTTGCGAAGGCCCAGTCGCGCTCGTCCTCGGCCGGCACAGCCATGATGGCCCCCGTGCCATACCCCATCAGCACGTAGTCGGCGACGTACACGGGAACGGGCTCGGCAGTGAAGGGATTGATGACGTTGCTCCCGGTGAAGGCCCCGCGCTTGCCGACCGCCGAAGGGTCACCCTCGGCCATTCTCTCTATCTCGCTCTCCTGGGTCGCCCTCCGCTGGATCTCCTCTACTGCCGCACGTTGCTCGTCCGTGGTGAGCGCCTCCACCATTGGATGCTCGGGGGCGATGACCGCGTAGGTCATGCCGAAACTGGTGTCCGGGCGGGTGGTGAAGACCCTGAGACGCTCGCCTTGCGTGCCCACCACCGGCAAGTCGAACTCGGCGCCCTCGGACCGGCCGATCCAGTTGCGCTGCATGACCTTGACCCGTTCGGGCCAGTCCAGCTCGTCGAGGGCAGCGAGCAGCTCGTCCGCATACTGCGTGATCCGGTAGAACCACTGCTCCAGGTCGAGTTTGTAGACGAGGTCGCCCGACCGTTCGCAGGTGCCGTCGGGAAGCACCTGCTCGTTCGCCAGAACGGTCTGGCAACCGGGACACCAGTTGACGGGTGCGCTGGCCCGGTAGGCGAGGCCACTCTCCCAGAACTTGAGGAAGATCAGCTGGTTCCACTTGATGTACTCGGGGTCGTGGCTTCGAATCTCGCGCCGCCAGTCGTAGACGGCCCCGAGACGTATCAGCGACGACTTGAGCTCGGCGATGCGGGCCTCGGTGAAGATCCGGGGATGGGTGCCGGTCGCGATGGCGGCGTTCTCGGCGGGCAGCCCGAAAGAGTCGAATCCGAGCGGGCTGAGCACCGCCTTGCCCCGCATGGTCTGGTAGCGGACGGCGAGGTCACCGAACGTGTAGTTGCGCACATGCCCCTGGTGGGCCGGCCCCGAGGGGTACGGGTACATGCACAGGGCGTAGAACTTCTCGCGCGGATCGTCGTTGTCGACCTCGTAGGTCCCCTCTTCCTGCCAGCGGCGCTGCCACTTGAGCTCCACCGCATTGACGTCGTACGCCCGTGCCATCGCACCAGGGTACGCGACACCTGGATTGACTCTGATCGGGAACCAGCCCCGGAGTCGAGCTCGGCGGCTCAAAGCCCACCCCGCACCGGGCCCAGACGCAGGAGCGTCTAATGTTGGTCGACTCTCTCGGGTCGCTCGCTCGTGGTTGCGTGCCGTGCCGGCGGTGAAGACGGGCGTCCGGGTGGTCCTGGTTGGGCCAGAACTTCTGACCAGGGAGTCGTTGCTACGGGGGCGTAGCTCAGTTGGTAGAGCGCTTGACTGGCAGTCAAGAGGTTCGTGGGTTCAAGTCCCATCGCCTCCACTCATCACTCACTCCTTCAGCTCCACACGACCAGCGCGTCCAGCGCCTCGCTGTGTTCGGGACCGGCCCACAGGGGATTCACCTCGAGCGTCTCGAGGGCGCTGCCCAGACCGGCACCGAGTCTCGAGATGGCGAGGATGGCCTCGATCAGCCGCGTGCGGTCGACGGCGGCTCGGCCGCGGGCGCCGGCCAGGAGCGGGCCAGCGCGCAGCCCGTCGAGCATGGCCTCGACGTCCGACGCCTCGACCGGAAGCGGCAACAGCGCCGTATCGCCGAGAACCTCCACCCAGGTGCCTCCGAGACCCAAAGCCAGAATCGGGCCCCAGTCCGGGTCGCGCCGCACGCTCACCAGAAGCTCGACACCGCCCGTGCGCATCGGGGCCACCGACACGCAGGTGCCGGCCACGCCCTGCGCGGCGGGGGAGGCGAGAAGACGCTCGGTTGCGTCGTAAACGTCTTGTTCGGTGCGCAGATCGAGCGCGACAGCGCCTAAGTCCGTCTTGTGCACGATGGTGTCAGAGGCGAGCTTGAGCGCCACAGGAAAGCCGATCGACGAAGCCGCCATCGCCGCCTCCCCGGGGTCGCCGGCGAGCTCCCACGGCACGACGGGCACGCCGCCCTCCACGAGGAGTTGGCGGGCCCTCGTCTCCCCCCAGACGCCGCGTGCGCCGTCTGGGGGAGGCATCGTCTGCGCCAGCGCCAGGGCGAGCCGTTCCAGACGCCGAGCCCTCCCCTCGTACCAGCGCACCATGGTGCCGAGCGCCGCCATGCCGTGTTCGATGCCGTCGAGAAGGAAGAAGCCGAAGCGCTCCATGACCTCGGCGCCGAATTCACCGAGCTGGCTGCCCGAGCTCGACTGGAGCACCACGGGCACCGATGCCGCGCCAAGCACCGACGCCACGTGCTCGTAGCGCCGCAGAAGAGGCTCGGGGTCTGGCGGCGCGACGCGGGGAACGGTCAGCTGGAACAGAACCTCGTCGTAGACACCGGGAGCGTCGCGCAGCACGGCCTCGAGCGCCTGCAGCGAGATGCGCGGGTCGACGACCACGTAGCCGGTGACGTCGAGGGGGTTCGACGGAGTGGCATAGGCGGGCAGCACCTCCTTCAGGGCCGAGACAGTCGACTCGGGGAACTCGGGAAGCTCAATCCCCTCGTCGGTCGCCCGGTCGGCTATGAGACCGCAGGCCCCGCCCGACACGCCGACCACGCCGAGACGCCGGCCGAGCCCAACGCTCGCGCTCGACGCCAGCCCCACCGCAGCCAGCATGTCCTCGAGCGACTCGACCACAACCACCCCCACGTCCTCGAGCACGACGCGGGTCACCATGGCATCGCCGACCACCGCGCCCGTGTGGGCGAGCGCCACCTTGCCGCCGGCGCGGCTCCGCCCGACCTTCAGGGCCACGATCCGCTTGTCGGCCTCGAGCGCCTGGGCCGCCACCGCCTTGAAGCGCTGGGGATTGCGGACGCTCTCGAGGAAGAGGGCGACCGCATTGGTCTGCTCATCGGCGACGAGGTACGACAACAGGTCCTCCACGCCGAGCATGGCCTCGTTGCCGGTCGACACGACGAGACTCGGGCGGATCCCGCGCGCTTGAGCCATCGCCAGCACGACGCTGGCCAGCGCTCCGCTCTGGAGCACGATCCCCACGGGCCCGCCCGGGAGCGGCGGAGTCACGGGCAAGCCATAGGGCACCCGGCGGCCGGCAGCGTTTACGAAGCCGTTGCCGTTGGGCCCGAGCACCACCATGTCGTGCTGGGCGGCGAACGCCACCATCTGTGACTCGAGTTCCGCGCCGGCCGGTCCCTGCTCGGCGAACCCCGCGGTGAGAACGACGGCGTTTCGGGTGCCGATCGAGGAGGCCTCTTCGAGCACGGCGAGAACCTGGTCGGTGGGCACCATCACGTAGGCGAGGTCGATCGGCTCGCCAACGGCGGAAAGGGACGGAAAGGCGGCTTGGCCGTGCACGGTCTTGTGGGTGGGGTGCACGAGATAGACGGGGTGGCCCTCGCTGTAGCGGTGCCAGTTGTCGAAGGTGGCCACCGACCACCGCGAGTGGTCGGTGGCCCCGACGAGTGCCAAGGACTGGGGATGGAAGAAGTGCCGCAGCCGTTCGATCCCGACCCCCGGTTCCGCGTCGCTCGCCGAAACCGTGTCGAGGGCTGCTGGCTCAGGCATCGAGGGCCATTGTGAGTCTGCGACCGGGCTCGGGCAAGTGGACCGGTGGTGAGCGCGCCGCGGCGATGGCAGCATGGGAGCGATCCTCGGGAGGTGCCATGGAGCTGACCGGAACTTCGAGTCGTCTGGCCGACACGGTGGCGGTGGTGACGGGGGCCAGCCGAGGGATCGGGGCGGCCATCGCCAAGCGACTTGCATCAGAGGGGGCGACGGTGGTGCTGGCCGCTCGCACCGTCAACCAGGCCGACTCGCGGTTCGAGGGCACGCTCGGCGACACGGCCCGGGAGATCGAGAGCGCAGGTGGCTGCGCGGTTGTGATTCCGACCGATCTCTCGCATGCCGCGGACCGCCAAAGCCTCGTCACGGTGGCCGAGAAGGAGGTGGGGCCGATCGACATGTTGGTCAACAACGCGGCGGTGACCTTCTTCGAGCCCCTCGAGAACTTTGAACTGAAGCGCTACGACCTCATGTTCGAGGTGCAGGTGAAGGCGCCGGTCCACCTCTCGCAGCTGACGTTGCCGGGTATGCGCCGTCGTGGCCGGGGCTCGATCCTGAACATCTCATCTGGGGCCGCCCGTCATCCCCAATTGCCCGTTGGCTCGCGCAGGCGCCTGGGCGGCGGGACCGTCTACGGCATGTGTAAAGCGGCACTCGAGCGCTTCAGCACCGGATTGGCCGCGGAGGTGTATGACGACGGGATCTCCGTCAATGCGTTGTCGCCGGCGCGCGTGGTGCCCACGGCGGGCACTGTGTTCCACAAGCTGGTTCGACCGGACACCCCCGAACAGTACGTGGAGCAGCCAGAGGTGATGGCACAGGCGGCTCTCGAGATCCTGAGCGCAGGCCCGCTTGCCATCACAGGCCGCGTCGTGACGAGTGCCGCTCTCTTGGAGGAGATCGGGTGACCGCGACCGAGGCCCGGGTTGGCACTCTGGGGGGCCGGGTCGCCATCGTCACCGGAGCAGGCAGAGGGATCGGGGCGTCGGTGGCCCGGATGCTCGCCGTCCAGGGGGCGCGTGTCGTCGTCAACGACCTTGGTGTCTCCGTCGAAGGCAAGAACCCTGACTCGGGCCCCGCCGACGAATTGGTGGAGGAGATCACTGTCGCCGGCGGAGAAGCGGTGGCCAATCACGGCGACGTCTCCGACTTCGACACCGCTGCCACCCTCGTCCGCCAAGCCGTAGAGGACTTCGGGCGCCTCGACGTCGTAGTCAACGTCGCCGGCATCCTACGTGACCGCATGGTCTTCAACATGACTGAGGAGGAGTGGGACGCCGTGCTGAAGGTGCATATGCGAGGCACTTTCTGCACGACCCGCCACGCCGCAGTCCACTGGCGCCAGCAACGAAACGGGGACGGGCACTTCCGGCTGATCAACTTCACGTCGGGGTCGGGGCTCCACGGTGCACCGGGCCAGCCCAATTACGCCGCGGCGAAGATGGGGATCGTCGGGTTCACGTATTCGTGCGCCAACGCCCTGGCACCTTATGGAGTCACCGCCAATGCCATTGCGCCCGGCGCCGCCACCCGAATGACCGAGTCCGTGCCCACGGAGCGCAGACGGGTCGCGTCAGGCGCCGATGAGCGTTCTCCCGACAACATCGCCCCGATCGTCGCCTACCTGGCCTCCGAGCGCTCCGACTGGTGCACCGGGCAGGTGATCTCGGCGCGCGGGTACGAGGTGGGTCTCTATGACACGCCGAAGGTCGTCCGCCAGATCGTGTCGTCGGGCCCGTGGGAGACAGATCGCCTCGCCGAGCTCGTCGAGCGCGTCTTCAAACCAGTGCTGTCGCCCGGCGAGGGTCGGGGCCGCCGATAGGCCGGGGCGGCTGCACCCGGATCCACATGGGAAAGGACGTGATGCCGTGCCCGGCAAGCCGGTTCCGAGGCCGACTCCGGAGACGGCGCCCTACTGGGAGGGCGCCCGGCGAGGCGAGCTCCTCGTCCAGCGCTGTCGTGCCTGCGCGCAGTACTACTTCTACCCGCGCACCCGCTGCCCGCACTGCGGGTCGGCCGACGTCGAGTGGGTCGGCACGTCCGGCCGTGGACGGCTGCACACCTACCTGATCAGCCACCGACCCGCGCCGGGCTTCGAGGACGACCCCCCCTACGCCATTGCGGTAGTGGAGCTCGACGAGGGACCACGCATGATGTGCAACATCGTCGGGGTGGAGAACACCCCGGAGAACCTGGTGATCGACATGCCGCTGGAGGTCACCTTCGACGACCGGGGCGAATGGAGCGTTCCGGTGTTCAGGCCGACGTCGTCCTCCGACCGGTCCGCCCGAAGCGACTGAGAGCATGAGCATTCGAGGCAAGGTGGCCATCGTGGGGGCCGCCGAGACCGACACCATAGGGGTCGTCCCCGACAAGTCCGAGCTCGATCTGCACGTGGAAGCGGCGTGCAACGCCTTGGCCGACGCCGGCATCGACCGCAGCGCTGTGGACGGCGTGGCGGCCGCCGGCCAGTCACCCGTCGCCGTCGCCCACTCCCTGGGGATCACACCCTCGTACGTGGACTTCACGGCGTTGGGGGGTGCCTCCTTCCTCTTGCACGTCCGCCACGCCGCCGCGGCGATCTCGGCCGGGCTGTGTCAGGTGATCCTGGTGACACACGGGCAGTCCGGCCGCTCGCGCGTGGGGGCCAGTCGCCGTCAGCCTGATCCATCGTCGCTACAGGGGCAGTTCGAGGCGCCTTATGGGGTCATGGGGGCCCCCACGATGTTCCCTATCGGGGTGCTGCGCTACATGCACCAGTACGGCCTCACCCACGAGCAGCTGGCCATGGTGCCAGTGGTGCAGCGCCAGTGGGCGCAGCGCAACCCGAGGGCGATGATGCGCGACCCGATCGGCGTGGAGGACGTGCTCGCCTCGCGTCTGATCGCCTATCCCATGCACCTCCTCGAGTGCTGCTTGGTGACTGACGGCGGCGGGGCGCTGGTGATCGTGTCGGAGGATCGGGCCCGATCCATGGACCTGGCCAAACCCCCGGTCTACGTGCTCGGCACCGGCGAGGCCGCCGAGGCACCCATGGTCTCGATGATGGAGAACTTCACTTCCTCCAAGGCGTTCGAGGTCTCCGGCCGGCTGGCCTTCACCGAGGCACGCATCAGCCCCGCCGAGGTCGACCACCTGATGATCTACGACGCCTTCGCCCACCTCCCCATCTACGGTCTCGAGGACCTCGGATTCGTGGGTCGCGGCGAGGCCGGCGCCTTCATTGCCGACGGCAACACCGCTCCGGGGGGGCGGCTACCCCTCAACACGAACGGCGGGGGCCTGTCGTACACCCACACGGGAATGTACGGCATGTTCCTGATCCTGGAGAGCGTGCGTCAGCTCCGCGGCGAGGCGGCCGCCCAGGTACCGGGCGTCGAGGTGAGCGTCGCACAGGGCGTCGGCGGCATGTTCATGAGCGCGGGCACACTGGTACTGGCGACGGCAGCGGCCGCCGGAGCCTGAGCGCGCGAGAGGAGGTTGAGCCCATGGAGCTGGACCTGGGACCAGAGTGCCGGGTGTTTCGAGCCGAGATCCACGACTGGATCGCATCCAACACACCGCCCAACCTCGCCGGCCTTGCCGATTGGTACGCCCCGTTGATGGCCGGTTCGAACCGGATCGCCTTCGACAAGGCCGAGGCGCATTCCGCCTACCGCCAGTGGGAAGAGCGCCTCGCTGAGGCCCGGCTCATCTGCCCTCAGTGGCCGCAGTCCGTCGGAGGACGGGGACTCGACGCGCTCGAAATGGCCGTGTTCCACGAAGAGCTCTACCGAGCGGGTCTTCCTCGGATCACGCGGGGCATGGGCGAGGGACTGGTGGGTCCTTCGATCATCGTGCACGGCACGGCCGAACAACAGGCCTGGTTCCTGCCACGGATCATCGAGGGCACGGACCGTTACTGTCAAGGATTCTCGGAACCCGGCCAAGGGTCCGACCTCGCCGGCGTGCAGACCCGCGGTGAAGTCGACGGCGACGAGATCGTGGTCACCGGCGAAAAGGTGTGGACCTCGGGTGCCATGCGGGCCAACAAGATCTTCGTCCTGTGTCGGACGAACCCTGACGTCGAGAAACACCGCGGCCTTTCGTACGTGTTGGTCCCCATCCCCGAGAACAAGATCGAGATCCGGCCGATACGTCAGATCACAGGTGCATCGGCGTTCTGTGAGGAGTTCATCGATGGGGCTCGTGCTCCGATGTTCAACGTGATCGGCGGCATCGACAACGGCTGGCGTGTCGCGATGACGACGCTCGGCAATGAGCGCGGAGGCAGGGCGTCGATCGCCCACCTCGCCTACGAGCGCGAGTTCTGGGACCTCGTCGACACGGCGCGCTCGAACACGAAGAGCACCGATCCACTTGTCCGTCAGAGCCTCGCCTGGGCCTACACGCAGGTGGAGCTGATGCGATTCTCGGGTCTGCGGCTCCTGGCGTCCCTGGCCACGCGCAGCGAGCCGGGCCCTGAGGCCTCGGTAGCCAAACTCTTCTGGAGCGAGTACCACCGTCGCTTCGGCGACCTGGCCATCGACGTCCTGGGTACCGAGGCGCTGGCGGGCGACAGGGTAGGCGTGGGCTCACCCCTCGGACGCTGGTTCGAGGTGTTCCTGTTGTCCCGGGCGGGAACGATCTACTCCGGAACGAGCGAGATTCAGCGCAACATCGTTGCCGAGCGAGCTCTCGGCCTTCCCAAGGAGGCCGTCAGGTGACGACACCCTGAGCGACGGCACCCGGGAGAGCGCCAAGACCGCATGGTCAGGTACTCACTGCCCCGGGTTCATCACTCGGACCCGAAGGGCCTTGCTCACGCCGACGCCGACACCGTCACCATTGCCGCGCGCCACGCTCTTGAGAGTGTAGGTGCCGTTAGATACCCGTGTGGTGTCCCAAAAAGCCGACCAACCGCCGAGGGTCAGTCGAGCGTTGGCTACGACCATGTCGTGATGACCGTTGCCCGTCAGCCTGAACTGAACACTCCCGCCGGCCGCGATATCGGCTGACGAGTCGAGGAGCGTTGTGCCGCTCAGCACTGCTTCCTTCCTGGGCAAAAGGATCTCGACAGAGGGTCGCGACATCGTGTCAGAGCTGGTCGGAAGCTGGAGGGCCTGCGCGAGCACACCTGCCAGGTGCAACCCATAGGGACCCATCAGGTGAAAGTGGTCGAAGTACACGTCGTAGTTCCCTATCACCGGCGTGCACAACTTGGAGCAGAACCACGGCGTCGGATCGATGTAGCGCCCGCCAAAAGACTCGACGGCTTGCGCCTCGGCTTGGTGATACGGAGTCCTTGAGGCCCCGCGTGTCGCAACACAGGGTTGCACGTTGTCGGTGTGCCTTGCGATGCAGTCGGGGCCCGTTTGCGGCAACATCGGAATGTTCCCGAGCACGACGAATTTCGTTTTCACGCTGGTGACCTGACGAAAGAAGGAATCCAAGCCGTCGGTCCAAGCGGCGTTGCTGTAAGGCTTTCCATTGTTTGGAGGTTGCCGGTTCTCTTCAGAGACAACGACCAAATCTGGATCGAGTTGCTTGATCCGCTTGATAGCAAAGGTGTGCCAGCTCGTGCACTGGGTGTAGTCGCCCCCATTCACGTCTGCGGTATACGGAAGCAAGGCAACCGGACACGCGCTCTTAGCAAAGTAGATCAGTCTCCAGTGGTATTCCTTGGCGATCGCATCGATCGTGTAGAACCACATTTGTGCATGTGAATCACCGACCACGACCATCGTGCGGGTTCCGTGGGGATCACCGAACAGGCAGGGAGGAACGCTGGTTTCTGAATTGTTGGCCCAGCACCGGTTTCCGTATGGATAGCCAAGAACGCTGACCCCGAGTGGCGGATCGAGGTTCGTGGGAAGGGTGTGGATTGTGGGCGCAGACGCGACCAGGCTCTCCACGGACGCGAGACTTGCTGTGTCACTCATCGGGTGAACGGAGGCCGCTTCGGGCGTATACGTAGCGGAGTGCACGCGGAGCTCGCCACCGACCACCGCGAGCGTCACGGCTATCAGCCCAATTCCCAGTCCGACGCTGAGAAGGCGGTTGCGATTGAGGGGCTTAGCGTGTCGGATCGGGTTTTCGATGGTGACGTACGAGACGATCGAGAGACCCAACGCCACGAGAAGCCACATGAGGTTCTTCGCCACCGGGAGGCTCGCCACTCCGGCGGACTCGGCCGCGAGGATGAGGATCGGCCAGTGCCAGAGGTACAGCGAATAGGAGAGCTTGCCGAGTTGGCGGAACGGCCAAAGTCGAAGGAGGGCCTCAGCCCCGTGGCGCAAGGCCAACGTGCCGCCGGCGATCACCAAACCCGTGCCCACGACCGGGAGCGCTACGGCAGATCCCGGATAGGCCGTCTGTGAGTTGTACACAACGGCGGACAGCGCGATGAGGCCGAGCCCGATCCATGTCATCGCTGCCGCCAGATGCCTTGGCAACCGAAGGAGCCACGGTGTGCCTGCGGCGACCAGTGCTCCCAAGGCCAGCTCCCAGGCCCGAGTGAACGGAGAGAAGTATGCGACCGTTGGATCGGTTTGCGTCTGAATGATCGAAAAAAAGAATGAGATCACGATCGCCATGCTCAGCATGATCACTAAGCGCGCTCGGAAACTCAGAGCCATTCGCGCCTTCCCCACGAGCAAGAACAGCGTGGGATAGAGCACATAGAACTGCTCTTCGACCGACAGGGACCAGAAGTTCAGTAACGGAGAGGGCGCCTGAAACTCGGTGAGGTAATTGGTGCCGGTGGATGCGAAGTGGAAGTTGGCCAGGAAGATCGTTGCCCAGATGCCATCGGTGGCCGTCTGATTGCCTCCCACGATGCCCAGGAAGACATAACTCAAGACGACGGTGAGGACGATCACCAGCGTCGCGGCTGGGATGATGCGACGGGATCGACGACCGTAGAAGCTGAGGATCGATGTGCGCTTTGTGGTGGCCCGCTCTCGCAACAGGACGCCGGTGATGACGAATCCCGATATCACGAAGAAGACGTCGACCCCGACGTAGCCCCCGGAGAAGGTCGAGAGCCCTGCGTGGTAGAGGACCACGAGCAGGATCGCAACGGCCCTCAGTCCTTCGACGTCGGGGCGGAAGGAGCGATCTTCGGGCGCGGTACCCGCTTCGTCCCTGAGGGGCAGCTCCTCGCGCTTCGACCGGGGAGGTGAGACGACAGTCACGGGCCAGGTGGGGCCTGAGCGTGTCTCACCAGCGGGCGATCCCCCCAACTCATGACTGTTATCCGGTTCCTGACTGGATTGACTCTCGGCCGACCGAGGCAAATTAGCCGTGGGATGAGGCGCCTTCCAGTCGTGCCCCGTCTCCTTTCCGATCACCACTCCCGCTAATGTCGCCGCGAGCAGGGGAACGAGCGGGGGAACCGGCCCCGATGTAGCGGTGGCCACAGACTTCTGGATACATGGAAAGCCAGCAGATATCCGGACCCCAGCGGACGATCAGGGTTCTCGTTCTGGGAGCGAGGGGAATGCTCGGGAGCATGATCGCCACGGTCCTGGCCTCGAACGATGCCTTCCGGGTCGTGACCAGCACCCGGGTTGGTGGCGATGGGGCCGTGGCCTTCGACGTGAGCCGTGACTCTGTCGTGGATCTTGTCGACGCCACCCGCTGTGACTGGATCGTCAACGCGATCGGGCTCCTCAACAGTGGAATCGAGGAGAGCGACCAGGAGAGCATCGTGGGGGCGATCGACGTCAACGCGGCGTTTCCCCATCGGCTCGCCGCCGCCGCGGGGCCCGAGCGCACTGTGATCCACATCTCGACTGACGGGGTGTTCTCCGGCCACGACGCTCCGTACGCCGAAGATGCCAGGTGTGACGGCGAGAGCGTCTACGCCCGTTCGAAGTCCTTGGGCGAAGTACGTTCGTCGAACGCGGTGACGCTTCGGAGCTCACTTATCGGACCCGAAGCGCCTCCCGCCCGTTCCCTCCTCGGCTGGGCCGTCTCGCAACCCCCCGGCGCGACAGTTGCCGGATACATCAACCACCGCTGGGGCGGGGTGACGACCCTTCACCTTGCGAAGCTGTGTGCGGCCCTCATCCTGAGTGGTCGATCGGATCTTCCTCGGTTGTTCCACGTCGTCCCGCGTGACTCCGTGAGCAAGGCTGAGCTCCTGCAGCTGATACTCAAGGCCTTCGGTCGGGATGACGTGACGGTCGCACCCGAGGCGGTACCAGTCGCCATAGACCGAACCCTTCGAACCACATATCCGGAGCTCAACCGGTATCTCTGGAGCGCCGCCGGCTATCCCGTTGCTCCCACAATTGAGGAGATGGTCGGTGAGCTGGCCGGGTTCGCCCGATAGTGCGCCACGATTGCGCGCTGGATACCCTGTCGGACCCATGCGGGAAGTCATGCTCACGCTCGGAATCCGACGCGACTTGATCCGCGCCCGGTCTGAATCATCCACCTGTTGCACGAGAACGGGCCGACCCAGGTCATCTTGTGTTGTTGGTCGGCGACAACACGGAGTGATGGCATCGGTCATTCATTCGCCGCTCGCTTGCCGGTAGTTCGCTCTGCACGTGACGAGAGCCATGCTGTCTGTGCCCCTTGAAGAGGACGTCTCGGTCGAGAGCCGCCAATCGGACAGCGCTCGCGTAGCGGTCCCGCAGCGCGTCGGTTGGATCGACGCAGTGGGGATTCTCTACGTGGTCGTGGCCGGGATCGCCGTCCTGGTTCCGGCCCTCTACCACGGCTGGCACCTCGGTCCCTACGACATCCTGTCGGCTCGTGGGGGGCTGACGAGCGATGTGCGCGTGCAGGTACACAATGCGTACCCGAGCGACCAGATTTCGCAGATGATCCCATGGACGTCGCTCGCCTGGGTCCAGGTCCACCACGGCCAGCTCCCCCTCTGGAATTCGTACAGCGCGCTCGGGATGCCACTGGCCTTCAACTGGCAATCGGCACCGTTCGGTCTTCCAGCGCTCATCGGCTACCTGTTCCCGCTGCAATACGCCTACACCGTCGGCGTCATCGTCACCATCGTCGTGGCGGGCTCGGGCGCCTACGTGCTCGCCCGGGTGCTTCGCCTTGGGGTCCTCGGGTGTATAGCGGCCGGCACCGTCTTCGAATTGAGCGGGCCGTTCGTGGGTTGGCTCGGTTGGCCTCACGCCTCGGTGTTCTCGTGGTCAGGTTGGCTTTTCGCGGCAGCGCTCCTCATCGTCAGAGGCAGCCGAGGGAAACGAGGAAGCCTCCCCATCTGCTTCTTTGCCGTCGTCCTGGCTCTTTCGATTTACGCGGGTCAGCCAGAGGTTCTCGTGGTCTTGCTGGTGGCTCTGGCTATCTTCCTCGCCGCATTGCTGGGGCAGGACGCATGGCGGCGGGGACCACATGTCGTGCTCCGGCCGGCTCTCGATCTGATCGTCGCCGCCGGGGCCGGCTTCGCGCTCGCCCTCCCGCTGGTCCTTCCCGGCCTCCAGGTCTTCTCGGAATCCGTCCACAGCGGGAGCGGCGGCCAGACGGCCCTCCCGGCGGAGAACCTCGTGTACCTCATCGTGCAGGGCTTCGACGGGCTCCCCTTGGCCGGCAGTCGGGCGTTCGGGCCAGACGGACTCTTCTACATCGGTGCCTACCTGGGCATCAGCGCCCTGGTGCTGGCGTTCGTCGGGGTGCTCGCGAGGCGAAGGTGCCCGGAGATCCGTTCCTTCGCCGTCCTGGCCATCGTCGCGACGGCGATCGTCTTCGCACCGCCCGTCATCGCGGTGTTCGACCGGATCCCGTTCGTCGGCTCCATAGGGTGGACCCGGGCGCTGTTCCCGCTGGGGCTCTCCGTGGCCGTGCTCGCCGGTGTCGGCATCGACAAGCTGGCCAGGACCAGGGGCGGTCGAACGTGGGCCGTGACCGCATGCGGATTCGCCGTCGCGGGGCTCCTGCTCTTCGCACTGTGGGCGGGCACTCTTGGCGGCCTACCGGCGACCGAGCGAACCATCCGCGCCCACAGCCTCATCGCGCCGGCCGTCGGCGCCTTTGTCGGGCTCGTGGTCGCTGCCGGGTGCTACGCCTTCTACCGGGCTCGTCGAATGGGGCGACGGGGCGCGGAAGATGTGGCCGGGGAAGACGAATCACTCGCGGCGCGTGGACGGGAGGCCGGACCGCCCTCGGCAGAACCGGTCGCGCGTCAGAGCCCGGTGGTGCCCACGGTGGCTGCGCTCGTCCTTCTGGTCTTGGAGACCATCCTCCTCGTGGGTGCCGGCGCTCCCCTCTTTTCGTCGAGCCCCACCTTCTGGCCGACCACGCCGGCCGTGACGGCGGTCCAGCGGGAGGTCGGTCAGAGTCTTCTGGGAGTGGGCTCGACCAACGCGTTCGACTGCAGCGGAGTGGGTTTCCTGCCTAACACGAACATCGGTTTTGGGGTCCGTGAGTTGGCCGTCTACGACCCGATGGTCCCAAAGAACTACTTCTCCACGTCTCGGGCCCTCAGCGGACGGCCAACCGGTCTTCCTGTCAACAACTGGTTTTGCCCGGCGTTGGCGACCGCGGCCGAGGCGCGCTTCTACGGCGTGTCGTACATCGTGGACGCGGCAGGTCGGCCTGCACCGACCGGCGCGAAATTCGTGGCGAGACTCGGGACCGAGACGCTCTACCGAGTACCCGGATCATCTGCGGCCACGGCGACACCTCTCGGTGCACACAACGGCGAGCCCAGTGACAACGCCCCCGGCGCCCCCGTGAAGGTCTCTGAGCCTCAGCCCGGAGAATGGAAGATGACGACGTCGGCTTCGCGACCGGAGGTCATTCGGCTTCGCCTCACCAACACGCCCGGCTGGCGAGCCACCGTGGACGGGAGACCCGTCTCGCTCGAGCCGTTCGCCGGTGCCATGCTCGAACTTCGGGTCCCCGCCGGTCGCCACAGTGTGGAGCTGCGCTACTGGCCCCGATCCTTCACCGCCGGAATCGTGGTCGCGGCGGTCACGCTGGTGGTTCTTCTGGTCTCGGTCCTCGCCTCGCTCACTCGACGTTCGAACAGGAGGGACAAGCCCGCCGTCAAGACGGGAGAGTCCCCGGTGTCCCAGGACACGTGAATCGGGGGCTGCCCGCGCTCGCCGGGCTGCCCCCATAGTGCGTCACAGGTGCGCGCTGGATACCCTTTCGCACCCATGCGCCATGTCATGCTCACGCTCGGGATCCGGCCCGATTTGATCCGCGCCAGCCGGATCCTCCACCTGCTGCACGAGAACAGGGAGATCCAGTTCACGTTCTGTTGGTCGGGTCAGCACTACGCCGACAACCTCAAGGACGTCTTCATCCGGGACCTCGAATTACCGAACCCTGACATCGAGCTGGGGGCGACCGGCGACACGGATGCCGAAGTCGTGGGCTCCGTGATCTCTCGTCTTTCGGTTGTGCTGCAGGAAGTACAGCCCGACGTGGCCGTCTTCCTCGGGGATACCAACACGGTGATGGGCTCGATTGCGGCCGGACAACTCAACATCCCGATCGTCCACATCGAAGGCCTCATGCGTTCCTACGACTGGCGGATGCCCGAGGAAAAGTACAGAACGGTGATCGACCACCTCTCGGACGTCATCTACACCTACTTCGAGGAGTACAAGGAGCAGGGGATACGGGAAGGCATCAATCCACGCAACATCGTGGTGATCCAAAATCTGATCGTCGACGTTCTCAACCACTATTACTTCGAGCGCCGCGACGAATACGAAGAGTACGCGTCGAAGGAGTTCTTCGCCCAACGTGGTCTCGAGCGGGACCGCTTCTACCTGATGACCTGTCATCGGCGCGAGAGCGTCGAGTCTCCCGAGCCACTGCGGGCGATCGTGGATCTGGTCGCACAAAGCTCGTGGCCCGTGTACTTTCCCGCCAGCTACCGCACCCAGAAGCGCCTCAAGGATTTCTCAATCGACCTTCCGCCCAACGTCACGATGGTCGATCCGATCGGCTACCGGGAGCTCTTGACCTTGCTCGCCAATTCACGAGGTGCATTGACCGACTCGGGGACAGTGGTCGAGGAGACGGCGGTGATCGGCGTTCCCTCGCTACAGATCCGGAAAGCGACCGAGCGGCCGCAGGTGTACGACTGCGGATCGAGCGTGAAGTTCGACCCTGCCCTACCGGATGACTATCCCGCCGAGCTGGTCTTCGGCAAGTTGGACAGCATCTACGGCAAGCCGTTTGATCATGGCCTCGGGGATGGCCATGCCTCGGAGAGACTCGTCGCGGACCTCGTCGAGCGAGTGCTGAACGACACGGTACGCGGCCACCGCGCGGAGGACTCGCACCTCGACGTCTCCCGCTCTTACCGCGAGGACGGATTGCCCGTCCCGTGACCGCCGGGGTGTCGTCGGAGCCCGACGCCAGCTGGCCCTCGCTGGCGACGGTCGTGCCGGTGTACAACGAGGAGAGGGGAATCGAGCGATCGTGCCGTGCCATCGTCGCCGTCGCCGGGCGCTACCCCGGCCGGGCGGTCGTGATCGCCGTGGACGATGGCAGCAACGACTCCAGCGTGGACATTCTGGCCGAGCTGGACTCACAACTCGAACTCCTCCTGATATGCACACACGAGACGAATGCCGGCTACGGCGCCGCCCTTCGAACCGGAGCGCAGCGGGCCGCAACCATGGGCTTCGAGTACGTCGCCTTCATCGACAGCGACCTCACCAATCCGCCCGAAGACCTGATGAAGATCGGAGAACTCGCCAGCCATGGCCACTCCTACATCAAGGGCTCACGATTCATTGCGGGTGGGGGGATGGCATCGGTGCCGCTCCGCCGCCGTGCTTTCTCCGAAGTCGGCAACGCCATCGGTCGGTATCTCTTCGGCACACGGGTCCGCGACGTGACCAACGGGTTCCGTGCCGTCCGAACTGATCTGTACCTCTCGTGGCCGCTTCACGAAAGAGGGTTCCCGGTGATCGTCGAAGAGCTCGACTCGGCTTTGCAGGCGCAGGTCGAGCCGGTCGAATTCCCGACGGTTCTCACAGCCAGAGACGGTGGGCAGCGAGCCTCGGCTTTCCCATACAGCCCCCGGCATATCCTTTCCTACCTGCGCTATCCCGCCCGCGCCCGATTACGGCGTCTCCATCGAGCGATCACGAGGTCCAGATGAGTGAAAAGAGTCCAGAAGGAAGCCCCGAGAGAGACGTCTGCCGAGGATGTGCGAAGACAGAGGTGCGTCCGTTCTTCGACCTGGGCGAACTGCCGCTCGCCGGGGGCTTCCTCACCGAGGACCAAGTCGCGTCGGAGAAGCGCTATCCCCTGCTCGTCAGCGTCTGTGAGTACTGCGGGCTGGTTCAGATCGTCTCTCCGGTCGACCCCGAGATCCTCTTTCAGCAGTACTCCTTCGCGACCGGAACCGTGCCGGGTCTGGTCAGGCACTTCGACGACTACGCCCAGTGGATTTCGGACCGGATGCACCCCGGTTCCGTGATCGAGTTCGGGTGCAACGACGGGACCTTGATCGCCGCTTTGCAACAGCGCGGAATCCAGTCAGTCGGCATCGACTTGTCGGCGAACATCACAGAGATGGCTCGCGAGCAGGGACGAAACGTGCTGACCGGGGCCTTCGGCCCGGAATCGGTCGACGAACTGCGTGGGGAGATCGGTCAGGTCGATCTCATCACCGGAAGCAACGTCTTCGCACACAACGCCGACCCCACAGCCATCCTGGACGCCACCGACTCCCTTCTCGCACCCGGCGGCGTGCTCTCTGTCGAGGTGATGTACGCCGGCGACCTCCTCGATCAGCTCCAATGGGACACCCTGTACCACGAGCACCTCACCTTCTATTCGCTCGAAACGCTGAGAACGCTGCTCTACCGGCATGGATTCGAACCGATCTCTGCCCTCCGCATCCCGATGCACGGCGGCTCGCTTCGCCTGGCTGCGGCCCGGCTGGGCCGGCGTGAGGCAGACGCCTCGGTCTCCGATCTCGCGGAGTGGGAACTACGGCGCGGCTTGAACGAAGCAGCAACGTGGGACGGGTTCGCGGCTACGTGCCGGCGGCGGATCGACGCCTTCGGGGACACGATGCGCCGTCTCTCCGCTGGAACCTCTATGTGGGGATACGGGGCCGCGGGCAAGGCGACGATGTGGGTGAACGCGTGCGACATGAACTACCTCGAGGCCCTGGTCGACGCCTCACCGCTGCGCTACGGCAAGCTCATGCCGGGCACACACACGCCGATCGTCAGCCCTGACGAGTTCAAACGTCATCAGCCCGACTACGTCTTCGTTTCCGCTTGGAACTACCTCGACGCGATCCGCGCCAACGAGCCGGGCTACGCCGGCTACTGGATCGTGCCGCTGCCGGAGATGCGGATCCTGTGACGGCTCCGCCTCCATGGCGGTTCCGCCGAGGCGCCATCGGGGATGGTGGTCAGTCCGGCCTCAGAACCACCGCACTCCGAGTCGATGGAGCGACGCCCGCAGCAACGTGATCATGTACCCCGCCAGCTCGTTGCCCAAGCGGAACTTCGACTGCTCGCGCACCATTGGCCCAGTCGGTACCCCGGGCAACCGCACGGTCTTGCCGCCCGCCAGCAAGACCTTGAATGTGATCTCCGAACACACCGAAAGTCGCCTCCCGCTGATCCCAAGGGCCTGCACGAAGGTGCGATTGAATGCACGAAATCCGTACGTGCTGTCGGGGATGTCGACTCCCAACAACACTTTGATGGCCCTCTGGTACAGCGCCTGGTAGATGACGAACCGCTTGGGCAGGTCGGGTGTCGCCGGGCCCCCGTCGAAGCGTGAACAGAGCACGAGATCGGCACCGGCTCGAAGCTCGCTCAGCATCTTTGGGATCAGGTCGAGCGGATCGCGGGCGTCGGGCATGAGGGTCACGCAATACCGCCCTTCGGCGTACGCAATACCCAGACGGAGCACCGAGCCGAATCCACTCTGAGACCTGTCCTGAACGAGGAGTCGGGTGTGAAGAAGTGGGTAATGGTCCGCAAGCTCAGCGGCCAATTCCAGCGTTCCGTCGCGGCTTCCGCCATCGACGATGAGAACCTCCGCCGGGGCGCCCGCGACCCCTAGCGCGGCGTTGAGGTTCTCGAGTGTCCTGGCGATCGTCGGTGCATCGTCCAGCGTCGGGATGATCACCGATGTTTCGATGCCGTTCAACGCTCGGGGACCCGCCATGGGTCCCAATACCGCGCGGGGTACCGAATATCGTCGCCGAGAGAACCATCGAGGCTCGCGTCCGACATGTAGAGGAGTTTCGTACCCGGCACCAACGCCATCGCCCCGTTTGCGTAACCAGGGGGTACGCACAGGACGGAAGGGTTGACGGCGTCGAGCGTGAACCGATGCACCTCGAGCTCGGTTGACGGCGACTCCCAATCGTCGATCTCGACGCAACAGACGAGCGCGGCTCCGTTCACCGCAAGAACCCATTTCCGTTCGTGCCGATGAGCATGCCACGCCCGCACCGTCCCGACGGAGAAGTTCTCCACGAAGTAGAGCCGCCGGCAGTCGCGCAAGTCCCAGTCGTTGGCGAAGAGGACACGACCGCGGTCGTCGCTGGACACCCCACCGGGAATGATGGTTGGACGGTCGCTCACAGAGGCCCGAGATGACGCGAGAGGCTGTGGGGCATGCGGATCTCGCGACCCAATGGGATCTCGTCTGGACGGAGGTACGGACGGAGAGCGTGAAGATTCGAGAACGCGGCGAGGCTCATGTCCTTGACCCGGCCATTGTCGATCAGCCAGGCCACTTGGTCTATTGCGTCCTCCATCGAATATTCCGGCTTGAACCCAAGCTCGTGCTGGGCACGGTCGAAGGAGACGCGGTAGTTACGAGTGTCCTGGTACGGCGTGTCGATCCTCTCGATCTCGCCGGTACCGACGAGATCGACCACGCGCTCGGCGAGAGAAGCGATCGTGCAGTTTTCGGCGGCGATGTTGAACGTCCCGGAGGCAGAGCCATCGATCTGCGGCACGATCGCCGTGGCGACATCTCGGACATGGAGCATCGGCCGGTACTGCTTACCGCCGAAGACCTGGAGGTGACCGACCAGCTTGGCCTGCATCACCATCAGGTTGACGACCAGATCCATCCTGATTCTCGAGTACGAATCTCCGACCCCCGCGAGTGTGGCCAGTCGGACGACGAAGCTTTCCGGCCTTTCCCGCGCGATCAGGCTTTCCGCTTCCACCTTTCCTTCCGCGTAGAGCGACAACGGATCGGTCGGGCTGGTCTCGTCGACTTCCTGCTCGTTGGCCCCGTACACAGAACATGTCGAGGGAAAAATGATCCGTCCGTCGAAACTCCGACAGAGCCAGCCAACCGTGTCCACATTGATTTTTCGCGTGACTCCGGGATTGAGTGCGCACGCGGGATCACCGACCAAGGCGGCCAACCATACGACGGTGTCCGCCCACTCCAAATTCGGACGCAATCGTTCGTAATCCAACACGTCGCCAGACACGAAGTCGACGCTCTTGAGGTAGCGCTCCTCGTAGAGGAGCAGGTCGTACACACGGACGTCGTGTCCCGCCTCGACCGCCTTGTCAGTCAGCCAGCCCCCTATGTAGCCGGCGCCCCCCACGACCAGCACGCGTGCCATGAGTCACCTACATCCCCAACTCGGAATCACTCAGGGGGAGGACTATATCCGCAACAGGAGGACGGGAGATTCCGGGTCCGGTGGTTGCCAACGCCTCGCCTAGTTCACGGACCCGTTCACGGATAACCTGTCATTTCTGCTGGTTCTGGGTCCGATCGGTCGGGGAAGTGCGGTTATGTTGAGCCGAGGGGGTGCGCGGTTGCGAGGTCGAAGGCGGCCAAACGCTCCCTTGGGCCCCAACCCGAATGAGCGTGAACGGCCACCGCGGTTGGGCCTCGGTGTCCGCAGAGGTCGCCTCGATGGTGACGTCGCGACGGCCTGTCAGTGGGCGGTACCTGGGACCCCATGACCGACCTGATCAGATCCTCCGACGCTGGAACGGCGGAACCGGTCACCCGATCACCGAAAACGGCCACACCCGGCCGTGGGCGGCGGCTCAAGACACAGGTGTCTGTGCCAAAACGCATCTGGGTGTTGGTCTGCCTGGTCACGCTAGGCGGGCTCTTGCTTCGGCTCCCGACGTTCAGAAGCTCCCTCTTCGGAGACGAGATCTCAACCTATTTCATCGTCGTTGGACACAGCCTGGACCGCGTCCTCCGTCTGGTCGAAAGCAATCAAGAGACATCGCCGCCGCTCTACTTCATCGCGGCCTGGGCGACCAAAGGGCTTCTGAACAGTCCGGGAGAATCGATACGGCTCGTCTCGCTGATCAGCGGTACGGCCACCATTCCGCTCACCTTCGTCCTCGGTCTGTGGACGGTGGGACGGCGTGCCGCCATGGTCGCCATGATCTGTGTGGCTCTTTCCTCTGGCATGATCCTCCACTCGGGCGAGGCGAGGCCGTTCATGATGACGGCGTTCTTGACCCTCCTGTCCACCCTGGCGCTCCTTCGCGCGTTGGACAGCCGTCGTCTCGGTTGGTGGGTGGCGTACGCCGCGTTCACGTGTGGAGCCGCCTATACCCACTACACGGCCGTGTTCTTGCTCGTTCTTCAGCTGGCATGGGCGCTGTGGACGCAACCTCAGGCACGGCGTGCGCTCATCGCAGCCAACGTGGCGGCTGCAGTGGCGTACATACCGTGGCTCAACGGGCTTCGCGAGGACCTGCACGCACCCAACTACATCAGCGCTCTCGCGCCTCTCAATTTCCACACCGTCAAGCTCTTTGTTCAGAATGAGTGGATCGGGCCCGGCGGAACGGCGGCGGTGCTGCTCGGCGCAGGACTGGCACTCGGAGTAGTGGGCCTGGTTCTGCAGGCGAGGAGCACCCGGTTGCGGTTGCTCCTACCGTCTCGCACCGTTTTGATCGCGCTGCTTGCCCTGGGTCCGATCGTGGTGATGATCCTCTACAGCTTGATCCGGGTGGACGTGCTCAGCTCGCCGTTCCTCATCTATTCCTGGCCTGCACTCGCCGTCCTGATCGGCGCCATCGTGACGAGTCCCGCCCGACCCCTGTGGCTGGCAGCGGTCGCGCTCACCATCAGCGCGTATGCCATCGGCGCATACACGATGGCCGGCTCTTCGGCTCAGAACCCCAACGCCAACGCGGTTGCGAATTACATCGATCAGGTCGGGACCTCAGGTGATCCGATCGTGTGCCAATGTTTCACCACCGGTCCCCTGACTGAACTCGACCCTGCGCTTGCCAACGCGGGACGGGCACAGCACCACCCGATACTTCGCCTCGGTGCACCGACGCAGGCTGATGAGCAAGCAGCTTTATCCGGCCCCAATCCTCAGCCTTGTTTTTGTCCGCCTCGCTACTCACCAGCGCAGATCGCAAGCCAGGCGGTCGCCCTGGCCCACCATGGCACCATCTTCTTTGTGACGTTTCGGTTCCCTAACGGATATGACCTCGTGACGAGTTCCGCCAGTCTCAAGACGGAGTCGAAAGCCTTCTTCAATTCCCTTCCCGCCCGCTTCCGTGTCGTTGGGCACCGGTCGTATTCCGGGTTCTCAGGGAACGCTCTCAACTCCGTCTTCGTGCTCCGGGACACTCCACCAAGCCGTTGAAGGACGGGCCCGCGCCGGCACGACGGTCACGTCGGTCCGGGGCTCGCCACCGGGCCCGCCACCTTGCGGGCCCACGCCGCGACGAGCTGGAGCAGCCCGAGATAGACGGCGAGCACGATGACGATGACCAGGATCGTCCAGCCAGTCAGGTTGCCGCTGAAGACGAGGATGAGCCCCGCCACGATCACACCGATTATGCGCAGGCCGTTCAGGTGCTCCACGATCCACCCGCCGGACTTGCGTGCCCGTTCCGACCCGGCCGCCGCCCTGCCGGCACTCCCCCGCAGCTCCCGAGCCTGTGCCGCCACCCAGCGACCGGCCTGGGCGCAGTGGGACCGGATCCACCTGGCATAGCGGGCAGGGCCGAACAGCCAAGCAACGAAGGCGACCACCACGGCCGCCAGCACCGTCCAGCGCAGGTTCGTCATGAGATACCGCACCATCGTGTCCCAGACCGCGGCCGACACGTCCCGGTTGGCACCCCGGACGGTGGCCTGACCAATGAACCGGCCTCGCGTGATGGACAGCACCGCCAGCAGGACGAGGGTGAACAAGGCCACGCCGATGGACAGCCGCAGCAGCGTGCGGCGCCGCTTCACCGCGATCACGATCGCCAAGATGCCCAAGGCCAGGGCCACGATGGGGATCACCCACCGGAGCTTGACCACCAGGTTGAAGATACCCGAGAACTGCGAGACCTGAGACTTGGACATGATGGTCAGGTTGAGCGCGTTCCCCTTCTCGAGCAGTGGCTTGAGGGGGTTGAAAAGCGTGACCCCACGCGAGTTCGCCTCGTCGATGATCTGGTTCAGCGCGGGCGTGAGGTTGAGCACGATCGCCCCGCCTTTCTCGAGCCGCTTCGTGAGCGCCGACTGCTTGCCGGTGAGGATGTCCACGACCGCGTCGTGGGAGCGCCGGTTCAACCCGTCGAACAGCTTCCCGAACCGTGGGCGCTCCATCACGTTGACCGCCAGTCCGTGGGTGTAGCTCTTCACCTGGGTCACGATCGGTCCCACGATCGGCTTCGCCTTGGCGGGGAGCGCCTCGGTCACCTGATCCCGCACCTTGTGTGTCGAGAAGAGTGCGTCGGTCGCCTTGGTGGCCAGGTGGTCGATGATGACCGGGTTCCGAGCCAGTGGGGCCATGGTGGCGACGTATTGATCGGTGTCGGTGATCGTCGTGATGGCCCAGCCCGCTATCACCGAGATCGGGATGAGCAGTGACGCGAGCACGATCAACACCCACGCGATGACCCCCCTGGTACGCGGCAGCCGGTGCCGCTTGGCGCCGTTCGTCGTGGCCCCGTTCGTCGTGGCCCCGTTCGCGTCGGCGCCTCCGGGTCGGCTACTCGACTCCCCGTTCGCCGCCCGCTCGCCCTCCCCCTCCGGAATCTCGCTCATATCCACATGCTCGCCCAATTCGCCCTACGTTCCAAACAGCACTTGCCCCTACAGCTTTGTCGGGTGTACGACTGAAGTGATGGATGGCGGTCGATCGACGAGCGAACTGAAGATCATGTCGCGGAGCGCGATGGCGGGCTTCCTCGCCCCGCTCTGCTTTGTCCTGATCTTTGCTTACCGCCAAATCTCTCGCCGGGTCAACGTCCAGTTCGATTTCTGGAACAAACGAGTCAAGCGCGAGCTCGCTCGCTGGTCCTAGCCACGCCCCACCGCTCCGAAGGGCTCGCGCCCAATCTTCGTCCCACACCGTGTCGTTCCGCGGCTCGACCTACGCTGAGACGATGCTCACCGGCATAGCCCATTCCGCTGTCTGCGTGCCCGATGTCGAGGCCGCAGTGCGCTGGTACTCGGACGTCCTTGGCCTCTCGGTGCTGTCCCCGCCCTACCGCATGGAGGGTCC
>JBPYFR010000289.1:0-6702 GCA_051985685.1 Acidimicrobiales bacterium
CAGACCCGGCGCGGACGCCGACGCTGACCATGTTTGCCAAGCCCGACTACTTCTTGACGTCGGGCTCGACGACGTGCCCGGCGTCCGGGTGTGTGAGCGTCAACCCCAGCTTCGCCTGGGACCACGGTGATTACGCGGCCGAGATAAACACCAACTACCTCGGCCTCGCCGGGCCTGGTGTGAAGCAACTCGGTCTGGACGGTTCCGGCCCATCGGCCGGCCCGAGTTCCGCCGGACCGAACAGCGGCCAGGTCACCGTGCCCGACAGCGGGACGACCGGCACTTGGGCCGACGAAACCGACATCCGGCCCACGCTCATGTACCTCGCCGGCCTCAAGGACGACTACGAGCACGATGGGCGGGTCATCACCGAGGTCTTGTCAAGCCCCAACGCCGCCTTGTCGAGTCCGAGCGTGGCGCAACTGGGCGCGTGCTACAAGCAGCTCAACTCCAGCGTCGGACAATTCGGGACCGACACGCTGATCGCCTCGACGAGAGGTCTCGAGAGCAACACCCCGGGCGACGCCGCCTACACCGCGAGCGAGCAGAAACTGCGTTCCCTCGATCAGGAGCGTGACACCCTGGCCGGACTGATCAAGAAGTCGCTCGATTCGGCGGCTTTCGCAGACCATCCCGTGTTCCAGTCAGCGGGTCAAGGGGCATTTTGCGCCGCCGTGCTGGGCGCGGCCGATCGAGTGGCGAACGGATGATGAGGTGAGCGCCAACCGGAGCTGAAGGACCGTCTGCCGAGCCCGGTCGGAGTCGCGATCGCCTCAGGGACGGTCGCGCAAGGTGGCGACACCCTCCCCCGTCAGCTCGTCGAGTGCTGTCTTGCGGCCGGTCAGCGCCATCAGGAGGGCGACCATCGGACCGGACACCTCGGGCCCGGTGCCCTGGGACCACGCCGCGTCGGTCGCCCGCAGCGCTACTCCGTCGATCCGGCGCTTGGAGCCCATGATGAAGTTCGACCTCTTGTAGAAGTCGGCGACCTTGACGAGGGCATCGGTCGGGTAGTCGTGCCTCAGGCCGAGCGCCCGGCGGATGTCTTCGGCATGGACGATGGTCTCGCCGAGCATGACGTCCTTTCCCCCGGGCGGCCTCTTCTCCGAGGTGATCACGCCCTCGAAGTGCGCCAGCGTGTCCGCTCCGGAGGCACCCCGTTCCTCGGCGATCGACTTGGCCTGAAGGCGTCCGAAGCTGAAGCCGGAGCCCGCGAACTTGGGGAAGAACGAGCCCGGCGTGATCTTCGCCGTGCCCGTCATGTGGGCCAGCACGTCGCGCACAGTCCATTCGCTACACAGCGAGGGCGTGGACCACTGCGCCTCGCTGAGGGAGGCCAGATCGTTCGCGAGCGCCTTGCGCTCGCTGAAGACGACCGGCCAGACGTCGACTCCGGGCATCGCAACCTCCATCCGTCATGGTTCTCCCCCAGTCTCCACCGGATCGACCCTGGTTGGGAGATCCGATAGGTGCCGCCGGGGAGACGGTTGGGGAATGGGCGCGGCGGCGGGAGCTCAAAGCCCGCCGGCGCGCCGGAGGACGTGCCACCGGCAGCGTGGCGCCCGAATGCTCTCGTGCTCGCAGGGCGGTTCGTCGACGCAGGGGCACCAGAGGGCCTGGCCAAGACAGGCTGGGCATCGCTCGACGCAGCAGCCCGGATGGTGTACGCCGCCCAGGGGGGTTCGGCAGTCGCTGCACTCGTCGGGCACGACACCGCACCTCGGCCGCTCTTCTTGCCCGAAGCGAATGGGGGCGTAGGCCTTGCCGCCGATGACGACCGGATCGGAGAGGCAGCTGATGCCATCGGTCATCTCGCCGCAGCAGAGCTTGCAGATGGCCATGATCCTCGCGACCCTCCTTGTCCCACCCCGCAGCCGATCATCACTCGCGGGTGTGACACGGGAGCGGACCGAGGCCGGGTGGCCAACGGGCGGGCGCGCGGGCCGACTGTCCTACGCTGCGGCCATGGTGACGGTGCCGAGCGACGCGGATCACGAAAGCGACCGGGAGGAGGCGAGCGACGTGGCCGGGCTCCTGTCTGGGAAGGTGTGCGTGGTGTCCGGGGTGGGCCCGGGTCTGGGCCGCCAGGCGGCCCGGGCTCTCGCGGCGCACGGGGCCGATCTCGTCCTGGCCGCACGTCGTCAGTCCACGCTGGACGAGGTCCTCCAGGAGGTGCGCGGCCTGGGCGCCGGCGCCATCGCGGTGCCGACCGACATCACCGACCCGGACGCCTGCGCGCGAGTCATGGCAGCGGGCGACGAGGAGTTCGGCGGCATCGACGTCCTCGTGAACAATGCGTTCCGCGTCGACGTTTTCCAGAGCTTCGAAGAAGTCGACCTCGGCAAGTGGCGCAAGATCATGGAGACGAACCTCTTCGGGTCGCTGCAGATGACGCGCGCCGCGCTGCCGTCCATGCGCGCTCGGGGCGGCGGATCGGTGGTGATGGTCGCGTCCATGGCGGCACGCCAGCCCCAGCCCGTACAGGGCGGGTACGCCATATCGAAGGGAGCGCTGTTGACGGCGACCCGGGTGCTCGCCTACGAGCTCGGTCCTTCCAGCATCCGTGTCAACGCAGTCGTCCCCGGGTGGATGGCGGGGCCCTCAGTGGACATCTACGTCGACCTGACTTCGACCGGGCGTGGCGTGTCGCCCCAGGTCGTGGTCGACGAGCTCAACGCGCGCGTCCCGCTGGGACGGATCCCGAGCGACGAGGACGTGGCGGGATCGATCGTGTACCTCGCATCGGACCTCTCGTCTGCCATGACCGGCCAAGCACTCGACACCAACGGCGGCGAGATCTTCGTCTGAGCCCCTCGCGCTCGGCGAACGCCTGGATCAGGGGCCCTCGCCGCCGCTCGGGGTGCACGAACGCGGGTCCCAGGGTTGGAGTGGCGAGACGGTCGAGGTGGGGGGCGCAAAGGCGTTCGACGGGGGAGTCGTTGTGGTCGTGGTGGTCGACGCCGACGGCGACGGAGGGGGCGGGTTGACGGTGAAGTCGGTTCCCGTCACGACGGTGACCTCGGACCCGGGCTGCACTTGGGTCGGGTCCTGCGCCATGATCACCGCGCCCGACAGGGAGTTCGCGACCGCTTGCGCCGCGGCCAGTTGCGCCGGGGTCTTGGACGAGTAGTACACGACCGTCTCCGCCTCTTGACCGACCGGGTTGGTGTCGCCGATCGTGCCGATCTGGAAGCCGAGTGCCTGGAGGCCGGCCGCGGTGGTGTTCGCCTGGTTGTAGGTCCCCGAGCCGTTCTCGACCGACACCGTCACGGTCGATGGCGCCGGCAGCGCGCCGCCCGAGTAGGTGTCGTCCCCCGGTTTGAGGCCGAGGAACTGGTCGATCGCCGCGTGGTCCTGCGGACCGGCCGGGAATTCGACGTCGCCGTACGAGCCTCCCCGGTAGGTGTACGAACCGAGCTGGTCCACCGCGACCGGAAGCGTCAGCTGCGGCGCCGCGTTGACGTCGACGTTGTGGAAGTTCAGGACCAGGTTGATCATGTCGGTGGCCGAGAAACCCGAATCGACGGTGAGCTGCCCGACGACGCCCGACACCAACTGCTGGTCGGTGATCGGGTTACCGAGACCCTGTGCCTTCACGGCGGCGGCCAGCACGCGAAGGAACTCGTGGTCCCGGCGAATGCGGGCGAGGTCGCTCTGGTTCTCCTTCGGCCAGTCATACGGGTTGGTCGCGGTGACGCCCGGGCCCTTGTACTGGAGCTCGCGGGCCCGCACGACCTGAAGCGCCTGGGTCCCATTGAGGTCGAGGCAGCCGGTGGTCTGGACGTTGAGTTCCGAGGAGGCGTCGAAGACCGGCTCCGGGAAGTACATCTTTAGTCCGCCCAGAGCGTTCACCACGTTGATGAAGCTGTCGAAGTTGAGCTCGACGAAGTGCTGGATGGGGATGCCGAAGTCCTCTTCGATCGCGTTGATCAGCTGATCGGGCCCCTGGTACAGCGCGGCGTCGATCTTGTTGGCTCCGGTGGAGCGCGCGTTGGGCACGAAGAGATCGCGTGGGATCGACAGGATGGAGAGCGAGTTGTTCGCCATGTTGAGGTGCAGGATCATCACGACGTCGCTGTTCACGCCGTTCACGCCCTGGGAGCACAGTCCGTACGCCGGGTTCTGCACCTTCAGGGCGCAGCGATCGGTCGAGCCGATCATGAGGATGTTCTCGGTGTTGACGTCTGCTCCCTTGGCCGGCGCGGACGTCAGGTTGTGCAGATCGATCCGGTGGATCTGATGGTTCAGGTACCAGCCGTAGCCGGCCGCTGCGCCGACGAGCAGCACGAGCACGGTGAAGAACGTCCCGACGATCCAGGCCGCCGTGCGCTTCCTCGAGCGCTTCCGCTGACGCGGTGCGTGCGCGCCCCGGCTTTTCGTGCCCGCTCCGTCGCCGCCTCCCTCGCCTTCCGCGCGGGCCTCCTCGGACTGCTCGGACTGCTCGATCTGCCGGCCCAGCTCGTGCAAGCCCCGCTCGACCGGGTTGTGGTCATTTGCCGGCGCTGTCCCCGCGGCACCAGCGGCGGCGGCCGCGCCCATCTCCTCTGCCGACGGAGACTGGCTCGGCTCCTCTGCCGACGGAGACTGGTTCGGCTCCTCGCCGTGGCCCGGCGCGGCTTCGTCCTCGGGCGCGTCGGGCGCCTTCATCGCTTCCGCGTCCTCAATCCGCCGGCCCAGCTCGTGCAGGCCCTTGTGGACGGGGTCGTTCTCCGGGTGGGTGGGACTCATGGGCTCTTCAATTGGTGAACGGCGTGCCACGTCAGGTCATGGACGCCCCCGCCCCGAAAGCTCCGGCCCGGGACGGCCGGAACGATAGACCAGCCTACTGGGGTCGGGGGCGGAACGGCGGTCGGACGCCCGGTCGCGGACCCGCGCCGAGGTGGAGGCCAAAACGGTCACGGGTCATGGCCTGCTCCGGTCCATACGAGACCGCCGCTCGCATGGAGCTGGCGAGGGTGTCGATGTCTCTCGCCCTCCTCGCTCTCTCATGGCGGACGGTTCCCTCCCACGATCGCTTCATCACCGTTTCGACGGTGAATTCGTCTTCATCTTCGGTTCACCCGCTTGTCACCTCCCGCGCCCGGTTTCGTCGCTCTGTCCAGGGTTCTCGTAAGCTCTGAGGCGCTCCACCAGGCGCGACGAGTACGACCGGTTCGGGCGCCGCACAGGAGAAGACCATGGCCACTGAGCTCATCCATCTTTCGGGCGTCCTCAAGAAGCCATTGCGCGACGCCAAGACGGGCGACCGTCTGGGGCGGGTGGAGGACTTCATCGTCCGGATCGGTGATGCCCCGCACCCGCCGATCGTCGGCCTCGTGGTCAAGATCGGAGGCCGGGACCTGTTCGTCCCCATCCGGAAGATCTCCGACATCCAGCCGGGTGGCGCGACCTTCGACGGCGCCCGGGTCGACTTGCGCCGCTTCGAGCGGCGCGAGGGTGAGCTCCTGCTCGCCCGTGACCTCATGGCCCGCCACCTCATCAACTTCGTGGGCGGTCGGCTGATCCGTGCCAACGAGATCGAGATCGCTCGCTCCGACACGGGATGGGAGGTCGTCGGTGTCGACCCCACCGCCCGCGGCCTGTTCCGACGCCTCCTGCCCGGACGCCTCGGCCAGCGCTCCGAGCCCCGCGCCATCGTGGACTGGGGCAGCATCGAGCCCTTCGTCTCACACGTCCCCTCCGCCCACCTCCGGATCCCCTACCGCAAGCTGGCCCGGCTGCACCCCGCCCAGATCGCCGACATGGTGGAGGCCGCGTCCCACGAGGAGGGCGAGGAGCTGATCGAGGCGGTGGGCCAAGACCCGGCGCTCGAGGCGGACGTCTTCGAAGAGCTCGACCCCGAACACCAGGTGGAGTTCGTCGAAGCGCGCTCGGACGCGGACGCGGCCGAACTGCTCGGCTCCATGGCGCCCGACGACGCGGCCGACCTGATCTCCGAGATCGAGCAAGATCGGAGGGCCCCGATCCTCGAGCTCCTTCCCGAGCCTCAGCGGAGGAAGGTGCGGTCACTCCTCAGCTACAACCCCGAGACCGCCGGCGGGCTGATGAGTCCCGACTTCCTGCTTCTGCCCATGACCACCACCGTCGAGGCAGCGCTCGCGGCGATCCGCCAGAGCAAGGTGCCGCGCGAGGCGCTCAGCACGGTCTTCGTGGGCGATGCGGAAGGGCATCCCGTCGGGTCGGTGCCGACCGTCCAACTGATTCAGAGCTCGCGAGACACCCCCCTCTCCGCGGTGGCGACGCCCGACATCTCCCATGTCCATCCCGACTGGGATCTCGGCGCGACCGTGCGCAAGATGTCGGACTTCAACTTGGCCGTCGCACCCGTGCTGGACCCGGACCACGGACGGGTCCTCGGTGTCATCACGGTCGACGATGTGCTCGAGCTCCTACTCCCGACGGGATGGCGCCGTGACTTCGGTGTCACCTCGACGGCCGCGGAGGAGTGACGATGTTCCGCCGACGAAGACCCGCGCCCAAGGCGCATCAGTGACAATCACGGCGGTTCCATCCTTCCGCCCGCGGGTGAGCGGGCGGAACGGGTGAACGCCGGCGGGTCCATCCCGCGGACCCGTATCCCACCCTGACGGCACACTCGGGCCGGTGCCAACGTGTTCCGAGCCCGGTCCCGCGACCGCGAGAAGACGAGAACCAGAAGGAGGTGAGACACGTGTCCGAGCTTCGGGAGCGCGACGGCGTCAC
>JBPYFR010000290.1:0-2174 GCA_051985685.1 Acidimicrobiales bacterium
AGGGTGAGGTCAGCGTTGCCATACCAGCACGTGCCCAGCCGGGCGGCCCGATCGATCGAGCGCGGCACGCCGCCGCCGATCCACCATTCGGTCCCTTCGACCGGCAGGGGCGCGATGTGCGCGCCCTTGATGTTCCATTCCTCGTCGTCGACCGTGTCGCCATCGAGGAGCGTCTTCACCAGGCGGATGCCGCGCTCGGTGCGGGCGCCTCGTTCCCGAAGGTCTCTTCCCATCGCCGCGAACTGGCCTGGTCCCGCACCGACGCCAATCTGGATGATGAACGGAGCCGCCGCCATCGCCGCCAGCGTTCCGATCTGCTCTGCCATGAGCACCGGATGCCACAGCGGGACCAGGAACAAGCAGCCGACCGGCCGCTCGCGCCACGTCCCGAGGATTCGGCCGATCAGGGGCACGTTCTGCAAGTACACATAGGGGCCGGTGGAATGGTGGTCGCCGACGGTCAAGCTCTCGAGGCCCGCGCGCAGCGCGGCGTCGGCTTGCGCCAGGACCCACCCGGGTGCATCGGTTGAATTCCCGGGATCAAACGTCGTGCCGATGGATATACCGACTCTCATGGGAGTCCTCCTGGATGCCCGCCGTCGGGAAACGCCGGCGTCCCTGCCGGCCCCGGGAGCGATCGGGGTAGACCGAACCAGGGCCTGATCTACCTCATCTATGAACTCGTTCGGGATTGACCACTACCAGCCGACCGACACTTCAGGTGCCGTCCTGCGAACGACTCGCGTCTTCCGTCAAGACCAATCGCGCCAGCCTCCTGGGAGCCACGAGAGTATAGGAGGTCCGGATCCACTCCTCGATCTCCTGCCACCGGCTCAGGCTCGTTCGCCCCGGGATCCTCACCGACACCCAGCCATGACGGCCAAGACCGTATCCAGTCGGCTCTACCAGAGGGTCGCTGCCGACCACTGCCGCTGCCTCTTCAGGTGGCAACTTCAGACTGACAGAGCTCGCCTCAGGATCGGTGAAGATGAAATTTTTGCCGTTCACACGAAAGGTGGGCTCACCGCCCCAAGCCTCGATGTCGACCCGCACCGCTTCCGGGAGTCGAGCCACAATCGCTTCGATGCGCTCCATGTTGCTCACCGGTCCAGTGTTCCACGGGACGCGCGACCGCTTATCGACGCTGACCGCGGTCGACACCGTTCAGCGGCGGCGTGAGCCCGGTCTGGTAGGCCAGCACGACCGCCTGGACGCGATCGCGGAGACCGAGCTTCTGGAGGATGTGGGTGACGTGGGTCTTGACGGTGGTCTCGCTGATGTACAGCTGTTCGCCGATCTCCGCGTTGGACAGGCCGGCCGGAGCCGAGCGACCTCATTCCCCCCCAGATCCTGGACGGTGGCCAGGGTGGTGGGCTCGATGTCGGAGTGACCGCCGGATCGCTGACCGCCCTGCACGGCGACACGATCGCGCTCGGGCGTCACCGGGCCGGCTCTGTCCACGCCCACGTCGGCGACCGAGTAGCGGTCATGCTCGGCGACGGGACCCGAACCCGTGCCACCGTCGTCGCCATCTACTCCCGGGACCTGGCGTTCGGAGATGCCCTGCTCGCGCCCGAGCTCGTCGCCGGCCACCAGACCAACCCGCTGCTCGGAACGATCCTGGTCGAGTCGGACCGTCCGGCCATCGCGAGGGCGCACTTGCAGGCCCTGAGTCCGCCGTATCCAGGCCTGCGGATCAGCGATCGTTCATCGTTCACCACCGCAGCAGACGCCGATCGCGAGAATGAACCGCTGGTTCGGTCCGATGTTCGTGGCAATGATCTTCGGCTTTACCTCGATCGCCGTGATCAACACGCTGACGATGATCGCCCTCCGGCGGCGACGGGAGCTCGCCCTCCTTCGGCTCGTCGGCGCCACGTCACGACAGGTGCGGTCTATGGCCAAGTGGGAGGCGGGCTTGATCGTGTGCATCGGCATCAGCCTCGGTTTGGCAATCGCGGCGACGGCGCTGCTGCCGCTGAGCCGGGCGCTGGACGGAAGCCTGCGCCCCTCCGTGCCTATCGCTCCGTTTGTCGGGATCCTGGCCACGTCGGCGCTACTGGCGCTGCTGGCGCTGTCGTTGCCAACGAGGCGGGCGCTGCGCTCGCACCCCGTGGAAGCGCTCGGCGTGGGCGAGTAGGTGAAGATAGGTGAGCGCCAGACATCCTCCATGC
>JBPYFR010000291.1:0-3979 GCA_051985685.1 Acidimicrobiales bacterium
AACGCTCGAGCTCGACGGTCGTCCCGTGCGGTTCCGCGACATCGGCGACGCGATGGCAGCGGGCGTCGCCTACGTTCCCGAGGACCGGGGAGAAGGCGCCTTCATCGACCTGACGCTGTCCGACAACTTGGTTGCGGCGTCTGTATCGCGCTATTGGCGGGGGTTCAGGCTCAGCAATCGATCGATGCGCGCCGACGCGCGAAGCTCCATCCGCAAGTTCTTCATCAGGGCATCCTCAGAACGACAACAGATGGGCACCCTTTCGGGTGGCAACCAGCAGAAGGCCATCTTGGCGCGCTGGCTCAGCCGGCGGCCCCGGATCCTCCTTCTCGACGATCCGACTCAGGGCGTCGACGTCGGCGCCCGAGCCGACATCTACAGCCTGATACGGCAATCGGTGGCCGAGGGCTGCTCGGCAATCCTCGTGACCAGCGACTTCGAGGAGCTGGCCCACCTCTCCGATCGTGTCGTCGTCCTCGTGAACGGACGGATCACCTCGGAACTGCACTCACCCGACATCGATGCAGCCCGGCTCACCGAGCTGGCATTCACCACGCAGGAGGCAGCCTCGTGAGCGAAGCCGAGAACCCCCGAGGAGAGTCGGCGATCTCGACGACCGACGTCGAGCCGCACGTCGCGCCGTCCAGCGCGGAACCAACGACCATCACCGGCCTCACGCGTGAAGCACGCAGAGAGCGTCGGAACCAGCGCCTCTTGGATTTCACCGAGCGTTACGCACTGCTGGTCGCGTTCGGCGCCGTATTTCTGTTCTTCAGCGTCTGGCCCAAGACCTCGGGTACTTTTCCGACCGCCGCCAACGTCAAGAACGTCCTCGGCAACGAGGCCGTTTTCGGCCTCCTGGCGCTCGCCATCATCATCCCGCTCGCCTCCGGCGAATTCGACTTCTCCGTAGGCTCCGTCGCGGGTCTGAGCCAGGTGCTCTGCGCAGGGTTCATGTCGCGTCTCGGCATGCCACCGATCCTCGCCGTCCTCATCCCCATCGGCATCGCCGCGGGAATCGGATTGGTGAACGGCAACACCGTCGCTCGCATCGGTGTCAACTCGTTGATCGTCACCCTGGGGGTGTCCAACGTCTTACTCGGCATCGTCGAGTGGTACACGGGAGGTCAGACGATCATCAACAACATCTCGCAAGGCCTGATCAACATCGGATCGGGCGATTGGCTCGGCCTGCCCAGGACGATCTACTTCCTCGCCATCGCGGCCATCCTCGTCCACTACCTGCTCGAGCACACACCGTTCGGTCGATACCTCTACAGCATCGGCTCGAACCGGGACGCGGCGCGCCTCGTGGGTCTCCGCGTCGAAAATTACGTGCTCCTCGGATTCGTGCTGTCGGGGACCCTGGCCGGTATCGCAGGGATCCTGCTTGTCGCGCGCAACGGCAGCGGCAGCCCGCAGGTGGGCACGATCGTCGACAGCCTGCAGGCGCTCGCCGCGGCGTACCTCGGTGCCACGGCCATAAAGCCGGGACGCTTCAACGTCCCGGGCACCATGGCCGCGATCTTCTTCCTGAGCTTTACCGTCACGGGGCTCTCGCTGGCGGGCGTCGCCAACTGGATCAACGACACGTTTTACGGTGCGGCGCTGTTCGCGGCCGTGCTCGTGTCCACCATTGTCGGGCGAAAGCGGGCCGGCGCGACTTGAGGCTCGCCCCACCGTGCGAGGGCCCACGTAGCTGAAATCGCCGGCTCTCGACCTAGGTGGACGGTGTGGAACCGTGTCGCCCGTTCGGTCAAGTGTGCTTAAAGCGGTCAAGAGGTGGCCGGTTTGGTCGTTACGGTGACACCCGCCGTCTGATTGCCGCAGGGCATACCTGCGGGGCGCGGCGACTCACATGACCGAGAAGAGGAGAGGACGATGGACTTCAGGCTCGAGCTCGTGGCCGTGCCGGTCTCCAACGTGGACCGCGCCAAGGCCTTCTACACGGACATGGTCGGCTTTCACCCGGACCAGGACCACCAAGTGAATCCCGAATTGCGGTTCGTCCAGCTGACGCCGCCGGGCTCTGCGTGCTCAATCGCAATCGGCGACGGGCTCAGCGACGCGCAACCCGGTTCGGCCCGCGGGCTACAGCTCGTCGTCGACGACATCGAAGCGGCACGCAAAGTGCTAGTGGACGGCGGAGTGGAGGTAAGCGAAGTCCAGGTCTTCCCCTGGGGTTCGTTCGTCTTCTTCAGCGATCCCGATGGGAACGGGTGGTCCGTGCAGCAAGTGCCGCCCAGGGCCTGACTCAGCAGTTCCCGTCGGTCGCAGCCGGCGTCGACGTAGCATTCCCGACGTGCGGAGACGTGCACGCGACGTGAACCAACTGATTGAGGTGGACCGGTTACGGCAATTGATCGCTCTCGGCCCAGCTCTCATCGCAGAGCTCGATCTGGACGTGCTGCTGAACCGGCTGCTGGAGACAGCGTGCTCGGTGACGGGTGCACGGTACGCCGCACTCGGAGTCCTCAACAATGAGCGTCTCGAACTCGAGCGCTTCGTCACCCGCGGGTTGTCTGAGGAGGAGGAGCGTGTGATTGGCGAACCGCCCCGCGGTCGTGGCGTCCTGGGGGTGCTGATTCATGATCCACGACCGCTCCGGCTGACCGACGTGACAACCCACCCGCACTCTTCTGGGTTTCCTGCTGGACATCCGCCGATGAATTCGTTCCTCGGCGTGCCGATCATCATCCGCGGAACGGCCTGGGGGAATCTCTACCTCACTGAAAAGCGGATAGGCGAGTTCTCCGAAGCGGACGAGTATGCGGCCACGACGCTCGCCGCGTGGGCGGCGATCGCGGTCGACCACGCACGTCTGCTGGCGGCAGCAGTTGAGCGAGAGGGGCGGCAGGACGGTCTGGACGAGGGGGCGGGCTGACCGATCCACGCCGCCTCCACACCAGCGGTGGGTTCTCGATGCCTCGGGATCGGCCGGTGCTCAGCCCTGTTGAAGCACTCTCAGGCCCTTCACGGTCGGCAAGGCCACGGCGACCCGTGAGAAGTCGACCGTCCCGCCGAGCCGAGGGGTGATGTAGGCGACAGTCGTGGCCACCAGCTGCAGCTCGAGCGGATGAGCCGCCTCGGCCGTGTAGGAGATGGTCTCGAGCGGGACTGTGAGAGAGTGAGATCTGCCGTCCAGCGTGATCGCGATGGGAGTGATCTGGTTGTTGACGACGACGCCGGTGGCGGGATCGACCAGCTGGGCGAACACGCGGGTCGGTCGGGTGCCGGGCTCCGCGGTGCCCGAGTAGGTCACCGTCAGCTTCGGTGCGCCGACGACGGCGGCGGGACGCGAGATCGGGACGGTCATATTCAGCGCGTTGGCCGCGGGCCCCGGGGTGACCTGGTCGGCCACCGCATCGACCACGTTGGCGGCCTCGGCATTGGGCGCGACGGTGGGCGGTCCCGACCCGCCGCCAGCCTTCAAGGCCAGCCTGCCCGAACCTGTGGCCACGATCGGAGCTCCGTGAGGCAGCGGGTAGCCGGGCGCCGCGTACGACGTGCCGTTCTGATCGACAAAAGCGAGTCCCTTGAGCACGCGGACCGAGCTGTCCCGGGCCACGTACCGCTGCATCCAACTCAGCGAGAGGGCACCCACGTCAATGGCTGAGCCGGGATCGGTCAGGCAAACTCCGTGCCCTCCGCAGAACCACGCCATCGAGACCGTGTTTCCCTGTTTGCGAAGCGCCTCGTAGTTTGCGATTCCCTCGTCGAGCGTGAACAGGTCGTCGACTGTGCCCTGCAGGATCAATGTCGGCGCCCTCACCCCGGAGAGGAACTGGGCCGGCCCCCGGCTCTCGAAGAACGACACGGCTCGTGCATCGATGACGCTGGTCGTGTTCATCTCACGGTCGGCGGCGATGATCTCCGGATTGAGCTTGGCCGACGATGCCACCTGACTGAGGATGTTCCCCCACCCCGCCTTCGGGGTCAGGTTCTTGTCCAGACTCGTCCCGAGTGAGTGCCAGGCGAT
>JBPYFR010000292.1:0-6333 GCA_051985685.1 Acidimicrobiales bacterium
CCCGATCAGGTGGCGAGGTTCGTGGACCGCCCCTACACCTCGCTCGGGACCGACGGGTTCGGCCGCTCCGACGCCCGGGCCGCACTCCGGTCGTACTTCGAAGTGGACGCGGCCCATCTCGTCCTGGCCGTGCTGCAGCAGCTTGCCCTCGGCGGACGGATGGAGCCGTCGAAGGTGAACAAGGCCGTCCTCGACCTCGGCATCGACCCGGCCGAACCGCCACCCTTCAAGATCTGAGCAGGGCGACGAAAGCGGCCAGCGCCTCCTCGGCGCCCGGCGGCACCGAGAGACGCAGCGCACGCTCCTCGGGCTCGATCTCTATGGCGACGTCGAAGAATGCGCAGCATCGCTTCTCGCGCGCGCCCAGCGACGCCGCCGCGACCAGCGCGTCGTCCGAGTCGCGCAAGACGAAGCGAACATTGTTGTTGCCGTTGTCCACCGCGACCACCGACGACGCGACGAACGCTCTCCACTCGTCCCCGCGTTCTGACCTCGACCCTCCGTCGAGGGTGCAGGCGATCGGTACCAGGTCCTCTGCCGGGACCCCGCCGCTCTGCGGTCCGCCGCTCATGGCCGCGCCTGCAACATGTCTCGGGTGATCTCCATCTGGCCCAGGTGTTGAAATAGCTCCTCCATGATATGGAAGAGGACGGCACCCTTGGTCTCGGTATAGGGAACGGGTTCGTCGGGGTCGCGCACGACATGGGTCGGGACGGCGAGCGAGTCGAGCCCGGCGACGTCGTCGTGGAGACGCAGGCGCGCCGCTTCGGTCCGCTCCAGCAACCCGGCCACGTCGCCGCTCGCCGTGAACTCGCTCTCCCTGTCCCGCCGGATCTGCCGGCCCGCGACCGTCGCACCGGCCCAGTACTCGGTGACACCCAGACAGTGGGTCAGGATGGCGAAGGGCGAGTTAGCGCCTGGAAACTCGGGAGTGCGGTTGGCCATGTCGTCGCCGAGTTGCTCGACCATGTCCGCCATCGCCCGCAGCGCCTGGTCGGCGAACCACAGGTACACGCCGACCGGGACTGCGACCGCCGCGGGTGCGTCAGCGGACGAGCCCACCGCGTCAGCGGGCGACCCAGGCATCCGGGTCGGTGATCAGCCTCTGGACGTTGGTCGGGAACCGGCCCGCCAGCACGTCGTCAAGAGTGATCTTCTCCAGCACGGACCGGAGGCTCGCCCGCACGGCCACCCAAACCTGTTGGAGATGCTCGGCTGCTCCGTCGTAGCTGGTGGCCTCCGGCCGGAAGCCGCGCACCTCGGCCAGCGGGCCGTCGAGCGCGCGGATCACGTCGGCCATGGTGATGGCGCCGGGGTCCCGCGCAAGCCGGTAGCCCCCCTCCGCGCCGCGCTGGCTGGCCACCACGCCCGCCCGGCGGAGGTCGGCGAGGATCGCGCCGAGGAACCGGGGCGGCAGCCCCTGCTCAGCGGCCAGGTACTCCGCGGTCTGAGGCGTGCCGGCGGCGGCCAGGGCGAGCAGGGCCCGAATGCCGTAATCCACCTTGGCCGGGATGTGCATGGCGAGAGTCTGCCCCGCCCCATCCCGAAGGGCACGTCCGCCCAGCCCGGAGGGCGTGACAAGATCTCGGGCATGGCCGACGTTGCGCTCCACCTCTCAATGGACCCCGAGGCCGACGCAGTGCTCAGTCGCGACCCGCTGGCCCTCCTGATCGGGATGGTGCTCGACCAGCAGGTCCCGCTGGAGAAGGCGTTCTCCTCACCCGCCGTGCTGGCCGAGCGGCTGGGCGGCTCGCTCGACGCGGCAGCGATCGCAGCGATGGACCCGGGGCAGCTCGCCGCGGTCTTCAAGGAGCGACCGGCCCTGCACCGGTTCCCCGGAAGCATGGCAGCGCGCGTGCAGGAAGTGTGCCGGGTGGTGGCCGAAGACTACGGCGACGAGGCCGAGGCCATCTGGCACGACATGACGACCGGCGAGGAGCTGCTCGGCCGGCTCAAGGCGTTGCCCGGATTCGGCGAGCACAAGGCGCGCATCTTCACCGCGTTCCTCGGTAAGCAACTCGGTGTGACCCCGGAAGGCTGGCAAGCCGCCAGCTCGCCCTTCGGCGACGACGGGACGTTCCTGTCGGTGGCCGACATCACCGACGCCGAGACCCTCGACAAGGTCCGGGCGACGAAGAAGGCCCTGAAGGCCAAGGCCGGCGCCGGGGAGTGACCCCGAGCCAGGACCTGGCCCGGCGCCGCCTCTACCTCTGCACACCGGACCGCCCCGACCTGGCGACCTTCGTGGAGGACTGCATCGCCGGGGGCGTGGACGTCGTCCAACTCCGGGACAAACAGCTCGAGGCGCGACCCCTCCTGGCGCGGGCACGGCTCGTCGGCGACGTCTGCGGGGAGCGCGGCGTGCCGTTCGTGCTGAACGACCGCCCTGACCTGGCGCTGGCCGCGGGCGCCGACGGCGTCCACGTCGGGCAGGACGACACCCCGGTCAGCGTGGCCCGGGAGATCCTGGGCCCCGACGCGATCGTCGGCCTGTCCACCCACGGGCCCGCTGACCTCGCCGGCGCCGAGGCGGACCTCCATTTCTTGTCCTACATCTCAGCCGGTCCGGTGGAGCCGACGCCGACCAAACCAGGCCGCGCCGGGACCGGGCTCGGCTACGTCACGCTGGCCAGCGAACGGTCCAGCCTTCCCGTCTTCGTGACGGGGGGCGTGACGCCGGAGAAGGTGCCCCTTCTGGCTGCCGCGGGTGTGCGTCATTTCGTGGCCGTGCGCTACCTGTGCGAAGCGCCGGACGCTCGGCGGGCGGCTCGCGCGCTGCGCGAGGCGATCGATCGCGCGTTGAGGAACGCGCCTTCGGCGGCTTGACCGTCCAGGCTTTCAGGGACAGCGGTCCAGCCAGCCCACGAGGATGGCGATGACCCTCGGGTCGGCCCGGAGCCAGTGCCCGGCGCCGTACACGACGTGCAGCTCGGAGGGCCCGGTTGCTGCCTCGGCGAGGGCTCGGGCGTCGGCGACGGGGACGTCGGTGTCGTCGGAGCCGTCGACGACGAGCAGAGGTCGCCCCTTGAGCTGCGCCGCGTCTTCGGTCGAGTTGAGGAGAGACAGCTCCTTGGCCCACGCCTCGGCGGAGGCCGGGAAGTGCTTGGACGTGATCACGCCCGAACGCCTGCACCCTTCCACCAACGCGACCGGGTCAGTGGAGAGCGGGGCCAGGCTCGCCGGTGTCCCGAGGCACGCGACGCCGGCGACCCGTTCGTCGTGGGCGGCCAAGTGAAGGGCGAGGACGCCACCGAACCCGAAGCCCACCACGATGCGCGGGTTCGACTCTGGGATCTCCGACTCGGTCAGGAAAGTCAGATCCTCCAGCCAGCCGAGCGCGGAGAAGTCACCGGCCGACTCGCCCGCTCCCCGCAGGTTCGCGGTGACCGCCCGTCGCCCCGACTCACGGGTGAGCCGGTCGGCCAACGCAGGGTAGGTGACAGCCACGTCGGCGGCCGAGCCCTTGGGCCGAGGCAGGTCGTGGCACAGCACCACGTCCCCGCGCCGCGAACCGCCGGGAGGGGCGGTGCTGGCGTAGCACCACAAGTCGCCCGCCGGTCCGGGCCGGAGCCTGAACGGCCCCGGCATCTCAAATCCCTATGCGCTGTGCCAGGAGCTCGCGGTGGTACGAGGGATCGCCCAGCAACAGCTCGGACGACTTGGCCCGCTTGAAGTAGAGGTGCGCCGGGTGCTCCCAGGTGAACCCGATTCCGCCGTGGATCTGGATGTTCTCCGCCGCGGCGTGGAAGTACGCCTCGGAGCAGTAGGACTTGGCCAGGCTGGCGACGACGGGGAGCTCGTCGGAGTCCTCGGCGGCGGCCCAGCCGGCGTAATAGGCGGCAGACTTGGCCGACTCGACCTCGAGCAGCATGTCGGCGCACTTGTGCTTTATGGCCTGAAAGCTTCCGATGGGCCGCCCGAATTGGATGCGCGTCTTCGCGTACTCGACCGACGCGTCGAGAACGTGCTGTGCGCCGCCGACCTGCTCGGCGGCCAGCGCGACGGCGGCCAGGTCGAGCGTCTTGGACAGGCCCGGCTCCGCGCCGCCTTCGGTGCCGATCAACGTCGCCGGCGTTCCCGAGAACTCGAGGCGCGCCTGCTTGCGCGTCTGGTCCATGGTCGGCAACGGGGTGCGGGTAAGGCCGGCCGCGTCGCCATCGACGGCGAAGAGCGTCACGCCATTCCCGGTGCGGGCCGCCACGATGACGAGGTCGGCCACGTGACCGTCGAGGACGAACATCTTGTGCCCGTCGAGGGCCCAACGGTCACCCTTCGGCTGGGCGGCGCACTCGATGCCGCTGAAGTCCCACTTGCCGTTGTCCTCTGTGATGGCCAGGGTCGCGATGGTCTCGCCCGACGCGATGCCGGGGAGGTAGTTCTTCTTGGCGTCGACGTCGCCCGAGGTCAACAACGCGTTGGCGGCGAGCGCGACGGTGGAGAAGAAGGGGGCGCAGAGGAGCGCAGCACCCATCTCTTCGAGGACGACGATCAGCTCGACGTAGCTGAAGCCCGATCCGCCGAACTCTTCGGGGATGGTGAGCGACTGAAGCCCCAACTGGTCGGCCATCTGGCTCCACACCGCCGGGTCATAGCCCTCCGTGGTGTCCATCAGCCGACGGACCTCCGTCTCGGGCGACTTCTCCGTCAGGAAGCGGCGGACCGCGGCGCGCAACTCCTCCTGCTCGTCACTGAAGGCGAAATTCATGCCATGGCTCCTCTACCGATCCTCTGCGCCTCCTCCGACCGTCCTGCCTCTCACCCTGGCGGAACGGCCGACGGTGCGTGGTTCGCTCCCGTTACCTGGGTGTCTACCAGACCCGGGACCACGTGAACCAGAAGCCCCCCGGCTGTGCCACGCTTGACTTATGGGACAACTCGAGAAGATTTGGAGCGACGCCCGGGCCGACGTGCACCAGATCGTGGTGGGCCCCATGGACAACAACGTCTACATCTTGCGCTGTCGACGGACGGGCGACGCCATGCTCATCGACGCCGCCAACGAGCACGAGGCCCTGCTCGACATCTGTCGCGACCTTGGTGTCAACCAAGTCGTCGAGACCCACGGCCACTGGGACCACATCCAGGCGGTGCCCGCGGTGCGCGACGCGGGAATCTCGGTGGCCGTGACCAGCGCCGACGCGGGGATGCTGCCCAGCTACGACCTCATCTTGGACGACGACGAGATGCTGAGCGTGGGCGACCTGCGGATCCGGACCCTGGCCACCCCGGGCCACACGCCCGGCTCCATCTGCTTCGACGTCGAGGGGACCGACCTGCTCTTCACAGGGGACACGCTGTTCCCAGGCGGTCCGGGCAACACCTCGTTCGCGGGGGGCGACTTCGACACCATCATCGAATCCATCGACCGCCGGATCTTCGCCAAGTTCGGGCCCGACACCAAGGTCCTGCCGGGCCACGGGCTCGCCACCACGGTGGGGAACGAGGCCCCTCACCTCCAGGAATGGGTCGACCGGGGCTGGTGAGGACCGCCGCCACGATCCCGGCGGTGGGAGGCGGCGGGGCCCCGCCAGGGGCCGTACCGGAAAACCCGACTAAAACGGTAAGCTTTTAGGCGATGACGCAAGCACCGACACCCCCGCTTCTCGAGATCCGGGACCTGCACGTCGCGGCCGAGAACGGCGTCATCTTGCGCGGAGTGGACCTGGCGGTCGGGGCCGGCGAGGTGCACGCGCTCATGGGCCCCAACGGCGCGGGGAAGTCGACGCTGGCAGGGGCGCTCATGGGCCACCCCGGCTACGTGGTGACGTCGGGCAGCATCCGTCTCAACGGAGAGGACGTGACGGACTGGCCGACGGACGTACGCGCCAAGGCGGGCATCTTCCTCGCCTTCCAGTACCCCGAGTCGATCGAGGGGGTGTCGGTCAACCAGTTCCTGCGCCAGGCCATGGCGGCGCGCAGCGGGCAGGAGGTGTCGGTCCTGGAGGTGCGCGTGCTCATGACCGAGTGGATGGAGCGCCTCGGCATGGACACCTCGTTCGCCAGCCGTCACTTGAACCAAGGGTTCTCAGGCGGCGAGAAGAAGCGCAACGAGATTCTCCAGATGGCACTCCTCAAACCGCTTGTCGCCGTGCTCGACGAGACCGACTCGGGCCTCGACATCGACGCGCTGCGCGTCGTCGGCCGAGGCGTGCACGCCGTGCGCGAGGAGAGCCCCGAGCTCGGTGTCCTCGCCATCACCCACTACGAGCGCCTGCTCGAGGAGCTCGTGCCCGACGTCGTGCACGTCCTCATCGGCGGGCGCATCGTGGCCAGCGGCGGAGCCGACCTGGCCCGTCGCGTCGCGGCCGAGGGTTACGAGGCGTGGCGATGACG
>JBPYFR010000293.1:0-8461 GCA_051985685.1 Acidimicrobiales bacterium
CTGACCATCTCCATCGACGACGTCCAGACGCCGCCGGACAAGCTGGCCATCCTCGACCGCTACGAGAAGGAGGCCGAGAAGGCCGAGACGCAGTTCAAGCGCGGCATCATCACCGACGACGAGCGGCGCCAAAAGGAGATTGAGATCTGGACCTCGGCCAACTCCGAGGTCGGGCGCGCCATGGAGTCGCAGCTCTCGACGATCGGGTTCAACCCGCTCGACATGATGGTGGACTCGGGCGCCCGAGGGAACTCGCAGCAGATCCGCCAGATCGCGGGCATGAAGGGCCTCGTGTCCAACCCGCGCGGCGAGATGATCCCCCGCCCGATCAAGTCCTCGTTCCGAGAGGGCCTCTCGGTGCTGGAGTACTTCATCTCCACGCACGGGGCCCGCAAGGGCCTGGCCGACACGGCGCTCCGCACGGCCGACTCGGGCTACCTGACCCGCCGCCTGGTCGACGTGGCGCAGGAGCTCATCGTCCGGATTGAGGACTGCGAGACGAACCGCGGCGTCTGGATCGAAGGCGTCGTGCCCGACAGGGCCGGGCGCCGCAACTACCTCGAGACCCGTGCCTTCGGCCGCCAGCTCTCCGACGATGTGACGCTCTCGGACGGCACGGTCTACGCGGCCGGCACGGTGCTCGACGACCAGAACCTGGCCGCCATGCGCGACGACACTGCGGTCGACCGGATCCGGGTGCGCTCCGTCCTGACCTGCGAGGCCCCCCAGGGCGTCTGCGCTGCCTGCTACGGGCTCTCGCTCGCCACCGGGACGATGATCGAGCTCGGGGAGGCTGTGGGCGTGATCGCCGCCCAGTCGATCGGGGAGCCGGGCACGCAGCTGACCATGCGGACGTTCCACACCGGCGGTGTCGTCGGCGAGGACATTACGCACGGCCTGCCCCGCGTGGTTGAGCTGTTCGAGGCCCGCACCCCGAAGGGCGCCGCGGTGCTGGCGCACCACTCGGGCGTGGTGCGAGTCGAGGACGAGGAGACCGGGCGGCGCATCACCGTCGTGGCCGCGGACGGGACCGAGGACTCCACGCTGGTGCCGTCGCGGGCGCACCTCGAGGTCACGGAGGGGCAGGAGGTGGGCGCGGGCGACGCGCTGGTCGAAGGCCCCAAGGACCCCAAGGAGTTGCTCGAGGTCAACGGCATCCGGGACACGCAGCAGTACCTGGTCGAGGAGGTACAGAAGGTATACCGCGACCAGGGCGTGTCGATCCACGACAAGCACATCGAGCTGATCGTGCGCCAGATGCTGCGCCGGGTCCTGGTGGCCGAGCCGGGGGACGCTCCGTTCCTGCCGGGCGAGCGCGTCGACAACCAGCTTTACGCCGAGGTGAACCGGGAGCTCGTCGAGGGCGGCAATACGCCCGCCGAGGGACGTCCCGAGCTCATGGGCATCACCAAGGCGTCGCTGGCCACCGACAGCTGGCTCTCGGCCGCTTCGTTCCAGGAGACGACCCGGGTGCTCACCGAGGCCGCCATCGAGGGGCGGAGCGATCAGCTCTTCGGGCTGAAGGAGAACATCATCATCGGCAAGCTGATCCCCGCCGGGTCGGGCATGCAGCACTACCGGACGATCCGGCTGGAGATGCCCGACGCCGAGGCGATGCCGTTCTGGGCCGTCGGCGCCGGCGAGTCCGAGACCGAGGACCTGGCCAACTGGCTGCGGGACGTGGGCGAAGGCACCGGCGAGGACGCCTTCGACTCCTCCATCGACGCCAGCTGGCTCGGGGCTGCCCCGACGGATGAGGACGCCTACGGCAACCCGATCGACCGTGGCGGGCCCGCCCCGGGCCCCGATACGGCGGAGGCGGGCGCCTAAACTCCCCAAACCGGACCGGGGGAAACAGGGAGGAAGCGTCCGTTGGCGAGAGCGCGCACCGAGGCCGACCCCGGAGACGGGGAGGGCGTGCCGCGCCGCGGCGGCGAGGGGCGCCACGGGCAACCCCGCGGGCCCGGCACCTACCGGTTGTCGCACCTGCGTGCCCTGGAGGCCCATTCCCTCCACATCTTCCGGGAGGTGGCGGCTGAGTTCGAGCGGCCCGTCCTGCTCTTCTCCGGCGGTAAGGACTCCATCGTGATGCTGCACCTCGCCACGAAGGCGTTCTGGCCGGCACCCGTCCCGTTCCCCGTGCTGCACGTCGACACCGGGCGCAACTTCGACGAGGTGCTCGCCTTCCGGGATTCGCGCGTGGCCGACCTGGGCCTCAGCCTCGTGGTGGCCCGGGTCCAGGACGACATCGACGCCGGCCGGACGGTGGAGGATCCCACTCCGCAGGCGACGCGCAACCGCCTGCAGACGCCCACGCTTCTGCGCGCCATCGCCGAGGGCCGTCACGACGCGGTCTTCGGCGGCGCCCGCCGCGACGAGGAGAAGGCGCGGGCCAAGGAACGGATCTTCAGCTTCCGCGACGAGTACGGGCAGTGGGATCCCAAGAACCAGCGGCCCGAGCTGTGGAACATCTACAACGCGCGCCACCGTCCCGGCGAGCACATCCGGGTCTTCCCCTTGTCGAACTGGACCGAGCTCGACGTGTGGAACTACATCCGCGAGGAGTCGGTCCCGGTGCCGCCGATCTACTTCGCGCACCGCCGGCAGGTGGTCCAGCGCGACGGCATGCTGATGGCCGTCACCCGCCACTTGGCTGCCGAGCCGGACGAGCAGGTGTTCGAGGCCATGGTGCGGTTCCGTACGGTGGGCGATGCCGACTGCACCGGTTGCGTGGAGTCGATGGCAGAGACGATCGAGCTCGTGATCGCCGAGGTGGCCGTCACCAGGCTGACCGAGCGCGGCGCCACCCGCGCCGACGACCGCATCTCAGAGGCCGGCATGGAGGATCGCAAGCGGGAGGGCTACTTCTAGTGTCCGAGCTGCTGCGGTTGGTCACGGCGGGGTCGGTGGACGACGGCAAGTCCACGCTCATCGGCCGCCTGCTCTACGACGCCAAGGGGATCTTCGAGGACCAGCTCGACGCGATCCGGCGGACCAGCGAGCGCCGCGGGGACCCCGAGACCGACCTCGCGTTGCTCACCGACGGGCTGCGGGCCGAGCGCGAGCAGGGCATCACGATCGACGTGGCCTACCGCTACTTCGCGACGCCGAAACGCAAGTTCATCATCGCCGACACGCCCGGGCACACCGAGTACACCCGCAACATGGTCACGGGTGCGTCCAGCGCCCACGTCTCGCTCATCCTGATCGACGCTCGCAAGGGGGTGATAGAGCAGACCCGGCGCCACGCGTTCTTGTCCTCCATGCTCGGTGTCCCCCACATGGTCGTCTGCGTCAACAAGATGGACCTGATCGACTGGGACCGGGAGCGCTACGGTGCGATTGAGACGGACTTCATGGAGTTCGCCGCCCGGCTCAACGTGCACGACATCACGTTCATCCCGATCTCGGCCCTGCGGGGCGACAACGTGGTGCACCGTTCGGAGAACATGTGGTGGTACGAGGGGTCGCCCCTGCTCAACCACCTCGAATCGGTCTACATCGGGAGCGACGAGAACTTCATCGACCCGCGCTTCCCGGTCCAGTACGTGATTCGAGGCCAGACGCCCGACGACCCGGACTTCCGGGGCTACGCGGGCACCGTGGCCAGCGGCGTGCTCCGGCCGGGCGACGAGGTCCTCGTCCTGCCGTCCGGCACGAGGTCGACGATCGCATCGGTCGCGACCGCGGACGGCCCGGTGGCCGAGGCCTTCCCGCCCATGGCGGTGGTGGTGACGCTCGAGGACGACATCGCCGTGTCGAGGGGCGACATCCTGTGCCGCCCCAACAACCGGCCGACCATGACCCACGACCTCGAGGCCACGCTGTGCTGGATGGACGAGCGGGCCCCGCTCTCCGAGGGGCGCACCCTCTTGCTGAAGCACAGCACCCGGACGGTGCGGGCGGCGGTGCAGGCACTGCAGTACCGGCTCGACGTGAACGGGCTCCACCGCGACGACACCGCGACCACCCTGGCCCTGAACGAGATCGGGCGCGTGTGGTTCCACTGCACCGAGCCGCTCCTCGTGGACGACTACACGACGAACCGCACCACGGGGAGCTTCATCGTGATCGACCCCGTGACCAACGCGACGGCGGGCGCGGGTGTGATCCGTGTGATGGCCACCACGCACGCCAGCCCCAACGTGGTGCACCACGGCGTGCGGTTGTCCAGAGCCGACCGCTTCGCGGCCCTGGGGACACCCGGCGCGACGGTGCTGTTCACCGGGCTGTCGGGGGCGGGGAAGTCGACGCTCGCGGCGGGCGTGGAGGAGGCCATCGTGAGCCGGGGCCGGCCGGCCTTCCTCCTCGACGGCGACAACCTTCGCCACGGTCTCAACGGCGACCTCGGGTTCTCCGACCGGGACCGCACGGAGAACGTGCGCCGGGCGGGTGAGGTGGCGCGCCTGTTCGCCGAGTCGGGCACGGTGGCGCTCATTGCGCTCATCAGCCCGTTCGCCGCGGACCGCCGGCTCATCAGGGCCCTGCACGAGGAGATCGGCCTCCCCTTCGCCGAGGTGTACGTCTCAACCTCTCTCGAGGAGTGCGAGCGGCGCGACCCCAAGGGGCTCTACGCCCGCGCCCGGTCCGGGCAGCTGCCGGGCTTTACCGGGATCGACTCGGACTACGAGGTGCCGGAGGACGCAGAGCTGGCGCTGGGGCCCGACTCGGGGTCAGTGTCCGAGCAGGTCTCCCGGGTGCTCGAGCTGGTCGACGAGCTGCTGCTCTGAGGAGCGCGAGTCGAAGAACCGATCAAGACCGCGTCTTTGTTCCTGCTTTCGTCTTTGCAATGACGAAGATCGTGTGTGGGACTTCTACGCCACCTTCCACTCCCTGCAGTGCTTGGCCTCGAAGCCCTTGTCGCTCGGGTCAATCGTGACGACCGCGGGACCTGTTGGGTTCCCGTTGGCAATGATCTCGTCGAAGGTCCCTCCGAAGCCGCTGAGCCGCGCCCAGTAGCAGCCCGACCCACCAGAGGACCTGTAGGTGATTGGCGAGATGTCAAGGCCTACGGCCCAGGTGCCGTCCCCGAACACCGTCTTGGGCGTGCCAGAGGTCGGCGCCTGCTTCCAGTCGCCACAACCCCGCGTCGTGAAGGCCTTGTCGGTCGGCGCGATCGTGACCATGGCGCGCCCGATGGCGTTCTCGTTGGCGATGATGTCGGAGAACTGGCCGCTCGTCCCGCTCAGCCGCTCCCAGTAGCAGAACGTCCTGCCGCCGGCGAGATACGTGCCCGGGGCGGTGTCGGTGTTCACGATGTGCGTCCCGTTGCCGAATGTCGTGGCGGGGCCGCTCGCCGCGGCGGTCGTTGTGGTCGTGGCAGCGGCGGCAGCCGTGGTCGTAGTAGCGGCAGCCGTAGTCGACGTCGTCGTATTCGAGCTGGACGAACTCGGGGACGAGGAACAGGCGGCCGCTACGGCACCTAGTGCGAGGACCAGGCTCGCAATTGCAAGCGCGCGGTGGTTCGGCATCACAGACCTCCGATCGTTCGTGTGGCCTGGATCTACCGCCCTTTGGCGACGGTTTTATGGCATCCCTGCATATATCTGCCTGTCAAGGGTGCGTGCCTAACTCATGTTCAGGACCCGCCGCTGCGAATCGGCTTGGTCAGCTCGCACCTGACCCAATAGCGCAGGCTACGAAACGAGCTCCTTACCTGGTGTCCCCTTGGCGCCGGGTAGGTGGGACATACTTCGGTCGATGGGTTCTAGAGGTGACGGAACCGTGAGCGAGGCTCCCGAGGATAGGGCTCACGCTGGCTCGCCACCCGCGCCGGATACCACAGTGCGAGGCGCTCCGAAGCGGGGGGAACGGCTTAGTAAGCAGCGCAAGGCCCTCCTCGACAAGGGGTCGCATGTCGCCGACCGAGTGAGGGCCAGCACTGCGGGAGACTTCTGGTCTCGGCTGAACGGAATTGACTTCATGAACAGTTCTATTCAGTTCGCTGCGCTCGCCGTGCTCTGCCTCTTCCCGTTCCTCGTCATCGTTGCGGCCGAAGCAGGAGGGGATGCGCGCAACACATTCGTGACGCGCCTCGGTCTGGACCAAAATGCCGCCAAGGACGTCAACACCCTCATATCGCCGGGGAACCATGCGGTGTCGACACTGACCGTCTTCGGAGCTGCCCTTGTGCTTCTCGGAGCAATTGGAATCGCCTCCACCTTGCAGACTTGGTACCAAAGGGTTTACGACCAACCACCGGCGAGAGGGTGGGCCAGGCAGCTCGTAATCCGGCTTATTTGGTTGGGCAGCTTGCTGGCCTATCTCGCCCTTCAAGTTTTCATTGGAAGAGAGTTGGCTCAGGTCGGTGCTCGGGTTCCGATTTACGTTGTGACCTTCGTCGTTGCCGTTGGCTTTTACTGGTGGACCCTTTACCTCCTGCTTTTCGGCAGGGTTGGTTGGCGTCAGCTCTTTCCGGCAGCGCTTGCCACAGGCGTCTGCCTGACTGGTCTCGGCGTCTTCTCTGCCCTCCTCTTTTCCGCGCAGATTGTGTCAAGCCATCGTGATTACGGACCCATAGGCGTGGTGACGGTGCTGTTGTCATATCTGATCGGCCTAGGCGTTTGTCTCCACCTCGGCGCGGTGCTTGGACGCATGTGGAACGAGCGGCACCTCCAACCATCTCCTGACTGGAACCAGGAAACCGACGACCGGTCGGGCACCACGGTCACCTCCTAACGGTGGTTAGGGACGTCCACCTGACCCGACGCCCGATCCCTTATCGCGCCGAGGCCCGGTCCTTCGCGACTTCGTCGTAGGTCTCATAATCGCTCCCGGTGTCATCCGCGAACTCGAACTGCATGAGACCGGCTTCCCCCCAGAGCCCTCGTAGATACCCGTCGTTGGCGTCGAGGAGGCCGAGCTTGCGCACGTTGGGTACCAACTTGGCGAAGAAACCCTTTTGAAAGCTCATGAACAGCTCGGCGTCCAGTTTGCCGGCGGCGGTCATGAGGTGAGGAACAAGCGCCTGGGCATCCACGCCCATGCGCTCCCAGATCTCGGGGGTGGTCGAGCGGGATCGGTTGCGCAGGGTGTTCTCTGCGAGGAATTCCTGACGTTCCTTGAGCTCGGCCGCGCTCAAGTGCTTGTAGAACTCCGAGAGGCTGAGCACGCCGAATGCGACGTGGCGCGCTTCGTCGGACATCACGTAACGCAGGAGCTTCTTGAGGAGCGGCTCCTCGGTCGCTCGCAGCATGGCCCCGAAAGCGGCTAGCGCCAGGCTCTCGATCACGATCTGCATGCCGAGATAGGCGATGTCCCAGCGGCTGTCCTCGATGAGGTCCGTGATCTGCTCTTCCAAGAAGGGACTCATCGGATAGGCCTCGCCCAACTTCATGTGGAGGTACTTCGCGAAGACCTCGGTGTGGCGTGCCTCATCCATGGTCTGCGTTGAGGCGTAGTACTTGGCGTCGATCCAAGGCACCGTTTCGACGATCTTGGCGGCCACCATCATGGCGCCCTGCTCACCGTGCATGAACTGGCTCAACATCGCTTTCAGCGACTCGATGCCGAGTTGGAGGAACTCCTTCTCTGACCAGCTGGCGATGGGGGAGCCTGGTTCCTCGGCGGCAGCACGAGCAAGCCGTACGGTCAGGTTCTGTTGCGGGGAGGTCGCGACGACCTGCTCGGGGTCGACATCGATCGTCCAGTCGAGATCGGTGACCGAATTCCATTGAGAGGACATGGCCTTGTTGTAAAGGGTCACGAGTTGGTCGCGGCTGCGGTCGTAGTCCCAGAGAAACATTCGGTCCGCGTTGTCGCGAATCACCTTGATTGACGCCTCCATCTCGGCTTGCGTCGGTGTTTCTGCCGTCGTCATCGCGTGGGCTCCTTCCTCGTCGAAGTCCTCGTGGCACTCACTGATGGCTCGCCCGCCTCGGTCTCCCGGCCGAAGCTGGCCACGATGCGGGCGACCAGGTCCTCCCAACTGCGCTGGTCCGGACGAGCCGCGCCGGCGGCCTGTTGCAGCAGCATGCCCAGATGCATCGTCTGGACGAAGAACAAGACGGCCTCCGGGTCGACGTCAGGCGCCACCGTGCCATCCGCCAATGCAGCTTCGACCAACGGCTGGACGCGTCGACGCGCCCGTTTCCCGGCCTCGGCCAGGGCAGCCGCCACCTCTGGTTCGCGGCGCGCGGTCACGTATGCCTCGAGCCGCACGGCGTCTTCATCGGAGAGTGCTTCCGACATCAGGCTCGCACCTTGTTTGATCATGTCGGCGACCCGGGTGGTGCCCGCGACATCGACCTGCCCCGATGCCCTCGAATGGGAGACCACGGCCTCGCGCAGAAGCGCTTCTTTCGACCGGAACCGCCCGTACACCGCGCCGGTCGAGAGGCCCGCCTCCCGGACGATGTCGAGAATCCTCGTTCCCGAATAGCCCTGCCTGGCGAACACGCGCACGGCTGCATCGAGGAGTCGGGAGCGGACCTGGTCCTCGGCCTCTGCGACCTGTCCCATG
>JBPYFR010000294.1:0-3257 GCA_051985685.1 Acidimicrobiales bacterium
AGTTCGCATTCACCCCGCTCGGTGAACTCGATCTGCGAGCCCACGACTAGTCGAGGCACGGTCTCGGAAACGAGGACCTCACCGGGCTGTGCCGCCGCCTGCACTCGCTGGGCTACGTGAACTCCGATGCCTCCCACGTCATCCCCGCGGAGTTCGATCTCGCCCGTGTGGATGCCGACCCGGATCTCGAGGCCCAGCGTTTCCACCGCGTCGCGGATAGCACAGGCGCAGCGCACAGCTCGCGCTAGTCCGTCGAAGGTGGCCAGGAAACCGTCTCCGGTGGTCTTGATCTCTTGGCCATGGAAGCGATCAAGCTCCCGACGCACGATTTCCTCGTGGTCACTCAGCACCTGTCGCCACCTGTGGTCACCCAGCCGTGCGGCCTGAGCCGTCGAATCCACGACATCGGTGAAGACGACACTGGCCAGGACTCGGTCGGCGTCCGGGGTCGGTAGCCGTCCGGTCAGGAACTCCTCGATCGCATCCAGCAGTGGGCCGACGTCGCCGGCGAAGAAGAGAAAGTTGTCGCCGGGTATCTGGGCCCATCGGGCTCCCTCGATGTGCTCGGCCAGGTATCGACCGCGCAGATAAGCGGGAAGACCCTCACGACCAACCACCAAGGTCGGCACCCTGACACCGGACAACACGTGACGCAGATCCAGCTCGAAGCTGCGGGTGACCATCCAGGGAAGGTCGGCCGGCGCCCAGGCCAAACGGTTCGCGCGTCCCAGCCACCGCACGAAGCGCTCGTCGGAAGCCAGGCTGGGCGCCATGAGGTCGGGGTTACCTACGACCGTCTGGGAGCCACTCTTGTAGGCGCGCAGTTGGCGCTCGATCGCCTCGTCCGACAAGCCCTCGGGATGGTCGTCCGTTCGGCGCACAGTCGCGAGCGTGTTGACCAGCACCAGGGCCCTTGTCCGCTCGGGATGCGTGGCCGCGAACAGGAGGCTCTCATGGACGTGCAGCCCGAGCACGGCCGCCCGCTCGAACCCGACCTCGTCGAGGACGGCGACCATGGCATTGATGTTGCTTTCGAACACCCGACTCTCAGCGGGCGGGAGCCAGTCCGACGCGCCAGCGCCGTAGAAGTCGAACCAGATGCTGCGGCTGAAGGACGACAATCGGGTGAGGAACGCCACCAGATGGGGCTCGTCCCACATCAGATCGATTGGGAACGTCGTGTTGGCCACGATGACGTCGATCGGGCCGTCGCCCACGACCTGGTAGGCGATGGAACCCTCCCGAGTCTCCGCAAAGCGGGTCTCAGGGATGTCGACCACAGCACAGTCTGGCGAAGCCGCTGGTCAGGTGCTCGGGCGCCCGACCCAACGTGCCGGTTTCGGTGTAATTGCCCTGGAAATCAGCCAGACGGCGGACGTAGCCAACTGGTCGCCGGGTGTCGGTCTGGCCTCGGCAGCCCCACCGGCCGCACGGGCGCATGCAGCCTGGGGCCTGCGGCGGACCAGGCCATCACTAGCCCGGGGACACGGCGTGCAGACCCAACACCTTCACTCCACCTAAGTCCCCAGGGCCGGTTGAGGGCTCTCTGGATCTTGGAGGGGTGCCCTCCTCTGAGGACCGAGAGGACGGCGCATAGCTCCGGCGCGCCAGAGGTACCTGTGCTTGGTCTGTCAACCCTCGACTGCGTACAACCTCCAAGTCTCTGGCACGCCCTTGAGTTCGTAGTCCCCCCGGTCCTCGAACTCGACTCCCGAACCAGCGACAAGGAGAGGAACCGCCGCTGAGACGAGAACCTCCCCTGGCTCGGCGTGTTCGAGAACCCGAGTGGCGACATGGACTCCGATACCTCCGATGTCGTCCCCACGCAACTCCACCTCGCCGGTGTGTAGTCCCGCCCGGATCGTGATGCCAAGCGGATCGAGGGCGTCGCGCAGGGCAAATCCACATTGGATGGCACGACCCGGACCGTCGAAGATGGCGAGCACACCGTCGCCCGTCAGTTTCACGAGGCGACCACCGTGCTGATCGATGATCGCCTGAGCTACCACATCATGGCTGCCGAGCAAGCTGCTCCAGCGACGATCTCCCAACGCAGCCGCTCGTTCGGTTGAGCCGACGATGTCGGTGAAGAGGATCGCTGCCAGGGCTCGATCTGTCCGGACACTCGGGCCGCCACCGGTGACGAACTCCTCGATCTCGGCCAGAATCCGAGCGTTGGGCTTGATGTAGATGGGGAGATCGGCCCCAGAGACTGACGCGAAGCGAGCGCCGGGGATGTGCTCGGCCAGATAGCGCCCCTGGTCGATCGTGAAGAACGGGGCGTCACTGCGGTGCAGGACGAGCGTGGGCACCTGAATCGAGGGCAGCACCTGGCGAACGTCGGTTGGATTGTCCTGACGCATGTAGGTGGCCATCTCCCGAGGACTACATGACATCCGACACATCTTGGCCATCCAGCGTCGGAACACGGGATCGTCAGCGTGGCTTGGAGCACCCATGCTCGCCGCGGCTTCGGTTCCCCAATGCTCCACGACGAACTCGGCGGCCGCTTCCAGCTCCTCCTGGGTCAGTCCCCAGGGGTAGTCGTCGGCTTGGCGGAACCGAGCCGCGGTGTTCACCAAGATGAGCGCCTGGGTTCGATCGGGCCGGGTGGCGGCGAACAGGATCGCTGTCGGGCCTCCCTGTATGGTGCCGAGTATGGTCGCTCGCTCGGATCCGACCGCATCGAGGACCGTGAGGGCGTCGTCGGCCCACGCCTCCCAGCTTGGCAGCGCTTGTGACGACACTGGATCAGAGCCACCCACGCCCCGTCGATCGAGCATGATCAGGCGACTGAACGAGGCTAGGCGGCGGACGAAGCTGGCGCATGGGGGGTAATCCCATCGAGAGTCGATAGGTTCGCCGAGCCCGCCCAGCCAAAGCAGGTCAGGAGGTCCTTCGCCTACCACTTGGTAGGCGATTCGGTCGTCACCGAGCTTGGCAAACCTCGTCTCGGGGATCTCAGCCACCAGAGACATTCTGGCGGCGGGACGGATCTGATGCTCGCTCAACTGCCAGGCTATGGCGTGAGAGTCGCAATTTGTGTCGGCGGACCGCAACTGCACGTCCGCCTGGTCATCCCTCGACCGCATAGAGCCTCCAGCTACCCGGCACCCCTTTCAGTTCGTGCTCGCCTCGGTCGGCGAACTCGATCGCCGATCCCACGACCAGGTCCTTGACGGTTGAGGAAACGAGTACCTCTCCGGCCTCGGCCACCGAAGAAACCCTGGCCCCGATGTGTACTGCCATCCCAGCAA
>JBPYFR010000295.1:0-4169 GCA_051985685.1 Acidimicrobiales bacterium
CGGCCGGGGTGGGGGCGAGGGTCCACGCCGGGTTGCTCGGATGGGACGCCGGTTGGTACGAGTCCATCGCCCGCGTCGGCTACGGCGCGCTCGGGCGCCAGTCGCTCCGTTTCTTCCCGGCGGTGCCGCTGCTCACGCACGTCCTCGCCTGGGTGCCCGGCCTGGGTGACGGCCCGGCGCTGGTGCTGCTGGTCAACGTCGCGGCCCTGGCGGCCACCGCCATGCTCTACCTCCTGGCTCGGCGGGAGACGGGCGACGCCGCCACGGCGCGGCGGGCGGTGTGGATCCTGAGCCTGCTGCCGGCGGCCTTCGTGCTCGTCATGGGCTACGCGGAGGCGGTCTTCTTGGTGTTGGCGATCGGGTGCTTTCTGGCCCTGCGCCGGGGGACGGGAGCCGAAGCTCCCCGCCCGCAGTTCGCCGTGGCTGGTGCGCTGGCCTTTGGCGCGGCCCTCACCCGGCCGATCGGCGTCCTGCTGTTCCTCGCCGTGATCGCCGAGCTCGTGCGCTGGTGGCCGCGTCTCGGACGGGGGGAACGTGGGGCCGGGATCGCCGCCGTCGCCGCGCCCTTCGTCGGCTTGGTCGCATTCCTCGCGTGGGCCAAGCACACGGTCCACGACTGGTGGGCTCCGTTCCGCGTGCAGCTGCAGACCTCGCACCACGGCGGGCTGTCCGATCCCTTCGCGACCCTCTACCACGATGCAAGCGGCGTCCTGCACCATCACGTCGGGACCGCCCTGCACGTCCCGTGGGTGCTGCTGGCCCTGGCGATGTTGATCGTCTGCTGGCGGCGCCTGCCCGCCCCGTACACGTTGTTCGCCGCAGCGGTGCTGGCCACCGCGGTGGCGGGGACGAACCTGGCCTCCTTCGAGCGCTACACGCTCGGCGCGTTCCCCCTCACCCTGGCCGCCGCCGTCCTGCTGACCGGGCCCCGTCTGGAGAGGACGGTCCTGACGCTGCTGTCGGCCGGCCTGGCCGGGTACTCCCTGCTGGCCTTCCTCAACATCTACGTCCCCTGAGCGGCGCAGATTCACCGAATACGTGTACGAGTCCACTAGCCTGCATTGGTCGTGGCTACGCCCGAGGAAGCACCCGTTGTCATCGCAGGTGCGGGACCTGGTGGCCTGACGGCGGCCTACCTGTTGACGAAACGGGGGGAGCAGCCGGTCGTGCTCGAGGCCGACGACGTCGTGGGGGGCATCAGCCGCACGGTGTTGCGGGACGGCTGGCGCTTCGACCTGGGCGGACACCGCTTCTTCACCAAGGTGCCCGAAGTGGAGGCCCTCTGGCACGAGATCCTGCCCGAGAGTGAATTCATGCTCCGGCCCCGCATGAGTCGTATCTATTTCAGGGGCAAGTTCATCGACTATCCCCTGCGGGCGCTCAACGCGCTGCAGAACCTCGGGCTCTGGGAGGCCATCCTGTGCGGGTTCTCCTACCTCTGGGCCCGGATCAACCCTCCCGCCGACGAATCGAACTACGAGAACTGGCTCGTCGCCCGCTTCGGATGGCGTCTCTACCGGCATTTCTTCAAGACCTACACCGAGAAGGTCTGGGGAGTGCCGGTCTCGGACATGCCGGCGGACTGGGCCGCCCAGCGCGTGAAGAACCTTGACCTGCGCAAGGCGGTCGTCAACGCGGTCCTGCCCAAGCGGGGCCAAACCGACATCACCACGCTGATCGAAGAGTTCCAATATCCCAAGTACGGCCCCGGCATGATGTGGGAGACCTGCACGGAGAAGGTGAGGGCCGCCGGGGGGACGGTCGAGATGGAGGCGCGGTTGACCGGCATCACGGTCAGGGACGGCCGCGCCACCGCGGTGACGTACACCCAGGGTGGGGAGACCTACCGAATGCCGGCTGCTCACGTCATCTCCACCATGCCCATGCGCGAGCTCATGCACACCATCACGCCCCCCGCGCCCGAGGAGGTGGTCGCGGCCGCCGACGACCTGCACTACCGGGACTACCTCACCGTCGCACTCATCGTGCCCGAGTCACGCAGCTTTCCTGACAACTGGATCTACATCCATGCCCCCGACGTCGAGGTCGGGAGGATCCAGAACTACGGGTCGTGGTCCCCGTATCTCGTGAAGGACGGACACACCTGCCTCGGTCTCGAGTACTTCGTCTTCGAGGGCGACGACATGTGGAACGCGCCCGACGACGATCTCATCGCACTGGGGACGAAAGAGCTGATTGAGCTCGGGCTGGCTACGCCGGGCGACGTCGAGCAGGGCTACGTCGTCCGTGTGCCCAAGGCGTACCCGTATTACGACTTCAGCTACAAGGCGAACGTCGAGACCATCCGCAAGTATCTCGAGGCGGAAGCGCCCAACGTCCACCCCGTCGGGCGTAACGGGATGCACAAGTACAACAATCAGGACCACTCCATGTACACCGCCATGCTCACGGTGGAGAACATGTACGGCGCGTCGCACGACATCTGGTCGGTGAACGTCGAAGAGGAGTATCACGAGGCGGGATCCACCGGCAGGGACGCGCCCGTGCTGCCCCGGCGTGAGGCCGTGGCCTCCGCGGGTGTGCTCGACTCCGGCTAGACACGCGGCCACGGGGGCGTGGCGGCCAGCATGGCGCCCCTGGATGACCCTCGCGGCGGTTGGGCTGTTCTATCTCGCCCTGGGCTTCGTGCTCTGGGTTCGTGCCTGGTCCGAGGGCGCGTCGACGCACACGGTGTGCGGCTGCGGCGACCCGGCGTTGTTCCTGTGGTACTTCCAGTGGCCGGCCACGGCGGTCGCGCACGGGCACAATCCCTTCTACTCGACCGCGCTGTTCCACCCGACGGGTATCAACCTCCTGTCGCAGACGTCGGTCATGGGGCTGAGCGTGCCGCTGATCCCCGTCACCTGGCTCTGGGGCCCGGTCGCCTCGCTCAACGTCGCCGCCACGGTCACGCCGGCCATCGCCGCGTTCAGCGCCTTCGTCGTGCTGCGCCGCTGGGCTCCATGGACGCCCGCGGCGTTCCTGGGCGGGCTGCTGTTCGGCTTCTCGCCTTTCGTGCTCGACAGCCTCCAGTTCACGGAGATGAACACGGCCGCGCTCATGCTGCTCCCCCTCGTCTTGGCGGTCCTGGACGAGATCCTGGTCCGCCAGCGCCACAGCGCCTTGACGGCGGGGGCGCTGCTCGGACTCCTCCTTTTCGGACAGTTCTTCCTCTCCACCGAGCTGCTGGCGATCACGGTGCTGGTGATCGTGGCCGGCATCGTGGTCCTCGCCGCCGGGGCCTTCGTGCTCGACCGGGACGGGCTTCTGCGCCGGGCCCCACACGCCACCAAGGGCCTCGCTGCGGGTGTCGCGGGGGCCCTCGTGCTGCTGACGGGGCCGGTGTGGTTCGCGCTCGGGGGGCCTGCGCACCTCTCGGGGCTGCTCTGGCCCGATGCCCAGATCGTCGGGGGCTACATCCCTTCCAGCTTCGTCGCGCCGAACTACGTCCAAGGCGCCGCGGCGGTCTCCCTGACGTTGGGCGGGTATACCGGTCCCCAACTGGCATCGTCCGGATACCTCGGCTGGAGCGCGCTCGCGGTGTTGGCTGGCGGCGTCGCGGCCTTCTGGCGCGACGCGCGCTTGTGGTTCTTCGGCTTCGTGCTTTTGCTGTGCGCGGTGTGGTCGCTCCGGGCGCAACCGGGACAGTTTCAGCCGGCACACCTGTTCACGCACATCCCCGTGCTCGACAACGTGATCCAACAGAGGTTCATGGCCTTCGGCTTCCTGGCTGCGGCCGCGCTGCTGGCCATGATCGTGGACAAGGTCCATGCGCTGGTGCCCGACTGGCGCGGCGTCGCCGGGGCGCTCGCGGTGGCCCTGGTGGCGCTCGTCCCGATCGTCGTCACGTTTGCGCCGCGGCTGCCGTTCACGACGCAGGCGGTGACGCTGCCTCGTTGGTACGCCGACGTCGCGCCGAACCTCCCGCCCGATCGGGTGTTGTTGTCGTATCCGGCGCCGTTCTCGGCGGTCAACGTCGCGCTGTCGTGGCAGGCGGTGAACCGGATCACCTACAGCCAGGCCGGCGGTGGCGGCCCCCAGGCCAGCGCGCACCGCGCCGGCACAGCCAAGGCTGGCTTCAACGTCTTGAGCGCGCTCGGGTTCGGCCTGGGCCTCACGGAGCCGACCGGCACCGAGGCGGAGCTGGCGGCGGTCCGGCACGCGCTGGC
>JBPYFR010000296.1:0-9341 GCA_051985685.1 Acidimicrobiales bacterium
ACCACGGTCTTGCGGTCGAGCAGTTCGGCCCCGCCGAGCTCTTCGAAGATGGGCGGGATGTAGCCGTCGTCGAGGTTCCGCAGCCCGTCGACCATCTCGCCCGCCGGCGGCTCGACGGCCCAGATCGACACCGCGTCGCCGAGCTTCTCCCGCAGGAACCGACCCACGCCGAGCAACGTCCCCGACGTACCCAACCCGGCGACGAAGTGCGTGATGCCCGGGCAGTCGCGCAGGATCTCCGGACCCGTACCTTCGTAGTGCGCCTTCGGGTTGGCCGGGTTGCCGTACTGATAGAGGAAGACCCATTCGGGATGCTCGCCGGCGAGCGCCCGTGCCACCCGCACGGCACCGTTCGATCCCTCGGCCCCGGGTGACTCGATGATCTCGGCCCCCCACAGCTCGAGCAGCTGCCTGCGCTCGTTCGACACGTTGGTGGGCATCACTGCCTTCAATCGGTACCCCTTGACCCGGCAGACCATGGCCAGCCCGATGCCAGTGTTGCCCGAGGTCGGTTCCATGAGCACCTGGTCCGGCTCCCCCGGAACGAGCATGCCGCGGCGCTCCGCGTCCTCGATCATCGAAAGCGCAACCCTGTCCTTCACTGACCCGGTCGGGTTCTGCCCTTCCAGCTTCACGTACAGCCGCACCGAAGGGTTGGGACTGAGCGCACTGACGTCGACCAGCGGCGTGTTACCGATCAGGTCGAGGACGGATGGGGACGGCGTCACGCGAGCAGCACCAAGGCCGGGGCCCAACCCTCAGCCGCCGGCCACGGCGGGCAGGATCGACACCTCGGCTCCGTCGGGGACCGGCGTCTCCAGGCCCTGGAGGTAGCGCACGTCGTCGTCGTCGACATAGACGTTCACGAACTTGTGCATGGCGCCGCTGTCGGTCAGGACCTGGCCGGCCATGCCGGGATACTCGGCCACGAGCTTCGCGAGCACCTCGCCGATGGTGCCACCGTCGACGCTGACGGCGGACGCGCCGCCGGCATGGTTGCGCAGAACGGTCGGTAGGCGGACTTCGACGGCCACAGGGCCTCCTCAGTTTGGGCTCAATTTGGGCGAATTTGGGCGAACGTCACCGGGCGCTCGTCACCGGGTGGGCCGGCCCACCAGGCCGGCCGCCGATTGTTGACTGAACTGGTAACGATTCTACAGGGGAGCCGCCCCGGCTCCCTACCCGGGGACCTCGAGGCCTGGAACTTCGAACCCGGGAACCTCCAGCGGCTCCTCGGTGATCTGGCCGTCCCGAATGAAGTAGCTCCGCACGACGGGGACGGTGTCGCGCAACGAGACAAGCACGTAGTGCCAACCCGGGTCGGTCGCCTGGGCAAGGTCGGTCGGCGAGGGATAGGCGTCAGTGTGGGTGTGGGAATGGAACACACCCATGAGGTCCGCCCCGAGCGCCCGTGCCGCCCGGTCGACCTGCAGCAACTCCTTGGGGTCGATCTCGTAGCGCATGGCCGAGGCCGCGGCGTTCGCCGTGGGGAAGAGGTGGGTGACCTCGTCCCCTCCGTAGGACCCCACCAGGAGGCCACACGCCTCGTCGGGCAGACCGGACAGGCAGTGGGCGACCATCTCCATGTACAGGTCACGTGGCAGCCGCAGCACCCGCCCACGGTACCCTCGTACCCCTCATGGCCAGGGCGAAGAAGCAGATCGCGAAGCGGGCCGCGGCCCGGCAGGAGCGGAGCGGGGACCGCGTCGTCGCCACGAACCGCCGCGCCCGCCGCGAGTACGAGTTCATCGAGACGTTCGAGGCGGGCATCGTGCTGCAAGGGTCCGAAGTCAAGTCTCTCCGGGAGGGCAAGGCACAGCTGAACGAGGCCTACGCGCGCGTCGACGCCGGCGAGATGTGGCTCTTTCAGATGCACATCCCGCCCTGGCAGTTCGCCACGGGCTTCGGCGCCCACGACCCCGACCGCAAGCGCAAGCTGCTGCTCCACAGGCAACAGATCGACGAGCTGCTTGGGAAGACCCGGCAGCAGTCGCTCACGCTGATCCCTGTGTCGCTGTACTTCCGCGATGGCAAGGCCAAGGTCCAGCTGGCGCTGGCCAAGGGACGCCGGCTGTACGACAAGCGCAACGTGATCATGGCTCGCGACGCCGAGCGGGAGGCGGCGCGGGCCAGCAAGGAGATGAGCCGGTGGAGTGGCTGATCCCGAGCGAACCCGTCCGTCGGCCGGCGGTCGAGCCCATAGAATGGTCGGGCCGATCAAGGTGTTCGGCGATAACCCACACACGGGGGTGATTGGTTTCGACTTCGGTCGTCAAGATAGGAGAAGCGAGCCGTGGTCTCCGGAGCCACGTTAAAGAGCCGGAATCAAAAACAAACGGCGAGCCTCAGCTCGTACTCGCTGCTTAAGTAGCGACGTCCACCCGGTCCCGGCCCTACGGACCGGATGTTGGGCGTCATCCAGTAGGGCTCACTCGGTAGTTCACACCAACTGAACGCTGAGGACATTCTCGTTGGTTACGGGGCGGCACCGCCGCCGGCAGTAGTGCCGCCCTCGACAATTCATTGCCGGCTGCGCTCGGAGAAGGCCTATTGCGACTCCGGAGGACGCGGGTTCGAATCCCGCCACCTCCACTCCGGTTCGCGCGTTCAGTGCACGGCCATGGATGCGCAGGACCCGCGATGCTCGAGGCGCTGGTTCGCCCTGGCGCCGGCGCCAGCTCCACGCCTTCTTGGCCCAGGGCGACGGTTGCGTCTGGTGCGCTCGCTGCAGCTCGGGTACCGGTGCCGGCTCAGCAGGCCAAGACACTCTGAATGCGGTGGGCGTTCGCAATCAGTTGAGCCGCCTGCTGCCCTGGAATCGTTTTGCCCGCCTGCGCGTCGACCTCATTCGTGAAAGCTGTCAGAACGGAGCAGGCATCGCCGATGTTCGTTGCAGCCAGGGACGACTGTGCGGTATGCACCTTGTCCACCAGGCTGGCGCCTGGGCCGACGCCGTCGACGGCCTGAGCCAGATCGGACAGTTGGCTGGTCGCGTCTTCGACAACGACAGTAAAGGTTGTGGTCGCAGTCGAGGGAGTGTCATCCGTATCAGTAACCGAGCACGTCACTGTGGTCAATCCGATGGCGAAGTCGCTTCCCGAGGCCGGATTGCAGATAGCGGGCGGCACGGTGGCGTCGTCGGGGTCGCTGACGGTCGGCCCGGGATAGTTGACGGTGGCACCTGCGGGGCTCGTTGCTGGGGTAGATATGTCGTTTGGTGGCGTGATTGTCAGGTCAGTGTCTGGGGCTTCGAATTCGAATGCACCGAGATCTACGACTCCGACACCGTGGTCGATCCTCGGTGATCCGTCGAAGTCGAGGCTTGGGAGCCCCGGAGCGCTGTTGGTGCCAGCGTCAATTGCTGGCGATGTTGGGGTCAGGTGAAGATCGGGCGGAGTCGCGGATGGGTTCACGTACTGGGGGTCAGCGGAGATGTTGTGGTTGACTCCGATTAACGAACCACACGTGCTGGTCGGGCTTGTCGATAAGTCGGCATCGAACAGGTCGTTATAAGCGATGGTTGGTTGTCCCTCCTGAGGGAAAGGACAACCAAACGGCACCGTTGATGAGCTACCCGCCACAATGTTGTTCTCGAATGCGGCTCCGCTTTGCCCACCGGCGGCGCTGACGACTGATCCGCGGGGGTTGGCGGTGTTTCCCCAAAAACTATTGTTGATGATGGTTAGGGCGCCGCCGGTTCGCCACAAGATACCGCCACCATCGATGGCAGAGTTTCCGCTAACAATATTCTGAGCTACCAAGGCACTCGAATTGCCGTCAATCCAAAGGCCGCCGCCATCTCCCCCGGCACTATTGTCACTGATCACGTTGTCTTCGACGGTAACGGCCCCGCCCCCGAACAGGGCGATCCCACCACCGTAGAACGAGAGGTTGTCCGTGATGGTGTTGCCGATCAGCTGGGTACCGTCGGCCTGAAATTGCACGGCGATCCCGGCACCAAAGAACCCGCCACTACACCCACCTTCCGAGTTCGAGCTCACTGTGTTCTTCTCAATCAGGGGCGCGCCGCCCTCTACCTCAATGCCGCCCCCGTCTGCACAGGCTTGGTTCTCTGTGATGATGTTGCCTTCTATCGTCGGCGAGGCACCGAAAATATCGAGACCGCCGCCCTCGTACGAGCCCCCCGGGAACGCACCCCCCGGGAACGCAAACCCGTTCGTGACGGTGAAACCCTCCAGAACAGATGCTCTCGTCTCGCCGTGATTGAAACGCACGACCGAATCCTGGCGTTTCCCGTCTATCGTGGTCTGTGACGGTCCCTGCGAACTCTCCACGGTTATGGCTTTGCCGTCGAAGTTGATGTTCTCGGCGTACGTCCCAGGGCCAACGATGACGGTGTCGCCATTTGACGCGGCGTCAATCGCGCCCTGGATTGTGGGTTGGTCGGCCGGAACATGAATGACGGTCGCGGCACCCGCGCTGCTCGATCCGACCAAGGGTGCCATGAATCCGAGCATGGCGACCGCGAGCCCCAGCACCAGCTTCGCTGACCGTTTCACAAGCCCGTCCCCCCCCGTTGTTGGCGCAGGTGGGACCATAGGGCAAACAAAAGAAGATCGCCACCAAGCAGGACGGTGACGAATTCTGCACGTCTGAGTCGCTTGGGCGAGTCAGACGGCGTGGGGCGGGCTGGCCGACTGCCGGGTCTGAGTCTGCCTCTCTCGAATGTTTCTGTTGGCCACGCCCACGACTCGAGCTGTCATGGTAACGCCCGAACCGTTCAAGGTACCGTGAGAGAGGTCAATAGGATCTGCCAAGTCCGGAGCACCAACGTGGCATGAAGGGCAACGGGGCGTCCGAGATCGCCGGACCGGGACGATTATTGATCCCGAACCCACAAAGGCGTACCTTCCGCAACAGTTGTGGATTACGAGACGGCTCGCTTCGTGAAATTGGGAACTCGATGGCTGGCCCCAGCCGCTACTACAAGACCCAGGCGGAGACGCTCGCCGAAGGTAAGCCGTGAGTGAGAACTCTCCGGTGCGTGCGACCGAGCCCGAACTGGTGCTCGGCGAGCAGCCCAACCGGTCGCGGCGTGCTCGAGCGCTCGCGATGTTGGCTGTGGCGCTGGCTGGCCTCGTTGGATTGGGCTGGCTGGAACGCCGTTCTGTACGCCACTCCTTTACGGTCCTCGGCCACGCTGACTTGAGGTGGGTCCCGCTCGCAATCTTCGCGGAAAGCGTGTCCATGGTGACGCTGGCGCGCCTACAGCGACGGTTACTGCGCGCCGGAGGCATCCGGCCGAACATCAACTCGATGCTGGGCATCATCTACGCCAGTAACTCCATCTCGGTATCGATCCCGATCGCCGGCTCACCGATGAGCACCGCCTTCTCGTTCCGTTCTTTCGCCCGCCTAGGGGCCGACGGGGGGCTGGCCGGATGGGTCTTGGCCATGTCCGGGGTGATCTCGACCGTCGCTCTTGCGTTGATCTTGGCCGTCGGGGCCATGCTGACCGGAAACGATCTCGCAGCCGTCATTGGACTCTTGGGCGTTTTGGCCACTGTCGTGCCAGTCCTTGGATGCGTGATCGCTGTTCGTAACGCCAGGCTCCGAACTCGGCTGGTGTCGGTCGGGGCACGCTGTCTGAGGTCCGTCCAGCGCGTCATCCACCGACCCCAGGGCGATCCTCAAACGCTCATCGACGGCACAATCACGCGTATCGCGGGCCTGCATCTCAGGGGACGCGGTTGGGCTTTCGTTTTCTGGCTGGCGATCGTGAATTGGGTAGCCGATATCGCCTGTTTAGCGGTGGCCCTGATCGCAGTCGGAAGTCACGTCCCCTGGTCTGCCCTGATCCTGGCCTGGGGCGTCGGGGTTGGTGCAGGCAGTTTCGGGCTCACACCGGGCGGGCTCGGCATCGTGGAGGCCGCGCTCGCCGCCGCTCTTGTTGCGGCCGGTGTCCACTCGCCTGAGGCATTGGCAGCAGTACTCGTCTACCGTCTCATCAGCTTTTGGCTGGTCGACGCCTTCGGCTGGACTCTCTATGTGGCGACTCGGAAGCGACGACCCCCGAGTCCACCAGCAATGGGACTCGTTTGTTGACCTCAGGTCAAACGTCTGCGACAACCGGTTCGGGGACGCCGTCTCCAAGTCAGGCAGCTGGGCGACCGATCGACACCACCCGTCTATGAGCGCAGGCGTCGCAGACGACCTGAACGTGATCGCCGTAGGGGTAGTCCGGCCCCGCTGACAAGAGCGGAGTGGCCATTCGGCTCCCGCACTCCGGGCACTGGCTGTCGGCGATGGTTCTGAGGATTGGGGGATCGAAGCTCATGTCGAGACCATACGGCCGCGTTGTGACACGAGATTGGGAGGCCTGCGGGCCCCCTCGAGAACGGTTACACGGACGCGACACAGTCGTCGTGCGGACAGCGCATGCCAGGGAGTATCCGGAAGTACCAGGATGCACCATTCCGTCCAGGAGAAATCGCAGTTACGCGCCTCATTTGGGTCATTGACGTGGACCTTCCCAAACCGTTCCGCGGAGGGTTCGAATCCCGCCACCTCCACTCAAATACTGGCCGCAGAGGCGCACTTGCACCGACACCGTTAGGGTTTGTCCTCTCGTGTCGCGGTATCAGGGGAACGTATAGATGGGGACCTCGCCGCCATTGCATCTGGGCGCTCAGCCGATAGGAGGCCACATCGGTGCGGTGATCAGCGGAATCGATCTCCGCGAGTCACTGGGCGCCGAAGAGGTCGAGCGGCTGCACCGGCTGCTGGCGGAGCGCGGGGTGGTCATCTTCACCGACCAGAAGCTCGATCCGGCGGGACACCGGAGATTCGCTCAGCAGCTGGGGACAATCCGTAACCCTCCCGAATACTTCCCGACCCTTCGCGGAGAGGGTTATCCCGAGATCGGCGTCTTGGACTCGAAGGACGATGGGTTCCGCGCTCCGTACTGGCACGCCGACGTGACGTGGTCTGCGCAGCCGCCGCGCTATTCCGTGCTGCACATGCGTGTGAGCCCCGACACGGGCGGGGACACGATGTGGGCGAGCCTGATCGGGGGCTATGAGCAACTCAGCGTGCCACTGCGCCATTTCGTCGAGCCGCTCACTGCCGAACATGCGCTTGGTGAGCGATCCGCCTTGCATCCGGTGGTCCAGCGGCATCCGGTCACTGGGTGTCTGGCTCTCTCGGTAAACCCGCTTTGGACGCGGCGCATCCCGGATCTCGACGAGAAGGAGAGCCAGGCCGTGCTTGGCCTGTTGTACGACAAGATCCTTCAACCGGAATCAATCTGCCGCTGGCGCTGGCACGTCGGAGACATCGGGATCTGGGACAACCACTTCGTCTTGCACTACGCCATCAACGACTACGGCGATGCGCTTCGCGTCGTCCATCGAATCGAGATCGAAGGCGAAGCTCTGATCTCTGTAGCCCATAGCGATGCACGAGGAACTGAGTTCACTGCATGAACAAGGTGCCGGGCAAACATGCGACATGGAAAACGGCGCGAGCGAAAGCGTTGGCTCTCTCGGTGATCCTACCGATCGTCATGGCCGGTCTCCTCCGGTCCGAGCCCTCTAGTGCCGCCGCCACGTCAAGCCAATCTGTGCAAGGGGTGACCCCGACGATGATCAAGGTCGGTATCACGTATCCCGATGTCGCGGCCGTCAAGGGCATCGTCAACATCAACCCGGGCAACTACAAGGAGGCCTACCAGGCTCTCATCGACCAGATCAACGCCCGTGGGGGGATCAACGGGCGAAAGATCGTGCCCGTGTTCGCCGCGATCGACCCCTTGGGGACGGCACCGGCTGCCACCGCCTGCACCGAGCTCACCGAAGACGACAAGGTTTTCGCCGTCATGGGCTTCTTCCAAACCCCTGACACGGCGTGTTACGTCCAGACTCACCACACCGCGCTGGTCGGCGCCTCGTTGACCGACGCTCCAGCCCCGCAGTCCCAGGCGCCTTGGTTCAACTTCCAGCTTTCCGATAGCGATCTCATCTCTAAGGAGATGTCGGTCTTCAAGCAGGAGGGGGTCTTCGTGGGCAAGAAGGTCGCGGTGGTGGGTGAGAAGGCCGACCAGGCCGACGTGGATCTTGTTCTCCCCGTGCTTCACAAGCTCGGGGTCAACGTCGTCGCGAGCGCTATCAACGACGTCCCGACCAACGACACTGGCGCTACCGGCCCTGAGTACGCCGTCATCACGCAGAAGTTCGAGTCGTCGGGGGCCAACTTGGTCGTGGCCATGGGTAGTGCGAGCGAGGGGTGGCCGGCGGCACTCCAGGGCAATCAGAGCACGTACTTCCCGCGGCTCGTAGCTACCAATGAAACCGATTTTTCTGCCTACGCGACCAACGCGGGATACTCGTCGGCCGTCCTGAAGGGCGCGCTCACCGCCGCCAACCTCCCACCCGCTTCGACATGGTGGAACGACCCGGCGATGAAGCGCTGCATTGCGACCATCAAGGCGGCAGAGCCCACTGCGACCATCGACGACCCCGTCACGGGCACCGCCTCAACGCCGCATACCTGGAGAGCACCGCTGACCGCGTGCCAGCAAGTTGCCCTCTTCGAGGACGTCGTCAAGGCCGCCGGACGAACACTGGACAACGAGACGTTTGATCGAGGTGGTGAGTCGCTCACCCATGTCAACATTCCCGGCGGTGGTGGAACTTACGACTTCGGACCGGGCCACCACGACGGTGACGGTCCGGTGTTCGTGTACAAGTGGAGCCCAAGTTCGCACACCCTGAAGCTGACGGCGACCATTGGTTAACCGCTACACCGGACTGTCTCCGACCCGGCCGGTCTTCAATGATCACGAAGCTTCGTGGTCCCAGAGTCCTATGAGTTAACGCGATATCGGATGTGGGTGGCCTCTGGGGTATCGATGACCCGAACGATTACGAGCTCCACCCTGCTCGGCAGCACCTCAATAAGCCGGCGTCCGCCACCGAACATCACTGGGACCAGATGGATTTGCAGCTCATCGAGCACACCCGCCTCAAGCGCCGTCTGCGCGGTGTACGCGCCGTGGACAAGCACATTGCGGTCACCGGCGGCCTCCTTCGCCTGTGCCATCGCGCTGGCGATGCCGTCTGTCACGTAGGTCACTAATGGGTAGGACGCGACTGACGCTCCCGGCGGTCGGTGACTGGGCACGAATATGGGGACGCCGTCGTGGTGATCACCGCCCCAGTGGTCCGCCTGCTCGACGGTATTGCGACCGGAAAGCACGGCACCCGTAGCCCGGGCCTCGTCGAGAAATTGCCTGCCGACGCCCGACGGATCACGGACTTCTGCCTGGGGTCCAGCGTCGGAGGCAAAGCCAAACCACCGGTGCAGTCGCATGAAGCCGTCGC
>JBPYFR010000297.1:0-3954 GCA_051985685.1 Acidimicrobiales bacterium
AGGGCTTTCAGCTGAACCCGGAGCAGACCACCGACGCCATCGTCTGCCACCACCCGGAGGCCAAGTACTTCGTCGCGTGAGGGCAGCCTCGGTCAGGACCGGTGCCGCCGTCCTCGTCCTCCTCGTCGTCGCGCTCTGCGGCCTCATCGTGCCGGCGGCCGCCGGCACCGCCGCCCCGGCTCCCCGGGCCTTTGTCCACGGGCACACAGCCATCACGACTGTGTTGACCAGCTCGACGTCCGTCCCGTCGGTTGGCCCCAAGAAGGGTGTCAGGTTCGGGCCCATCCTCTGGGCGGTGCCGGCGGTGGCCGTGCTCGCTGCCGCCGTGGCGACGCCTCTTTTCCTACGACGGCACCGTGAGCGATCCGGTCCCGGTCGCACCAGCGACGACGGCTGAAAGTTTCCCTAGGTATTCCCGATCGGTGTGATGAAGCCGTCGGAGAACAGGCGCGGGAACAGCCGTGGCTAAGTCCACGTTCTTCGTGCTCCTAAGCGACATCAATTGCTGATCGTGACTGAGATTGGCGCGCTCGTGACGGTGCTCCCGCCCGGCTCTGTGGCGACGCTTTGGAGCGTGTAGGTCCCGTTGACGACGCTCGCCGAGTTCCACTGGGCGTACCAGCCCCAGATGCTGTCAGTACCAGTGGCGACGACCTGATTGCTCAGGGTCCCGCCGGTGAGCTCGAAGTTGACGCTGCTCGCTCCAGGCGCCGACGCGACCAACAGCGCGGACGTTCCCGACAGAGTCGCCCCGTCCGAGGGGATGACTACCGCGGTCGTGGTCGGGTTGTTCACCGTGACCGTGATCGGCGCGCTCGTTGTCCTGTTCAGGTTGCCGTCGGTGGCGACGCTCTGGATTGTGTAGGTCCCGTTGGGGACGCTCGCGCTGTTCCAGCCGCCGATGTAGCCGTAGATCGTGGGGTAGCCGGAACTGATCACTTGGTCGGAGATCGAGTTGGGTCCTCCGCTCACCTCAAAGGAGACCGAGAGGATGCCGGCCCCACTCGATGCCGCGGCATCGAGCCAGGTGCCGCCCGTGACCGTGGCGCCGTTGGCGGGGAGGAGCACGCTGGTGCTCGTCGGTGGGAAGACCGTCACCGTGATGGTCGGAGAAGTACTTCTGAGGATGGCTCCCGACCCGCTATAGATGGCGACGATGTTGTGGGTACCGGTGGTGCTGTAAACGGTCGAGCAGGTCGCCAAATCCCCCGTGGAGCTGATCGAGAGGGGGACGGTCGAGCACCCCGTGATCGGCGAGCCGTTATCGATGAAGCCGACCGTCCCCCCGGTCGGGATGGGCGTCACCATGGCCAGGTACAACACTTGCTGGCCGACAATCGAGTTACTTCCCCCGAGGGTGGTACTGGTGGTGATGGTCGTCGCTGTGACTTGAACCAAGAAGGTCCCTGTGGCCACGTCGCCCTGGTCATCAAGGACCTGACAGGTAACGAAGGTGTTGCCCATCGGGAACGTGGATCCCGACGATGGCGTACACGTGCCGAGGGTCGCCCCCGGCAGCGACTGCGTGGGCCAGGTGACCACCGCACCCGCGCCACTGGTGGCAAGAACGGTCTGGTTGGAAGGCACGAGAATGGTTTCGGCGCAGAGCGGCAGCCCATTAGGTGCAGTGACGCACGCGCCAAGGGTGGCTCCAGTGAGGTTGGCCCCGGACAGATTGGCTCCCGAGAGATCGGCCGCCCCACAGTTAGCACCGTCGCCCGTTGTCGTACTTAGGCAGGCGGCGAAGGGCGCGTTGGTCAGGTTGGCGCCCGTTAGGTTGGCGTTGGTCAAGTTGCTAGTAAAGCAAGACACTCCTTGGGCGGCGGTGTTGTCAAAACACCCCGCGAGCACTGCGCTGGTCAGGCTTGCCGAAGACAAGATGGCGTTCGACAGATTGGCACCCTCCAGGTTGGCCGACGACAGATTCGCGTTTGAGAAGTCAGCCCCATTCAGGGTGCTCAAGCTCAAGTTGGCGCCGGAGAGGTCAGCGAAGCTGAGATTGACGCCCGACAAATCGACCGATTGAAGGACAGCGCCAGGGCAGCTGGTGAAGTTCGTGGACGTCGGGTTCGAGACGATGGTGCAGCCGTTGACGACTGTGTCGGCGGCGGCCGGCGTCGACGTGGCCAAGACCGGGGTGACAAAGGCGACAGCGATCACCAGAACCGTGCCGGTCACTCGCAGAAGACGTCCGAACATGACCTACCCCCAATCATCTTGGCTGGCGTGACAATACGCCGGTTCAACGACTGGCGGCACGGTAACAGGCGGCACCAGCCGATGCGCGGTGCTTGGCGACGAGCCGGACCTGTGCCTTCGGCGATCAGCGTGTCGCTGCGACCGCGGCCTCCCGCGCGTGGTAGCTCGAGCGCGTGAGCGGTGACGACTCGACGTGGTGCAGTCCGAGCTGCTCTCCCACCAACTTGAGCCGAATGAACTCGTCCGGAGTCCAATAGCGCGTCACCGGGAGGTGGTCCCGGCTCGGCCGCAGGTACTGCCCGACGGTGACGATGGAGACGCCCACCGCGTGCAGGTCAGCCAAGGTGGAGAGCACTTCGTCCTCGCGCTCGCCCAGTCCCACCATGAACCCGGACTTGGTGACGAGACCGGCTGCCCGGGCACGGGAGAGCACGGCGAGGCTCCGGGCGTAGCCGGCCGACGGGCGCACGGCTCGCTGGAGGCGAGCCACCGTCTCGATGTTGTGGTTCAAGACGTCGGGCCGGGCCTCGAAGATCGTGTCCAGCGACACCGCGTCGCCCTTGCAGTCGGAGATGAGAACCTCGATCGTCGTGCCCGGCGAGTGCTCCCGGATGGCCCTGATCGTGGCGGCCATCGCTCCGGCGCCGCCGTCGACCAGGTCGTCGCGGGCGACACAGGTCACCACCGCGTGCGCCAGGTGCATGCGTGCGACGGCGCGGGCGACCCGGTCGGGCTCGTCCGGTGCGAGCGGAAGCGGGTGACGAGTGTCCACCTGGCAGAAGCCGCACGCCCGCGTGCACCGGTCGCCGTTGATCATGAAGGTGGCCGTGCCGTCGGCCCAGCACTCGTAGATGTTGGGGCACCCTGCCTCCTCGCACACGGTCACGAGGCCGAGATCGTGGATGGTCGACGAGAGTGTGCGGTACTCCTTGCCGATGCGAACGGGCACGCGCAGCCATTGCGGCTTGCGGGTTGCGAGGTCGAGTGCGGCCTCGGGCGCCACGCCCGCTTGGCGGAGCCGGCGGATGGGCGCTCGCTCCCGCGCCGGCCCCACATCGACGGGCGCACCGACCGTGCCGGTCACCACGTCGTGCCGGTCGATGGCGCCGTCACTGAAGGCGGACGCCGCGCGCCGCACCAACGCCTCGACGACGTCGCCCATCGACACGTCGAGGCCTTCGGCCCGCAACGAGGTCACCCCTCGGTCCTCGATGCCGCAGGGCACGATGTGCCCGAACATGGCGAGGTCGCAGTCGACGTTGAGGGCCACGCCGTGCAGTGTGCGGCGTCGGCCCGGCCCGACGCGCACCGTGCGGACGCCGATGGCAGCGATCTTGCGCGGGTTCGCACTGTCGGCATCGAGCCAGACGCCTGGATACTCGGGCAGGCTGCTCGCGCCGGCGACGCCGAGGTCGGCCAGCGTGTCGAGCACGACGCGCTCCAAGCGGTGGACGTGCGCGGGTCCCGCGCCTGGTTCGTCGGGAACCGTCACGATCGGGTAGGCCACCAGCTGACCGGGGCCGTGGTAGGTCACGTCACCACCGCGATCGGTGTGTTCGAGCGCGGCGCCCACTCGCCGCGGGTCAACCAGGACGTGCGCTTCGTCGGCGTGAGGACCCAGGCTGTACACGTGCGGGTGCTCCAACACCAGGAGATAGTCGTCTCCGGCGCCGGTGGCCAGTGCGTGCTGGAGCTCGGACGCCTCGTGATACGGGACCGTCCCCAACACACGGACGCGCAGCACCCGAGCGGACC
>JBPYFR010000298.1:0-3051 GCA_051985685.1 Acidimicrobiales bacterium
GCGGCCATCATGGTCGTGTTCTTCCTATCCTTCGTGCTCGGGAACAACCCCATCATCAAGCTGTTCGGCCTCGGGCTCGCCAGCGCCATCCTCGTCGACGCCACCATCATCCGACTCCTCCTGGTCCCGTCCACAATGGAGCTGCTCGGCGACCGGAACTGGTGGCTACCCAGCTGGTTCGAACGGGCCATACCGAGGGTCGACGTCGAAGGGCACTCGCCTCTCGCACCAGACGATCGAGTGGCGGCGCAGGCCATCGAGCTGGATATGACGACCGTAGGTCCAGGCGCCCAACCGGATCGTGCCGACCTTGCCGAAGCTCGTGACCGCGCCGGCGACGGCGATGGACGAGTACGAGTGGACACGGCACCCGCGACCAGAGAGAGCGAGGTGGCGACCATGACCACGACCATCGATCGCAGCGTGCACGTCGCACCTGAAGAAAGCAACGCGCCATGACCAGCAACGTCAGTCTCCACAGCCTCGAGACACCAGCCTTGGGCCGGGTCACGAGGCGGCGCCTGGCGACGGTAATGGCGGCCATCGCCGTGACGCTTGGGTGCGCCTCGGCGCTCCACCTCACAGGCGGCGTCCATGGTCGCTCCTCCCCATTCGACGCGACGCACGCGGGAGTCGCGGAGGCGGTCATCGGCATCGTGCTTGCCGGCGGTGCGGCGGGTGTCGTGCGCTTCCCAATGGCGGCGCGCCCGATCGCTCTGAGCGCCATCGGCTTCGCCACCGTGGGGTTCGTCGTCGGGCTGAACTTTACGACCCGCGGTGGGCACCTGCCCGACGTCATCTACCACGTCGCACTCCTCCCGTTGCTGCTTGCCAGCCTCGTCGCCCTGCTGCGGGCGCACTCGTGAGGAAAGAGCAACGCGTGCCCGCTGGGGTCGTCGTCCATGCGCTCAGCATGAACAGCAGACGCCGACGGCTCGCGGATGGCAACCATGGTTCGGGAGTTCCTTCCCCGCCCCCGGGGCTCAGTGATAACGAGGGGGAACTGGGACGAGGACCAGGTCCGGCTCTACGGCGATGCCGCCATCGCCATCGGGACGCAGACGAGCCGGTGGACATACAAGGGCCAGCCTGCTGGCGGCCGCTTCCGAGTCACACACGTCGCGCTCCGGCGCGGCGATGGGTGGATCCTCGCCGGCCTGCAGCTCAGCGGCACGCCCGAGACCAGCGAGCAATGACAAGGAGACTCTCCCATGACAGCTGACACGACAATGACCGCCACCGCAGTGCCAATCCGACACCGCCAGGGCCAGGGCGGACCGCCCCTCCTCGGGCTCGCGGCCATCTCGACAGCACTCTTCCTGGCCGGCCTCATCGTCAGCACGGCGATGGCGGGAGGCACGTATCCATCGCCGTTCGCGTCGAGCATCAAGATCCTCGAGTACTTCCGCAACCACCACGATGCCGTCCGGGCCGGCGCGTTCTTTCAATTCGCGTCCGCCGTGCCTCTCATGATCTACGCGGCGACGGCCTCCGCCCGACTCCGGAACCTCGGCATCCGCGCGCCGGGAGCCACCATCGCGTTCGCCGGTGGCGTCGCCTCTGCCGGCTCCCTCAGCCTCTCGGCCCTGATCAGCTGGACACTGTCCCAGTCGGCCGTCACGACGGTCGATCCGGTCGTGCGCGCCCTGCACGATCTCGCCTTCGCGACCGGGGGGCCCGGGTTCGTCGTCCCGTTCGGGTTGCTCATCGCCGGGATGGCGGTTCCCGCCGCCTTCGGGCGCCTGCTGCCCAGGTGGCTGTGGACCGCGGGGCTCGCCATCGCAGTGCCGGCCGAGCTCTCGACCCTGTCGCTGGTGGTCGACGGAGCCGCGTTCTTGTTGCCCATCGCCCGTTTCGCCGGGCTGGTCTGGCTGATCGTCGCCGGCGCCCTTCTTCCCACCCGGCGCGCAGCGTCGGTGTTTGAATCAGCGGTATGACCTGCCCTCCCCGATCACACCTGCGCATCTTCCTCGCGGGCGCGACCGGCGTTCTCGGGACCCGCCTCCTCCCACTGCTCGTGGACGCCGGCCACATCGTCGCCGGCATGACGCGCTCCGCCGCCAAGCTCTCGGCGGTGCGATCGGTCGGCGGCGAGCCCGTGTTGTGCGACGTGTTCGACAGTGAGGCCCTCACCCAAGCCGTCACCTCGTTCGCGCCCGACGCTGTCGTGCATCAGCTCACGGACCTCCCGGACCGGCTGGAAGACCTCCCTGGTCGCGCCCAACAGAACGACCGGATGCGAACCCAGGGAACGCGCAACCTGATAGCCGCCGCCACGGCCGGAAGGTCCGATCGCTTTGTCGCGCAGAGCATCGCGTGGCGCCCGCCGGGACGGGGCGAGGTCGTGGACCTCCATGAACGGATGGTTCTCGACATCGGCGGCGTTGTTGTTCGCTACGGCCAGCTCTACGGACCCGGAACGTTCTACGAACAAGAGCTCCCTTCTCATCCTCGGATCCACGTCGATGACGCCGCGCGTGCGACCTTGCCGTTGCTCGACGCCGCCTCCGGCGTGGTGTCCATCGTCGATCCGACGTAGCGGCTACAGGGCGATCGCGTTCAGCTCAGGCGGGATGGGCCAAGACCTGTCTGGCTCGGCTGGTGATCGCCTGGAGGGTCCACTGGCGCCTGGTTGTCAGGCCGTCGAGCGGCATCGGTCGGAAGCGCCCGAGCCGTCTGCGCCAGCACTCGGGCTAGCTGGCCCGCCTCGCTGCTGCTCAGATGTTGGGGCGAGCTCTACCGGGCGCTCGGCGTGTCCCTCACATACCGCCGATCCGAGGGCCTCGAAGAGGTGAAGCTCCAGGCGAGGTTGGGCGTGGACCTGGAGCGTGTCGGAGGGGGGACTGGTAACAAGACTCCACTTGTCGAGCTAGTCGTGAGCGACCTCTGGCTGGCGGCCGCCTAAACAGCCTGACGCCCCGCTCATCCTCGCATCGACCTGGAACTCCCCGACGGTTCGAGGCTCTTCGCAGTCAGCTGGGTCTGCGAACCGACCCACCTCTTTCTCCGGTTGCACCGGCTGCTCGACGTGACACTCGACGACCTGGTCGC
>JBPYFR010000299.1:0-7872 GCA_051985685.1 Acidimicrobiales bacterium
CACGTGTACGAGTTGAAGCGCCCCAAGTCCCGGGCTGACCTCGAGCTGATCGCCCGCACCTTCGCGCCGTATCTCGAGGCGCGCGACTGGGTCACGATCCAGAAGGAGGCGCCGTAGCCATCCCCACTACCGTCCCGCAGCATTCAACGTGCCTACCCCAGCTTGATCACCGTTGGCGTGAACGACCACGGTCGCATGACCTGCGTGAACGCTGCTGGTTCCATGTAGCCACGGTCGGCTGCGGCAGCGCTCAAGTTGCGAGCGGCCCCGCACGCTCTTCCAAAGGCTTGCCGGGGTCGTATGGTGCCGGCGCCGTACACTGCAGCCAGTGGTCGTTTCGCGCGCGGCGGCGTCTCGCTCGTGGGGGTGGCCTGTCCTCCGCTGGCGCTCGTCGATGCCGCAGGTCACCAGTTCTCGAGTTGAACCCTGGGCCAGAATACCTCGGTGACCGGGGGAGCCGATCGACACCGAAACAGAGGTGACGGAACGAACGGTCCCAAGCGGATTCTCGTATACGGCGTTACGGGTTCGGGCAAGACGACCCTGGCCCAACAGATCGGTGAGATCACGGGGTTCCCATTGCACTCGGTGGACGATGAGATCGGTTGGTTGCCCGACTGGGTCGAGCGCTCCCGAGACGAGCAGCGCGATCTCGCCTCACGGATAGCTTCGTCAGAGGAGTGGGTGCTCGATACGGCCTACGGCCACTGGCGCGACGTCGTGTTGTCGCGAACGGAGTTGATCGTCGCGCTGGATTACGCGCGGCTCCTGTCCCTCGCCTGGCTCTTGCGTCGTACGGTCAGGCGTGTCGTCACAGGCGAGCTGGCCTGTAATGGCAACCGGGAGTCGCTACGCCAGGTGCTCTCGTCTCAGTCCATCGTCGCTTGGCACTTCCGCAGCTTTTCTCGTAAGCGGGAGCGGATCGCGGCATGGCAGGCAGACCTGTCCGCTCCTCCCGTCGTCCGATTGCGCTCTCCCCGCATGAGCGAAGAATGGTTGGCAGCTCTCCGCGAACACCACTCTGACGGCTCATAGAGCCCCGTGGAGTGCGAGAAGTCGCACACATTTCTCGGCCAGGACGTTCGCCTGTAGCTGCAGGCCCCCGAGAGTTGCGCGAGCTGGCCTTTCAGCGCTTGGAAGTTCATGGTCGACGGAGTGCTCTCGGTGGTTGGGACCGTGTTGTCTGGTAGGTCGGGATAGGTGATGTTCACTTTGATGAACGTCCTCGAGATCGGATTGGTGATTTGGGCCGACATCATGCGAGTGCTCCCACTTCGGGGGGCACCCTGGGATTCAAACCGGTTGGGCTCGGCCCTGGCCAACCTTCGAGCCGGCCAACCCCGCCCGGCTCGGCCAGTGCGGCCCAATCGCGGGCGCGGGAACCTTCTTGCCGTTGCGGACCGCCTGCGCACGCCTCTTCGAAAGTCCAGCCACCGCAACGATCAGTCCAAGAGCAATGCCGGCCAAATTGCCCGGATCGGCTCGTAGATGGCCGGGTCGACGACCAGGCGAGGGTGGGCCAAGTTCCAGGCCAGCACTTTCTTTCCGCCGCGGCGCGTCGCTTCAGCAAGCGCCTTCCGAGCCGCCGGGTCGGCTTCAGCTTGTCGGGCTCTGGCGAGGCCTTCGTCTCGGGCCTCTGAGCGCACTCGGGGCAGCGTTTGCAGCCGGTGTGAGCTAAGCGCTTCCCACACTCAGCGCACACGGGGGGTGCGGGTGTCTTCGCCAGGCGCAGCCCGGATGACTTTCGCTCGACGTACGGCCGTGCGCCGATTGGCTTGCGTGAGCGGAGTTCGTTTGCTCGCCCGGCCGGGCAGCTGCTCGTTCGAGAGGTGAGCAACGGTTTCGGCATGCGGGCGGATCACTCGACCCCACGCTGGGAGTGTCTCACTCACTGCATGCAACAAGGGGCTCAGGACTCGGAGTTCGCCGCTCGACAATTCGTGGAAGTCTCGGCTCTGGAATCGATGGGTAGCAGCCAGCCGGAGCATGTATCCCTCGATCAGTCCTCGGGCAACCTCCATCAGATCAAGCCCAAGGCTGGCTCGCCCGGGTGAGTCGGCGTGCAGACCGATTGATACTCCGCGGTCGAGCCCGAGGACGATGGCGATACATGTAGTTCAGAAGACTGTTGACGAGTTGGCAGCTCCGCCGGTTGTCGTTCCATCGGATGAGTGGGGATTGGCGGCCATCGAAGTTGCGCCAGCCGGCTCATACCCGGCGTTCGTCTTTGCTGACGGACCTCACAACACCGGCCGTCGGCAGGAAAAGGCCGGTCTGTGCTGGCTGCCCTGCGTCCCGGTAATCCAGGCGAGCGGTTCCGCGACCGTCGCCGGGCGCCGTTATAGGGGCGCCACAAGGCGCTCGACAGCCCTCACCGTCAACCAGCTCGCCCACTTGATCGTCGACTCGCACGCCTGGCTGGCGTGTGGGCATATCGAAGCCTGGCTGGGCAAGTTTGTCGCCTGGCACGAGACCTGGAGGGTGGATCGCCACACGCCACCCACGCCGGCTCGCCGGCTCCCGAGTTCCCGGCACTCGCCTTGCTCGCCTTGCTGCCTCCCGAGCCCGTCCCACCAGGCCCCCCGTGCGCCCTTCCCGGCCGTCCCCCTCCCAGCGCGGGAGCGACAGGCGGCGCTGGGAGGCGCAACGGGTCCCTGCGGAGGCCCGGCGAATGGGAGAGGAAGGCGAGGGGCCGTGGGAGCGAATGGGCTCGTGAGGGTGAACCAAATTAAGGTAAATAGTTGGCGGCAGTTATGGTGTCTGCGAGGACTTCTGGTTGCATTACCCGACGACTCGCTCGGCCTTATTTGTAAAGGCTGAGGACATTGATCTGGGCCACGTCCCCCAATGCGCCATGGGGTCGAAAATCTCGTATCATCTCAGACCTGAGGGGCCTTCAACAGGGGTGGGCCGGGAGGATCCGGGTGGCATACCGCCTGTAGACACGCGTAGCAGAGGGGAGACAGTCGATGCACCCAGGTGGCCGCTTAGCCAAGCTCGCACTACTGGCCCTGCCGCCGCTCATCGCGTCCGTACTGGTTCTCGGGCACACCCCGGACCTCGCCCTTGCTGACGTCACCCAACCCAACGGGTGCTTCGGCATCGCGGGTCAGGGGTTCGCGGCGCTCCCCCTGCTCATCACGGGCACGGGCATGCCGAACCCGGACACCGCCCCCAATCCGATCACCCTCAGTAATCAGTCCGTGCAGCTCGACGTGAGCACGACGCTGCTGGCGGCCGGAGCCGGGCTGGGCATCATCAGTTCAGCCAACGACACCCTGGCCAACATCGGCACGGCCAATGCCAACAATGCCAACGGTGGGGTCAACACGGCCACGGTCGGGACAGGTGCGGCATCGTTCAAGATCACCGGTACCAATACCTTTGAGGGGACGCAGACGACGCACAACGCGGCGGCGATAAGCACGACGTTCTACGCCGTGACGGTTGTGGCCACGGGCGTCACCACCTTCTATAGCGCGATCAGCAGCCCTCCGAGCCCGACCCCTGATCCGACCCGGACCGGGACGGTCATGGCCCAGCTCACGGTTACGGTCCCCCTCGCAAGTACGACCTGGACGCCGGTGGGTCCTGGCGGTGTGCTGTTCTCGGAGGCCAACGTGGTGCCGAGCAACCTGACGGCGCCGACCGCAGCTGATCTGGCCGCCGCACCGATAGCCGTTCCCGTCGGCGGTCTGCTGCCCACGCCCATCCAGTTCCATTGCTGGACCGGTTCGGCCGACACGGCGACGCCGCCTGCCCTTGTCCCGGAGGCGCCCAGCCCAATTGACACCGTCACCGTGAACCAGCGCGCCGGCCACGGCTACTGGCTGGTTGCCACCGATGGGGGCATCTTCACCTTCGGTGACGCCGGCTTCTTCGGCTCCACCGGTGCTGTTGCCTTGAACAAGCCCATCGTGGGCATGGCCCCAACGCCCTGACACTCGAGCTGGGCTGGGGGAGCTCGCGAACGCGATCGACAGAGCCGGATAAACGCCCAAGCTCGGCTTGCGATTACGGACTGCTAGCGACGCCCAGGGCCCGACCCCGGGGATATCAGGGTATGGGAGCGGGACGATGCTGCCGACGACCACCATGACTCCTGGTTTCGGGCATCGCCGGCATGGTGGGGCGGTCTGACTGATTAGCCAGTCACCTGCGTGCCCGCACCCCCCATACGACCACGTGACGGCGCTCGACATTTCGGAAAATGAACTGGCAGAGCAATCAATGACAAGATTGTCAGCCAGGCAGCGAAGACAGCTGCGACGTGAGGTGGGAGAGAGCCGAGACATCTAGCAATGCGACTCGCGATCGCCGACGTGGGGGGTGGGCTCAGGTCCTCTCTTCTCTTCACCTAGGTGGTGAGTTCTTGTCCCAGTTGCCAGGCGGCCATGTCGAAGGCGCGTACCGAAGTGACCTCAGGTTGCCACTGTTCCCATACCTCTCGAGCTGCTCGGAGGTCGGAGCGGACGTCTCGGGCCAGGGTCGTCATGAACTCTGACCAGGGCCGGCTGTGATGGGCTCGAACGACCGCTCAACCTCCGGATGACCGCAGTTCGCCCTTGCGCGGGTGGAAAAGAGCCTGACCCTCGGAAAGACCAAGCTCGGTCCCCGCTCGACCCTGTGCCGGTTGTATGAGGACCACGTTCACCCATGGACGCTGGAGCCTTCTAAGGCGTCGCCGAGGACGCTAGGAAGAGCGCGAACAAGTTGAAGCCAAGCCATTCACCGAATTCCGTGGCGTCGTTCGAGCACCCGTCGGCTTTCGGCCGCTTCTGCAGCGCGTTCGCCAATCCCGCCGGCAACCTGACAGGGAGCGGATAGGCCATGGCCGACTGACTCTGGTGGTCGCAGATGGCCAATCCCGTCCGGACACCTGCGGCTACTGAGGTCGTCGGTCGCAGGACAGCCTGCGCTACGTCAGAACGAGTCGCAAAGCCACTGAGAACCCGGATCAGTTCCAGGGCAGCGAGCACCCCGACTGGAACGAGGATGAGCACCCACGCGAGGTCGTCGCTCGTCTCCATCGAAGGGTGACAACACCCACAAGCTTCCACAGGGCCGAGAATGACGGGGTCAGTGGACGGGGGACATCGCCCTAAGTACCGCACATCTACTTGCCAAGTGTCCTCAGGCGCCGAAGATGGACGGGAGATTTTCTGCCAAGCTCGAAAGGTGCCCAGACGAGCCGAAGGCGCGTTGATCGACCAAGCGTCGAAGGACGAGTTCGCGTGTCAACGATCGCGACGGCGAAGGCGCGGCCGACCCACCTGGCGCCGCCGGACCCGCAGCTGGCGACGCAGAACGAGTAGCTCGACGTCCCGGTTGACCTTCTTCGGAGGAACGGGTCAGCGCCTGGAGCATCCGGCGCACCAGCAGATAGACGACAGCGAAGATCACCGGCCCTGCCAGGGAGTTGGCAGCCGTGCTGGCGTCTTCTTGATCGTTGACCGCGGGATACAGATGATCCGACGGAGAAGGCACTCGTCGCGTCATCTGGGACTGCTGGTGGTGGCCAGTCTGGCCATAACCACGGCGTGTTCCAGGCCGACCGCCGTCCGCCAGACTGACGCGCCAGAAGGTGCGCTTTGGAATCCCGTTGCGCCCCTCGATTCCTCCCGTTACGGGGTTTCCGATCAGGGGCTCGACGGCTCAGATGTGTTCCTGTTCGACTGGGGTGGTCGTTACTGGCTCACCTCCACGGCGGGCGATCGGGTCGTGTTGCGAAGCTCCCCGACGATAGGCGGGCTGGCCGACGCCGTGCCGGTTGTTGTCTGGCGGCCAGGTACCGGAGGCGCCCCGCCGAGCTTTGCATCGAATGTTTGGGCTCCCGAGTTCCACCGTCTTTACGGTCCGGACGGCTGGCATTGGTACCTCTACGTCGCCGCCGATCCTCATGACCTCACTCGGCACGAGATCCTCGTTCTCCAGAGCGATGACGACGACCCTCGTGGGCCGTACCAGTTCAAGGCAATTCCGCCTCTCCAAGCATTCGCCGTCGACCCCACGGTGGTGTCGGTTGACGGCAAGAACTATCTGATCTATTCCGGCGGGACGACTAGTCCCCCTTATTCTCACGCTCTCTACATTGCCCGGCTTGAGACGCCGTGGAGCCTGGCAGAACCGCCGGTGATGATCTCGAAGCCCACCTTCGGATGGGAAACCGAGGGAGAACCACTGCAAGAAGGACCCGAGGCATTCATCCACGGACCCTGGTTGAACGTCATTTATTCGACAAGCTTCTGTGGGGGACCTGAGTACAAGTTGGGGCGGCTAACGGTGCCGGCCGAGGCGGATCTTCTTGACCCGCAGACGTGGACTGACGCGAAGGTCCCGGAACCAGTCTTCCAGTCGAACCCAGGTCGAGGAGTGTATGGCCCTGGGCACGGCAGTTTCTTCACGTCGTTGAACGGGCGTCAGTGGTGGATGGCGTATGGCGCCTCGACCTCGACGGCGATCACATCGTGCGCCGGGGGCGTTCCCAGAACCGCACGTGTCCAGCCGATCGACTGGAACGCGGACGGGACACCGAATCTCGGTGAGCCCCACGCTTTGCAATCCCCGTTGCAGCCACCAGAGGGCGACCCGACCCTCGCTCGCCAGTTCGAGGACGCGCCGGTCGCCAGACTCTCTGGAGGCTCAGTCGCGACCGTGCGTAGCGACGCCTTCGTGGGAGGAGAAGCAAGCGAGTTCCAAGCAGACGGCCCCGGGGCCTCGGTAACCTACCGGGTTAGCGTGCCCTCGCGCGGGACGTACCACCTTCTGATACGCATGGCGACCGGCCCCAACTTCGGTAGTGGCCGCCTTGTCGTCAACGGCAGGTCAGCTGCGTCCACGTGGAACGCGTTCAGCCCACAAGCGGGAGTTCGGGAGTTCGACCTGGGGTCGCAACGCCTGTCCGGCGGGAGCGCGACGTTCCAATTCGTGGTGACCGGCAAAGCCCCGCTGAGCACCGGCTACACGCTGACCATCGACCAGGTGCGCCTGCGGTGAGGAAGTAGGGCTTCCGCTTCCCGATCCGTGACCGCCGTGACTCCGTCCAGCACCTCCAACACGGCGTGATAGCGCTGCTCCACCAGCCCCAACTCCTGCAACATGAAGATGGCCTCCTCCGGACCTGGGGGCGTGAACAACCCACAGCGAAGGAGGTGGCCACCAGCGACCGGTGGATGCCATCGAACGTTCGTGTGTCAGGCAGGTACCGGGGTCAGTGTCGCCCAGCTACCGGGGCCGCGTCCGCGAAGTGGCAGGCAGGTACCGGGGCCACGGTTTCAATCGTGAACCGGGTCCGCACACGCTGTTGCGCGCGATGACCGCGCGGGAAACGTGCGATGGCGACACCCATACGCGAAGGCATCGGGCCCCCGCAACCCGCTGACCAGCCCCTTTACTGGTGGAGGTGACCGGACTTGAACCGGCGACTTCTACGTTGCGAACGTAGCGCTCTACCGAACTGAGCTACACCCCCGAGCGGGAAACCCGAGGATACCTCAGCCTTCTTTCCCCTCTTTTTCCAGCCGCCGCTCGAGGGCCGTCTGGAGCCGAACCTGGAGGATGGTCGTGGTCAGGTCGCTGCGGGTCCGTTCCAGGACGGCGCGCAGGGCGTCGGCCGTCCGCCGGAGGCCGCCGGTCACCGCGTCGGGATAGTCGATGGTCACCATCAGGCCGTAGACATCTTCCATGGCGGACAGCAACTCCTCCGCCACCGCCAGTTCGCCCGCCCTCAACCGATCGAGCAGATGCCTCCGCAGCTCCGATGCCGCCTCGGCCAAACCGTTCAGCCAGGCCGGCACCTCGACGCCGAGCTCTTGAGGACCTGCGAGTGGCGAGCCGGCCACCAGCGCGGCGCACAGCGCCGCTTCCGCATGC
>JBPYFR010000300.1:0-8132 GCA_051985685.1 Acidimicrobiales bacterium
GGGGCCGGGTTCCGACGTCAGGCGGCCCCGTCTGCCACCTGGGCCGACAGCTCCTTGAACGCCCGCTCGCCGAAGCCGGTCCACATCTCGACCGCGGGAGGCGGCATGTGCTCGATCATCTCGACGCGCTGCTCGTCCGTCAGGCGCTCGCGGATCAAGCCCATGATCAACCAGATCTTGTCGCCCGTGAAGTTGGCCATCCCGTGGCCGGGGAGGGCGCCCCACTCCTCCGGGGTCAGGTTGTCGGCGCAGAGCTCGAGTGCCGTCCCTTCTTCTTCATTGAGATGCACCACCAGCTGCATGCGCAACGCCTCGAGCGAGTCGGTGACCTCCAACTGCTCCGCAGCGCCCCCGCCCGGCCACGCGGCGATGGAGCGTTCGGCGTTCTCGAGGAGACGGACAATTTCCTCGTGCTGCGACTCCAGACTGTCGATCACCGCCTGCTCGCCCGGACAGCGCTCGCGCAGCTTGGGAAAGACGAGCGCTTCCTCGCCGTCGTGATGGACCTGTAGGAAGCGCAGGATGTTGTCGTAGTAGTTGGCGATCAACTGCACGCGCGCTGTGTCCTCTGATGTGGCGCCCCCGACGAGCACCGGGGCGTCGGCCAACGTGTCGCGGAAGACACGGTGGACTGCGATCAAGTCGGTGACGTCAGGCCGCGGCGCGGCCTCCTGAATAGACATGGGATCCCCCTTCGATTTCTCGACTCGCCAAGAGCCACGAGCACCTTACAACATGGATTGCAGAAGAGAAATTCGGGGGGTCGGCCGGGTGGTCGGCCGCCCGGCGTCCGGCACCGGCCGCGGTAGGTTCGCTCGGTGACCTCGGCTGTTCCCAACAGGGCCAACAGGGCCGACAGGGCCAACAGGGCCAAGAAAGAGGACACGGGCGATCCCGTCCCAGTCGGCGATCCGGACCCCGTCCCCGCCGAGCTCGATCTCTCCCGGGTGCCGGTTCACGTGGGCTGCGTCATGGACGGGAACGGTCGCTGGGCCTCGGCCCGCGGGCTTCCCCGCACCGAGGGCCACGCCGCCGGCGAGGCCGCGCTCCTCGATGTGGTCAACGGGGCCCTCGAGATCGGCATCAAGTGGCTGACGCTCTACGCGTTCTCCACCGAGAACTGGCGGCGCCCGCCCGACGAGGTGCGGTACTTGATGAACTTCAACCAGTCGCTGCTCATGCGCCGGCGCGACGAGCTCAACGACAAAGGCGTGCAGATCCGCTTCGCCGGCAGGCGTGACTGGCGGGTGCCGCGGCGCGTGCTCAAGCGAATGGACGAGTCGATCGAGCTGACCAAGCACAACCGGCGCATGGTGATGACCATGGCCTTCAACTATGGGGGCCGGGCGGAGATCGTCGACGCGGTCAAGGCCATCGTGGCCCGGCGCACGCCGGCGGACAAAATCGACGAGAAGCTGATCCGGCACCACCTGTACTTCCCCGACATGCCCGACCCCGACCTCGTCATCCGGACCTCGGGCGAGACGCGGATCTCGAACTTCCTGCTGTGGGAGATTGCCTACAGCGAGTTGGTGTTCCCGGAAGTCCTCTGGCCTGACATGCGCCGCCGACACCTCTACGAAGCGGTGATCGAGTTCCAGAGGCGGGTCCGGCGGTTCGGTTCGGTCGGCTCCTGAAGCTGCGAGACTAGGGGGCAATGACCCTCCGCCGGATCGCTCTTGCCGTCGGGATCCTCCTGCTCACGGCGTTCGTCTACGTCGTCCTGGCGCACGGCCACGACGGCGGCAACGCCTTCATCGTGGTCATCGCGGTGGTACTGCTGGTGGCGGCGGGCAATCTCCTCTACGGCAGGCACTCCCACGGCGCCGCGGCCCAGGCCCGAATCCGCCCGGCCCAGGAGGCCCGCAACCGCGCCATCGACGAGGCCCGCCTGCGCCAAGCCCAAGCCCGAATCCCGGGATCCGCCGCGCCCGACGCCGCCGACGAGAACGCGCCCGACGCCGCCCCCGAGTGAGCCTTTTCCGCGACACCGGGGTCGTTCTCCGCACGTACCGCCTCGGGGAGGCGGACCGTATCGTCGTCTTCCTCACCGAGCGCCACGGCAAAGTGCGCGCCGTCGCCAAGGGCGTCAGGCGTACGACGTCCAAGTTCGGCGCCCGTTTGGAACCGCTCACGCACGTGGACCTGCTCTTGTGGCAAGGCCGGAGCGACCTTGACATCGTGAACCAGGTCGAGGTGCTCGATGCGTTCCGGCCCGTGCGCGAGGACCTCACCCGCGTGCCGGCCGGCCTGGCCCTGCTCGAGGTGGCGGACCAGCTGGCCCAAGAGCGCCATCCCGACCCCCGCCTCTACACCATGCTTGTGGGCGCGCTACGCGCTCTGGCCGACGACCGGGGCGATCCGGCACTGCTGGCGCCGGCGTTCTTCCTCAAGGCTCTTGTGCTGGAGGGCGCCGGACCGGTTCTCGCAGAGTGCGCCGCCTGCGGTGAGCCCGACGGCACAGTCGAGCTGGTGGCCTTCGACCTCGTGGCCGGCGGCACGCTTTGCCGGGCCCACCGGAGCGGCCGTCCGCTCAGCCCCGCCGCCCTCGCCTTGTTGCGCCGCATCCTCGGGGGCGACCTGGCGGCGGTGTTGCGTGGCCCCCAGCCCGCCGCGGCCGACGAGGTGAGGGAGCTGGCGACCGAGGCGATGGAGGTCCACCTCGACCGCCGCATTCGCTCCGTGCGCTCGACCGCGGGGCTTTGACCGACTTCGGCGTCTACGTCCACGTCCCGTTCTGCCGGGAGCGCTGCGACTACTGCGCCTTCGCCACCTACACCGACCGTGACCATCTCATGACGCGCTACGCGGATGCCTGCGTTCTCGAGGCCGAGCGCGCCGTCGAGGCTGGCCGCCTCGCCCCTGCCACATCCGTCTACGTCGGAGGGGGCACCCCGTCCCGCCTCGACCCCGCCGCGCTGTGCCGGATCCTCGAGGCGATCCCGCACGCACCGAGCGCGGAGGTCACGGTGGAGTGCAATCCCGAGGATGCCGACGAGGACCACCTCGGTGCGTACCGCCGCGCCGGGGTCACGAGGGTCTCGTTCGGGCTGCAGTCGGTGCACCCACACGTGCTGGCCGGCCTGGGCCGCCGCAACGTGCCCGGAGCGGCTGAGGCCATCGCAGCCGCAGTGGCGGCGGCCGGATTCCGCACCTGGAATCTCGACCTGATCTTCGGCGGCGCCGGCGAGAGTGACGGCGACTGGGCTGGCACCTTGGCGCACGTGCTCGCGCTCGAGAACCCGCCGCCGCACGTCAGCGCCTACGCGCTGACGGTGGAGCGGGGGACGACGCTAGCGAGGGACCGGGCGCGTCATCCCTTAGACGACGCGCTCGCCCGGCGTTACGAGTTCGCAGACGAGGTCCTGACCGCTGCGGGCTACCGCTGGGAGGAGATCTCGAACTGGGCCCGGCCGGGACACGAGTGCCGGCACAACCAGCTCTACTGGGAGCAGGGCGACTACCTCGGGATCGGCTCGGCGGCGCACTCGCACCGCGGCGGCGCCCGCTGGTGGAACGTGCGCACACCCGAGCGATACATCGAAGCGATGGAGACCGCGCGCTCGCCTGTCGTCGGGCGCGAGGACCTCAGCAGCGACGCACGCGAGTTCGAGGCACTCACGCTCGCGCTGCGCACACCACGCGGCGTGCCCTGGGACTGCCTCGAGGATCCCTACAACCTGAGAGGTCTAGGACTGGTGACTCGGGAGGGCGAACTAGGGGAGCGCGCCGTTCTCACAGTGCGGGGTCGGCTGCTCGCCAACGAGGTCAGCACCCGAATTCGCTCCGGTATCCTGCACCGATGACCGAGGCCGCCCAAGAGCCCGAGAACCCCGAGAGCCCCGACAGCCCCGTGGCGGACTTGATGGACAAGGTCGTGCGCCTGTGCCGCCAGCGCGGCTTCATCTTCCCCTCGGCAGAGATCTACGGGGGCTTCCGGTCCACCTACGACTACGGCCCCCTCGGGGTCAACATGCTGCGCAACGTGAAGAACACCTGGTGGCGCACGATGGTCCAGCTGCGCGACGAGGTGGTCGGCCTCGACGCCGCCGTTCTCGGCCCGGCCGCCGTCTGGGAGGCCTCGGGCCATCTCGCGGCGTTCACCGATCCCTTGGTCGACTGCCGGAACTGCCGGGAGCGCTGGCGGGCCGACAAGATCGAGGGCGTCTGTCCCAACTGCGGCTCGCGCGACCTCACCGAGGCCCGCGCCTTCAACCTCATGTTCAAGACGCACGCGGGCCCGGTCGAGGACGAGGGCCACGTCGCCTACCTGCGACCGGAGACCGCGCAGGGGATGTTCACCGACTTCGCCAGCGTGCTCGGCACGACCCGCAAGAAGCCACCGTTCGGCATCGCGCAAGTGGGCAAGGCGTTCCGCAACGAGATCACGCCGCAGAACTTCGTGTTCCGCACCCGCGAGTTCGAGGTGATGGAAGTCGAGTATTTCGTGCCGCCCGATGAGAGCCAGAAGTGGTTCGAGTATTGGCTCAAGGAACGCCTGCAGTGGTACATAGACCTCGGCATCCCAGCCGACCAGTTGCGGCTGCGTCATCACGAGCCCGACGAGTTGTCGCACTATTCACGGGCCACGGCCGACGTCGAGTTCTTGTTCCCGTGGGGATGGGACGAACTCGAGGGCATCGCCAACCGCGGCGACTACGACCTCACGGCGCATGCGGCTCGCTCAGGCGTGTCCCTTGACTACTTCGACCCTCAAACCAACGAGCGCTACACCCCGCACGTGATCGAGCCGGCAGCGGGCGCCACGCGGACCATGATGGCGTTTCTGTTGTCCGCTTACAGCGAGGACGAGGTCGGGGGCGAGGCGCGCACGCTGCTCCGCTTGGACTGGCGCCTGGCGCCGTATCAGGTGGCGGTGTTGCCACTCTCGAAGAAGGACACCCTCGAACCACTGTCCCGGAAGGTCCTGGCCCTTCTGCAGCCACACTTCATGTGCGACTACGACGTCACCCAGAGCATCGGCCGCCGTTACCGCCGTCAAGACGAAGTAGGGACACCGTGGTGCGTCACGATCGACTTCGACTCGCTCGAGGACCACGCAGTCACCGTGCGCGACCGGGACAGCACCGAGCAGGTGCGGGTGCCCGTCACGGGTCTCCTCGCCGAATTGCGCCGGCGTTCCGGCGAGGAATGCGGGGAGTAGGAGCCCCGAACTCGGCGCCGCTGGGGCCGCTGGAGCGCAGGTTTCTCAGGCCACGCGGCGGTACTTGCGCACCGCCAGGGGCACCAGCACGATCAGCAGTCCGAGACACCAGGCGAGCGCCTGCCACACGGAAGTCGTGTCGTGCAGACTGCCGCCCACCATCAGCGATCGTGCGGCGTCGACCACCTGTGTGACCGGCTGGTGCTTGGCGAAGGCCTGCAGCCAGCCTGGCATCACGCTCACCGGTACGAAAGCTGACGAGGCGAAGATGAACGGGAAGAGAACGGGGAAGACCATGATCTGCGCCGTCTCCGCATTGGGGGCGGACAGGCCGAGCGTGGCGAACCCCCAGCAGAGCGTGTACGAGAAGAGCAGCACGATCAGGACACCGCCCAGGAACAGCCCGAAATTGGTCGAGATGCGGAAGCCGACGGCGAAGCCGACGGCACTGATGAGCACCATCACGAAGACATTGCGCACGAGGTCGGCCGAGGTACGTCCGGCGAGCACGGCGGACCGCGCCATGGGCAGGGCGCGGAAGCGCTCGATGAGGCCCTTCTGCAGGTCCTCCGAGAGCCCCACCGCCGTTGAGACGGCACCGAACGCGACTGTCTGCACGTAAACGCCCGGGAGCAAGAAGTCCACATAGGGTACGGACGTGTGGATGGCGCCCCCGAACACGTAGACGAACAGCAGCGTGAACATGATCGGCTGCACCGCCGAGAAGAACACCGCCTCGGGCGTACGCGTCAACGCGAGGAGGTTGCGCCAGGTCACGGTCAGGATGTCCTGAACGACCCAAAAGACACGGTTGCCGCTCGGCGCGGCGGGTCGCTCGAGCGCGCGGGGCAATGCGATAGTCGTCATGCGGCGTCCTTTCCGTCCGTGTCTGCCGCGGAATGGCGTCGACCGCGACCCTTGTGGGCGGCGCGCTCCGCCTCGGACTCGGCCTCCGACTTGCGGCCGGTCAGGCTGAGAAACACGTCGTCGAGGCTCGGTTCGCGCAGGGCGAGGCCGCGGACCTCGATCCGGGCTCCGTCGAGCGAACGCAGGACCTCGGCACCCACCGCAGGCCCATTCTCGACCGTGAGCTCCACGGTGGACCCGTCAACGACGGGATCTTTATCTGCCAGCGGCGCGAGCAGCGGAACGGCTTGGCCGACTGACTCTTGGTCGTCAAGGGTCACGGCCACGACCGAGGTCCCGAGGCCGGTCTTGAGCTCGGTCGGCGTGCCCTGAGCGATGACCTTGCCGTGGTCCACCACCACGATGTCGCGGGCCAAGCGATCTGCTTCTTCGAGGTACTGCGTCGTGAGGAGGACCGACGTGCCTTCCCTCGCCAGATCCTCGATGACTTCCCACAGGTCCTGCCGACCCTGAGGGTCGAGTCCCGTCGTGGGCTCGTCGAGGAACAGGACGGGTGGGCTGGCGACTAGAGCGGCGGCCACGTCGAGCCGGCGGCGCATACCGCCCGAGTACGTCTTGAGCACCCGGTCGGCAGCGTCTTCGAGCCCGAACGCCTCGAGCAGCTGGTTGGCCCGCTCGGCGCTGGGCCTCCGGCGCATGTGCGAGAGGCGGCCGACCATCCGAATGTTCTCCCGACCGGTCAGGTTCTCGTCGACGGTGGCGTACTGCCCGGCCATGCCGATCAGGCGGCGCACCGCGTCGGGCTCTTTGACCACGTCGTGCCCGAGGATGAAGGCGGTTCCCGAGTCGGGCTCGAGGATGGTGGAGAGGATGCGCACCGCGGTGGTCTTGCCGGCGCCGTTCGGCCCGAGCAGGCCGAGGACGGTGCCGGCCTCGATCTGCAGCGAGACCCCGTCGAGCGCGCGCACGTTGCCCCGGGGAAAGACCTTGACGAGGTCGTGGGCCTCGACGGCAAGGGAGCCGCGGGCCTCCGCCACCAGAGAAGAGTCCACGGCGAGAGAAGAGATCGTAGAATGAGCCATCGGTAAAGAAACTTAGTGCTAAAGTTACTTAGGTGTCAAGACATTCGTCCAGATTTGAGCTGGCCCAGCAGCTTCGCAACGAGATCTTGGGCTACTTCGGAGCGGCCAGCGACTTCGACGAGAGGCTTGCCAAGAAGCTGAAGCTGAGTCAGACCGACGTACGGTGCCTCGACCTTATTGGCCGTCTCGGTCCGATGACCGCGGGCAAGCTTGCCGAGGAGAGTGGGCTGACTACGGGGGCAGTGACCTTCATCCTCGACCGGCTCGAGGAGGCGGGGATGGTGACGCGGCGGCGCGACACCGAGGATCGCCGTCGGGTGTGGGTGGAGATCGTCCCCGAGGCGCGGCAACGTCTGGAGGGCTTGCAGCAACCCATCGCAGAAGAGATGCGCGAGCTCGCACAGCGCTACAAAGCCGAGGATCTCGCCGTCGTACGCGACTTCATGCGACAGGCCAAAGAGGTCTTCCAACGCCAGGTCAAGGATGCCGTCAAGGATTCCGTCCGCGATGCCGTGCGAGAATCGGTCCGCTCTGCCCACCAGGCCGCCCAAGACGCCGCCGATGAGGCCGCCCGCTCCGTGCGTGAATCGGTCCGCTCCGCCCGCGAGTCGGCCCGCGACTCCGCCCGGGCTGCCCGCGAGTCGGCCCGCGACTCCTCCCGCGCTGCCCGTGACGCGGCGCGCGCTGCGCGTGAGCGGGAACGCGCGACGAGCAAGGGCGCAGCGGGTGAGGGCGAACCTCCCACCGAGGAGCCCGGCGGGGAGACGGAGTAGCTATCCGGGGCATCGGCATCCGCCGCAACGGCATCCGGCGCATCGAGAGGGCAGACCGCTGGAAGTAGGCTGGGAGAGCCCGCCCCACCAGGCGGGCGACGACTACCGAGAGACCCGCACCCCCCGGTTCGCTCGTCCAGGGCAAGGAGGCCCGATGCCGTACGTCTTCGACTTCGACCACACGCACCCCCGCCCGCCGATGGAGCTCAAGGACCTCCTCGGCGGCAAGGGCGCCAACCTGGCCGA
>JBPYFR010000301.1:0-5067 GCA_051985685.1 Acidimicrobiales bacterium
CCGGCCAGGAGGACCTGCGGCAACTGGCCGCCCTGCGGACCCCCGCGGTCATCCTCCCGAAGGTACGTTCGAATCTGGACGTGGAGCGGGCGGACGAGATCATGAAGCGTTCCGAAACCGACGCGTCGATACCGGTGGGTGGCACGCAAATCTGGGCCATGATCGAGACGACCGACGGGATCCTGAACCTTGAGCAGATCGCCGCCGCCCCTCGCGTCGCCGGATTCACCTTTGGTGCTGGCGACCTGTCCGCCGAGCTTCGGGTCCGGCGCATCGGAGTCGGCGCCGACCGGCCGATCTGGTCGTTTCCATTAGAGCTCCTCTACGCAAAACAACGAGCCGTCGTGGTCGCACGCAGCCGTGGCCTGACGGTCCTTGACACCGGCTACTCCACCTTCCGCGATCTCGAGGGCACCGCTCGCGCTGCGCTCATCTCAGCGCAGATGGGCTTCGACGGCACCGGCTGCTTCAGTCCCAAGCAAATCGCCCCGGTGCACTCTCAATTCACCCCGACCCAGGAGGAGTACGACTGGGCGTGTCGTGCCGTGGCCGCGTTAGCCGAGGCCGACCAACGAGGAGAGACAGTCGTTGTGCTCGACGGCGAGATGGTCGAAGGCCCCCTCATCCGCAGCGCACAAGCCATCATCTATCGATACGAAACTTACGCCGCTCGTGATCGCGCTCGACAGGAGGCGCAGACTGTGTCTGTCTCGCCTGCGCTTTCTTCCAGTACTTGATTGATACTTTGACAATGGCGGTCGTGAGCGAACCGGATGCGGCGGCTGTGGTCGACGAGCTTCTCGCGGGGGCTGGTGGCCACATGTTTGAACGCTGTCTGGCCAAGTTCGAGCGGCTCGGCGAGATTGGGTGTGACCTGCTGTTCGCGGCCCGCTACCGCTCGAACGAGGTCGCGATCGGTGCCAAGAACGCGTATCCAAGAGACGTCGCAGAGGACCTATGGCACGCCGTCGTGGTGTCCGCGCGGCGGTGGCCGGACCGCTTTCTTAACCATGTCCTGGCCGATTCAGCCCTGCACGATGACATCGAGATTCTCGACGCTCTCGGCGAGGTCGACCGGCCGGCGGCACGAGCGCTGCTGGTCGCCGCGGTCAACGAACGTCGAGCCGGCCACGCCTTCGGTCGTCAGTACGGCCTGAGATCGTTGATCCGACTGGCTGATCCACGTGTACCGGATCTGCTCGTCAGACTGGTGAAAGACCGGGACTCATCCGTGCGCTTCGCGGCCGTCGAAGCTGCCATCGAGTACGGCGACGCTCGTGTGGTACCGGCCCTGCAACAGATCGCCGAAGCGGGGAAGGCACCTACAGGAACCCGGGAGTACGCCGCCGACGCGATCGAGGCGATCGCCGTACGAGAAGGCCTGACCAGCCTAGATTCCGAGGCCCAAGCCCCGAGGAGCGGCTACGAAACGTAACGAGCGGAACGCGTCAGCCTCTACCGCCGTCGTTGCGGGCTTCGATGGCCTTGACGGTCTTTCCCAGCGCCGTTGCCAGTACGCGCTTGCCGATGGTCGCGAGCACGACCGCGAGCACCCGTCCCTTGAGGTTCTTGCCCTCGCGTACCACGACGACGTCCACGTCGGTGGTCCCGTTGGGCTGCCGGGTGAAGGTGTAGGTGTGGCCCGAGCGGCCTCCCCATATGTTGGAGTCGGTGGTCGTCATGGTGACGCGGTTGGGATCGGACCAGTCGTAGTGCAGGCGTTCCCAGACGCCGCGCGAGCCCTCCGTGACGTCGGCCTGCCGAGGGCCCTGATCATGTACCTTGAGGTACTCGTCGGCGCTGTTGCCGAAGAGCTTCGAGCGGCCCGGCCCGAAGTCGGTGAGCCCGGCGAGGAACTGCTCGGGCGTGGCGGTGGTCGTCTGCTTGAGGTGGATCGTAGCCATGGCGTGCTCCTGACTGGGCCGTCTGTGCAGGGCTGTGCACAGTTTTCTCGCTCGGGCGACCCGCCGCCAGTACGAGAAGGTGAGTGTGTGGCACCCATGCGGGCAGGTCGCCGTTCGGGCCTGGAGGATGGCGTGCATAACGCCGCCAGCATGGGGTAGCGCGAGCGGGAAGCGTCGGCGTTCCCGTCGTCGGGCGGTTCGGAAGATCTTCAGGCGACCGGCATGGCGTGATTCCTGGATTGCGAGATAGAGAGCGAATCGTGCAGATGCGAGCCGCTCGGATGTACGGATACCAGCAACCCCTTCGGATCGAAGAGGTTCCCGTGCCCGAGATCAGGCCTGACGAGGTCCTGGTAAAGGTCGCCGCGGCGGGTATATGCCGAAGCGACTACCAGCTCGTTGACGGCTACTTCAAGGACCCGTTCCCGTTGACGTTTCCGTACATCCCCGGGCATGAGATCGCGGGTCGCGTGGCGGGGCTGGGGAGCGCGGTACCGACGACACCGACGACGGCGCGCGTTTCCGAGGGCGACATGGTCGTGGTCTACCCGAGCTGGGGTGACGGTACCTGTCGACAGTGTCGCGAGGGCAACGAACAGTTGTGCAGCGGCGACGGACGGTGGGTCGGCTTCGGCCCGCCGGGAGGCTTCGCCGAATACCTTGCCGTGGAGTACCGGCACGCGATCCCGGTGTCAGGGGCAGGCGTGAAGACGCCGGAGATTCTCGCGCCGATGACCGATGCGGGTGTGACCCCCTACCGCGGGTTGAAGAAGCTGCGGGACGCGGGCAAGCTCGGGCCGGGTCGCACGGTCGCCATCAACGGCATCGGCGGCCTGGGCGCCTACGCGGTCCAGTACGCCAGGTTGTTGGCAGGCGGATCGACGGTGATCGCACTCGGCCGCACCGACAGCAAGCTGGCCATCGCGGTGGACAACGGCGCGCACTACGCGATCAACACCAGGGACAGGTCCGTTGAGGCCATCCAGGACGAGCTTGCCAAACTCACCGGCCGGCGCACGATCGACGCGATCCTGGACTGTGCGGGCGCCAAGGCATCGGTCTCGTTGGGGTTTGACCTGCTGGGCGTCGAAGGTGCCCTGGTGTCGGTCGGGCTGATGAGCGACCGCGTCGAACATCGTCTGTTCCCCTTCGTCGGAACAGAGCTGTCCTACCTCGGTTCGTTCTGGTCCAACTACAACGACCTCGTCGAGGTGCTGGCACTCGCCGACGCCGGAAAGATCAAGCACAACATCACCAAGGTCAGGCTCGAGGACATCAACGAAAACCTGGAGACCCTCGGCCGGGGCGGTGTCGTCGGCCGCCAGGTCATCGTCTTCGACTGAGCACACGACACGACGCCTGGGCCGCCCTCAACAGCAGCATTCCGCATCCCTTGGCCTCGCTGCGTGCGCTTCCGGATCCGGTCGATGCGGCATCAAGGTCATCCCACGAGACGGCTTTCTACACGAGTCCGCCCAGGTCACACAGGGGTGACTGAATAGTGGGCACCCATGGGGTAGTGCGGGGAAATGTCAGAGCGCCGGTGGCGTTTGGCGACCGCCGGACCGGGTTGAGGGGGCGATTGTTGATGGCCAAGATCCTGTTCGTTCTGACCGGGGCGAGTTATTGGACGCTCAAGGATGGTCACAGGCATCCCACTGGCTACTGGGCCGAGGAGTTCGTGGCCCCCTACAGCGCCTTCACCGAGGCCGGCCACGAGGTCACCGTGGCTACACCGGGTGCAGTGGTACCCACCGTGGACATGATGAGCCTGCGCCCGGACATGGCCGGCAGTGCGCAGAAGGCGCGGGAGGAGGAAGACGTCATCGAGCGGGCCGACGAGCTGCGGCGGCCGATCGCGCTCAAGGACGCCCGCCTGGAGGACTATGACGCGGTGTACTACCCCGGCGGCCACGGGCCGATGGAAGACCTGGCATACGACGCCGACTCGGGAAAGCTGCTGGTGGACGCGCTGGCGTCGGGCAAGCCGCTGGCTGTGGTGTGCCACGCGCCGGCGGCGCTGCTGGCCACCCGGGACGCGGACGGCAAGTCGCCGTTCGCCGGCTATCGGATAACCGGCTTCACCAATGACGAGGAAAAGGCGGTGGGCTTGGCGTCCAAGGCGAAGTGGCTGATGGAGGACGAGGTCAAGAAGCTCGGCGTGGAGTTCTCCCGCGGGCCGATCTGGCAGCCGTACACCGTAGTGGATCGCAACCTGTACACAGGACAGAACCCCGCGTCCGCCGGACCACTGGCCCAGGAACCCTTGAAGGTCCTCAACTAACCACAGCAACGCGCAAAAGGTTTCGGATTCAACCCCTGAGGGAGACGACGATGACCCGAACAATGGCACCGTCATTCGACGGCGTGCATCATTTCGCATTCACCGTCAGGGACCTCGACAAGAGTATCGAGTGGTACAAGAAGGTCTTTCAGGGTGATTTGGTAGAGGGGAGACTGCCGCATTACGGGCGAGAGTGGACCGGGTATGCCGAACTCGTTGTCGAGCCCCGAACGGGACTGGCGATCGGTCTGCATCACAACAATGCCAACAAGGGCGAGGAGATGGACGAGACACGCACCGGCCTGGACCACATCTCGCTGAAGGTCGACGGGCGTCAAGAGCTGCAGGCCTGGGCAGACTGGCTCGACAGCCTTGGTATTGCGCACTCCGGCATTCAGAGCATGAAGGAGCCGTTCGCCTTCTCGACAATCGTGTTCCGCGATATCGACAATAACCAGCTTGAATTTATAGCCGTCGATGTCTGACGGCAGAGCGAGATCGCCTGGTCAGACGGTAGGCGGGTGCGGCGGGCGTGCGCTGCTCCAGCGCCTACAACGCCAGCCGGACGGCGGTGTCGAGCTGGGGATCGCGGCCCGCTGCCCAGTCGTGCGGTGCGATTGTCACCTCGACATCCGGGTCCGCGCCGTGGTTGTCCACGCCCAGCCTGCGTCGGCGAACCACAAGGCCCAGGTTCGATATGCGCTGTCCCCGGTAGGCCAGACGCTCGCCTCCCACGTGAGCATGCTGATCAACTGGGCGGAGGCCCACCGCCACTACATCGCAGCCGCCCGCCACCGGTACGACACCGAACGGACGACCGCGTGACGCCACCCGAACCAGGAGAACACCACCGCCGCGTCGGCCAGGACGCGGCCCAGC
>JBPYFR010000302.1:0-6959 GCA_051985685.1 Acidimicrobiales bacterium
AACGGCAACGGGCCGGCCTCCTCCGCCGCGTTGGTGGACGCCGACGAGGTCGACTGCGTCAGCTTCACCGGCTCCACCCAGGTTGGGGTGACCATCGCCGAGAAAGCCGCCCGGACCATGAAGCGGACGCTGCTCGAGCTCGGGGGGAAGGGCGCCTGCGTGGTGTTCGAGGATGCGGACGTCAAGGCCGCCATCGGGTGCATCGGCTCCACATGGTCGTTCCACTCGGGGCAGATCTGCACCGCGCCCACCCGCGCCGTCGTGCACCGGAGCCTCTTCGAGCAAGTCCGCGACGGCCTGGTGCAGATGGCCGGGGTCTTGAAGGTGGGTGACCCGACCGACAGCGCCACCGTCATCGGGCCTGTGATCTCGGCGGCCCAGCGCTCACGGATCGAGGCGCACATCGCGACGGCACGAGAGGACGGCGGCGAGGTGGTGCTGGGTGGCGAGCGGCCGGCGGACCTGCCGGTCGGCTTCTACGTGGCGCCGACGCTCATCACCGGTGACAATGCCATGCGGGTGGCGCGCGAGGAGATCTTCGGGCCCGTCGTCACGATGATCCCCTTCGACGACGAGGAGGAGGGGATCGCCATCGCCAACGACAGCGAGTTCGGTTTGTATGACTACGTCTTCTCGCGGGACGGGGCGCGGGCGCTGCGGGTGGCGAAGCGTCTGCAGGCCGGCCACGTCGGCATCAACACGGCACAGCGGAACCACGACGCACCGTTCGGCGGCTTCAAGATGTCGGGCGTCGGGCGGGACGGCGGCGACTACGGGCTCCTCGCGTACACCGAGCCGCAGGCGATCATCTGGAGCTCATAACCAGGCCTAGGTCCTGTCGGGACCTAGAGCAATCGGCGGTAGCGAATCTCGTGGAGCACGGGGATCTCGCACGGGGCGGTGCTGGCCGCCCTCCAGCCTGGTCCAATGTCGTCGTCCCTCTCCATCCCGTCGCGCGCCCACCCATCGGCCCGATAGAAGGCCTCCGCCCGGCTGTTCCCCTGCAGGACCCACAGCACCGCCTCGGTGAAACCGAGACCGGCGAGACGAGCGCGTGCGTCGGACATGAGCAGCCTTCCGCACCCGCGCCGCCAGTGGTCGGGGTCGACGTAGAGACCGAACAGCTCACCGACTCCCAGAGAGTCTGCGTCTCGAGAGGCGCCCGTTGTGGCAAACCCCAGGATCTGGCCCTCTTCTTCCGCGACCGTCGAGGAGGGGACATCGGGGCGGTCGCTGCCGAGGGTGTAGTGCGCAGCCCGACGCGCCGGATCGAGGCCGGCGAGGAAGTCGTCGGGGAGAAGGCCGGCATAGGCCGACTGCCACGACCGGACATGCATGCGCGCGATGTCGAGCGCGTCCTCAGGGCGTGCACCGCGGATCAACATGCCTCAATTGTCCTAGTGCCGTGTGCTCCGTGCGTACTCCCGGCCGGACGGGCTCACCGGCCGGATTCGGTGCCGCGGTCGATGAAGCGCGTGGCGAAGGCCGCCATCGCATCGAGCACCTCGGCCGATCGTTGCCAGGGCGAGACGATGAGCCTGTCCACGCCGGCCTTTGTCCATGCCCTCACGTGGTTGTCGCTCGCACACTCTCCGCCGACGGTCACCTCGAAGGGCCGCGCCGACCGGCCCGCCTCGTCGCGATGCGACCGGATGGTGGCGACCGACGCCGCCGCGCTCTCGGGCGTGTGAGCCATGCCGATCCAGCCGTCACCGAGGCGTCCCGCCCGGCGGAGCGCGGGCGCCGACTCGCCGCCGATGAGGATCGGAATGGGTCGCTGCACGGGCTTGGGCTCGAAGGCCACCTCGGCGAAGGGGAAGTACGTGCCGTCGTGCGCCACCGTCTCCTCGGTCCAGAGGCGGCGGCACACCCCGATGGCCTCGTCGAGTCTTCCGGCTCGCGTCGACGGGTCGATGCCGAGCGCCTCCCACTCCGACCGCAACCAGCCCGCTCCCGCACCGATGACGGCCCGGCCGCCCGACAGCCAATCCAGCGTCGCGAACGCACGGGCCGTCACGAAGGGGTGACGCAACCCGAGCAGGTACACGTAGGTCCCCAAGCGGACGGTCCTGGTGCGCGCCGCGACGAATGAAAGCAGTGAGGCCGGGTCGAAGAGCTGGGTGGTCGGCGGCACCGGCGGGTGCTCGACACCGGCGTATGGGGACCCCGCCATGGAGATGGGCAGCACGAGGTGTTCGGGCAGCCAGATGGAGTCGAAGCCGAGCCGGTCCGCCGCCTCGGCGGCCTCGACCCAGAGCCGCGGATGCATGCGCCCGAAGGTGACGGCGAATTTCACTTCTGCCCCCGGAGCACGCGGCCAAGGTAGCCCACTCGGTTCTGGTCGGGCGGTGGAGCAGCGCGGATGGAGATGGAGTAAGAACGAACGGATGGACGCGTTCCCTCACACGCCGATGCCAGAACGCGGCGTGCCGCGGGACGAGGTTATGCGGCGCTTGCTGGCCATGAAGCAAGGCGACCGAGACTGGCGCGGCGGCCGGGTGTTCAGCCTGGTCTACTCCGCGGGCGACGACGTCCACGAGCTGCTCCAGGACGCCCTGTCTCTCTACAGCGCCGAGAACGGGCTGAATGTGCTCGCGTTCCCCAGCATCGGCGTGATGCAGCACGACATCGTGTCCATCACGGCCTCCCTCCTGGGCGCGGACGACCCGGCCGCGGGCGGCGGGGTCAAGGGATACCTCACCTCCGGCGGCACCGAGAGCCTCCTCCAAGCGGTGAAGACGGCCCGCGACGTCGGCCGCGAACGCGGGATAGAGAGACCCGCCGTCGTGGCGGGCGAGAGCGCTCATGCGGCGTTCACCAAGGCGGCCGAGTATTTCGACGTGGACCTGGTCCGGGTACCCGTCGACGCCGGCTATCGCCTCAGCGCGGACGCGCTTGCCGACGCCTGCTCGGACCAGACGATCATGGTCGTGGGCTCGGCACCCACCTACCCCCACGGGATCGTCGACCCGGTCGGCGACATCGCGGCGCTCGCCCGGGAGCGGGACATCCTGTGCCACGTCGATGCCTGCATGGGCGGGTTCCTCTTGCCTTTCCTCCACGACTTGGGGCGCCTCGACTCGCCCTTCGACTTTCGCGTGCCCGGCGTCACCTCCATGTCGGCCGACGTCCACAAGTACGGCTACGCGTCCAAAGGGGTGTCGGTGATCCTCTACCGGACCCACGAGCTCGCCCGCAAGCAGCTCTTCGTCACGTCCGACTGGCTCGGCGGCCTCTATGCCTCGACCGCGATGGCCGGGACGCGGCCGGCGGGCCCGATCGCGGCCGCGTGGGCCGCCCTCATGCACATCGGCCATCAGGGCTATCTGGAGCTCACCCGCACCGCGCACGACGCCGCGCTGCAATTGCGTGCGGGCATCGAGTCGATCGACGCGCTGGAATTGCGCGGCGATCCTCTCACCACCGTGTTGGCGTTCGGTGCCCGCGACACCGACGCGCTCGACATCTTCGCCGTGGGAGAGCGGCTCTCTGCCGACGGCTGGTACCTGGACCGCCAGAACCGCCCCGACTCACTGCACGCGACTGTGCATGCCGGCAGCGCAGGGACTGTCCCTGCGCTCGTGACCGACCTGCGGCGTGCGGTGCGTGCGGTCGGCTCGACCCGCACCAAGCGGCGCGACACGATCTACGGGCAGAGCTCTTAGCCCGGCTCCAGCGCGAGCTCGTCGACGTAGCACCAGATCCAGTCCTCGCCCGGTTGGAAGGACTGGACCAGAGGATGACCGGAGTCGTGGAAGTGCTTCGTGGCGTGGCGGTTGCGCGAGGAGTCGCAGCAGTTGACCGCGCCGCACGTGAGGCAGAGACGGAGATGGACCCACGTGTCGCCCACGGCCAGGCACTGCCCGCAGCCGTTCGGCGTCTGCGGCTCCACGTCGACGGTCTGGTCCAGATGGGTGCACTCGGCCATGTCGAACCTCCTCTACGACGTCGTCATGCCGCCGTCGACCGGCAGCGCGGCGCCGGTGACACCGCTCGACGTCGGACCGCACAGCCAGGCTATGAGCGCGGCCGTCTCCTCCGGGTCGAGGAGGCGCTCCACCAGCTGCTGCGCGGCGAACTCCTCGGCGGAGTGGAGGCCGTACACCGCCGCCGACACCTCCAGCATGAGGCCCCGGGTGGAACCCGGGCAGACCGCGTTGGATGTCACGCCAGTGCCCGCCAGGTCCGCGGCCAGCGAGCGCATGAGCCCGATCACGGCGTGCTTCGAGGCGCTATAGGCGCTGAGCCGCCGCAGCCCGAGGAGGCCCCCGGCCGAGGCGATCGCGACGACGCGCCCCTGCCTGGGAACCGGTGCCTCCAGGAGCGTGGGGACGGCGGCGGCGACGAGGTTCCGCACCCCGTTGACGTTGATGTCGAACTGCACGTCCCACTGCGCGTCCGCGGTCTCCCACAGGGGAGGCCCTCCGTTCATCACACCGGCGCCGGCCACCACGGCCTGCAGGCCTCCGAAATGGCGGACGGCTTCCTGGACCGCCGCACGCATGTCCGACGCGTTCCGGACGTCGCCGACCAACGTGCGCACCGCCCCGTCGTGCCGGGCGGCAACCGCATCGAGGTCGGCCCGCGTCGCCAAGGGGTAGTCCACCGCGGGGTCGTCGGCACCGAGGTCGACCGCCACCACCTGCCAGCCGTCGGCCACCAGCGCATCGACGGTCGCCGCCCCGATGCCCCGGGCCGCCCCCGTGACGACGGCGGCCGGGCTCACGCGGGTGGCCAGCGCGACGACACGGTCTCGGCCAGGTCGGACACGAGCGAGGCGAGGAGGGCGCGACCCTCCTCGGCGCTCGCACCTGCGGGGTCGCCCAGCACGCCGTTGGACGATACCGGCCGCACCCCCACGGCGCGTAGCCGCGGCATCAGCGTCTCGAGCGGTTCGCTGCATCCAGCCTGTGCGAGGGGCAACCTCACGGCGGCGGGATCGATGGCCAGCATGAGCGACGTCTCGGTGCGGCCGGCGTGCGCATCGCCACCGGCCACGTGTGCCGACCACACGAGCACGTCGTCGCCCTCCGCGGCGCTCCGGGCGCGAACCGTCTCGAGTGCTTCATGGTTTCCGCCGTGGGCCGAGACGAACACGACGCCTCGGAACGCGCGCCGCGCCGAGTGCACGAGCTCGCTCAGCACCTCGGCCAACGCGCGATGCCCTACCAGCAGCGTGCCCTCGAACGCGGCGTGCTCCCCGCTCGCGCCGTACGCCAGCGCAGGGGCGACAGTGAGGTCGGCCACTCGCGCCGCCAGGCCGGCCGCCAGGGCAGCCGCGACGCGGGTGTCGGTGTCGAGCGGGAGGTGCGGGCCGTGCTGCTCGGTCGAGCCCAGCGGGACCGCAAGCACACTGCGCCCGCCGGTCGCCTCCACCTCGAGCCAGGTGGTCCCGGCGAGATCCACGGCGTCGGTCAGGCGCGGGCCGGCACGCGGAGCCGGACGGGCGCCGGCACCGGGATCGGCGTCCCGTCGCGACGCACCTTGGAGTGACCGAGCCTGGCCCGCGGCGCGTCGAGCCGAGCGGCCAGCGCCGCCTCGCCGTGGCCGTGGACGCACTCGGGGTCGGGGCCGTCGAGCGGGAGCCCGGTGAAGAACTTCGCCGCCATGCATCCCCCTCTGCAGGCATCGAACGACCCGCAGGACGCACAGGCGCCGGCGCTCTGGGGCTCGCGCAGCGACCGGAACAGTTCGGATTCCCGCCAGACGGAGGGAAAGCCGCCTCGCGCGCGGACGTTGCCGGCGAGGAACTGCTCATCAATGACGAAGGGACAGGCGTACACGTCGCCCACCGGGTCGATGAGGCACACCACCCGGCCCGCGCCGCAGAGGTTCAGCCCGTCGAGGGGCTCACCCAGCGCGGAAAGATGGAAGAACGAGTCCCCCGTCAGGACGCCGGGCCGATGGAGCAGCCAGTGGTAGAGCCGCCGCTGCTGCTCGGCCGTGGGGCGCAACGCGTCCCAGCTGTCGATGGCTCGGCCGGACGGGCGGAGCCTGGTGAGGCGGAGCTGGGCCCCGTACGAGTCGGCGAGCTCTGCCAGCGCGTCCAGCTCCTCGGCGTTCTGGCGCGTCACCACGACGCTGACCTTGAACTCCCCGAAGCCGGCCGCGGCCAGGTTGTCCATGGCCTGGCGAGCGGCCGCGTAGGACCCTTCCCCCCGCACGGCGTCGTTGGTCGACGCGACGGCACCGTCGAGGCTGACCTGGACGTCGAGGTAGTCCATGGCCGCGAGCAGTCGCGCCCGTCCGGGTGTGAGGCGGGTCCCGTTCGTGGAGAACTTGACGCCGACCCGGCGGCCGACGGCGTAGCCGACCAGGTCGAAGAAGTCCGGACGTAGCATCGGCTCCCCGCCCCCGATGTTCACGTAGAAGACCTTCATCTCTGCGAGGTCGTCGACGACGGCCCGGGCTTCGGCCGGGGTCAGCTCCGCGGGGTCCCGGCGGCCCGAGGAGCTGAGGCAATGGACGCAGGCCAGGTTGCAGGCGTAGGTCAGCTCCCAGGTGAGGCAGATGGGCGCGTCGAGGCCGCGCGTGAACCGGTCCTTGAGGTTCGGCGGGGCCGAGTCAGCGGGCACCGATCACCTCGGAGGCGACCAAATTGGACAGCGCGCGCTCGTAGCGCGCTCGGTGTTCATCGGGGACGAGCGCGTCCATGGCCGCCGCCGCGCTCGGGTAGGACTCGAGTGACGTGACGAGCGCGACCAGCCGGCGCGACTTGAGGAAGACCAGCCGGCGGTTGCCGTAGTGATAGGCCAGAGCACCGAAGGACTCGTCGCGCAGGGCTACGTCGGGACTGAGCCGCCACGCCCGTTCGGATGCGAACGCCGCGCCGGGCGCGGCCTGGGCGACGCTCAATAGACGCCGCACATCCCGTCGATGGAGACCTCTTCGACCAGCAGCTCGTCGACGTCCTCTTCGGTCGGTTCCTCGACGTCCTCGGTGTCCTCGATGTACTGGTC
>JBPYFR010000303.1:0-2452 GCA_051985685.1 Acidimicrobiales bacterium
GAACGCAGTGCACGGCTTCGCGTCCATGCTCGTGTACCTCATCCGCGAGCAGCGTCCCGCGGCGCTGGCCGTCGCCTTCGACCACCCCGGCGAGACCTTCCGTGACGAGCTCGTGGCCGACTACAAGGCGGGGCGGGCCGAGACGCCGGACCTCCTGCCGCCGCAGTTCGACATGATCCGCGAGGTCTTGGGCTCGCTGGCGATCCCCGTCATTGAGACCCCCGGCTTCGAAGCCGACGACGTGATCGCCACGCTGGCGACCGAGGCGGCGGCGCGCGACAGCTTGGTCGTCATCGTGACAGGCGACCGCGACAGCTTCCAGCTCGTCGTCGACCCCTACGTCCGGGTGCTGTACAACAAGCGCGGCGTCAGCGACTACACGGTGTACGACGAGGCGGGCATCCTCGAGCGGACCGGCGTCCCGCCGTCGCAATACGTGCTCCTGGCCTCACTGCGTGGAGACCCTTCCGACAACCTGCCCGGTGTGCCCGGGGTGGGCGAGAAGACGGCGGCGAAGCTGCTGACCACGTACGGCGACCTCAACGGAATCTTCGAGCACCTCGGCGAGCTCAGCCCGAAGCTGCGGGAGAACTTGTCCGCGCACGAGGAGCTGGTCCGAGCCAACGCCCGGGTGATCCCGCTCGTCACCGACGTGCCGCTGGACGCGGAGACGGATGCCGCCAACCTGACCCTCGGCGGTTGGGAGTGGGACACGGCCCGGGCAACGTTCGCCCGCTACGAGATGAAGACGGTCTGGGACCGCCTCGAGGAGCTCCTGCGGGCCGGTTTCCTCGGTGAGCCCGCCACGGGCGGCGCGCCTCCGGACCACGACACAACGCCGGGCGGCGGCGCCGCCGCACACGAGGCCGAGGTCGCCTTCACCCCGCTCGCGCTGGGTGAGGTGGCCCTCCCCGCGACGGCCCGCGACATCACCGAGAAGCTGGACGCGCTCGGCCGCGGCACGGTCGCCCTGGCGGCCCGCTGGGCCGGGAGCCCCGGGCGCAGCGAGCTGGCGGGCGTGCTCGTCCTCGCGGCGGACGGCGAGCACGCGGGTGATGGAGTGCTGGTCCCCGCCGACCAGCTGGGCGTAGCGAGCGTGGCCAAGAAGCTCGGCACAGTCCTGGCCAGGTCGGTGCTCGGCCACAACGTGAAGGAGGCGATGCGCTCGTTGCTCCCGCTCGGAATCGACGTGACCGGTCTGGAGATGGACACCGCGGTGGCCGCCTACCTGCTGGACGCGTCGACCGGAGAGTACGAGCTGGAGCACCTGCGGGAGCAGACGGGCCAGCTCACGCTCGAAATCGTCGAGCCGGGCGAAGGCGCCACAGACCTTGCCACCGACGCGGCCGCCGAGGCCGCCGACGTCGTGGGCATGGCCGCGGTGTTCCGGCAGCGCCTCGCGTCTGAGGACATGTCGCGGCTGCACGACGAGATCGAGACGCCGCTCGTGCGGGTCCTGGCCAAGATGGAGGTGGCGGGCATCGGCATCGACCGCGCCGAGCTGCAGTCCATCGCGGACTCGCTCGCGGCCTCCGCGGCGACGCTCCAAGACGAAGTCCAGAAGATCGCCGGTCACGAGTTCAACGTGAACTCCACGCCCCAGCTGCGCGCCGTTCTCTACGACGAGATCGGACTCACGCCCGGTAAGAGGACCAAGACGGGCTTCTCGACCGACGCCAGGACGCTGGAGAGCCTGCGCGGGGCCCACCCCATCGTGGAGGCGCTGCTCGACTACCGCGAGGTGGAGAAGCTGCGGTCGACCTACGGCGAGAGCCTCCTGGCCGAGGTCCAGCCGGACGGGCGGATCCACGCGTCGTTCGGCCAGACCGTCGCCCGGACCGGCCGGATCTCGTCCGACCGGCCCAACCTGCACAACATCCCGGTGCGCAGCGAGATGGGTAAGCAGTTCCGCCGGGCCTTCGTGCCCGCCGAGGGCTGCACCTTCCTCGTCGCCGATTACGACCAGGTGGAGTTGCGCTGCATTGCGCACCTCTCGCAGGACCCGGGGTTGATCGATGCGATGACGAGCGGAGCCGACGTGCACCGGACGGTGGCGGCGGCGGTGTACGGGATCCCGATCGAGGAGGTCACGCACACCCAACGCGAGTTCTCCAAGATGGTCTCGTACGGCCTCGCCTACGGCATGGAGGCCTACGGACTCAGCCAGCGTCTCGGGGTCCCGGTCGAAGAGGCCGCGGCCATCATGGACAGCTACTTCGGCGCCTTCCCGAGGGTGCGTCAGTACATGGACGAAACGGTGGCCGAGGCCAAGCTCCGCGGCTACACCCGGACCGAGTTCGGGCGCATCCGTCCGCTGCCGGACCTCCACGCGTCGAACTACCGGGTGCGCCAAGCGGCAGAGCGCCAGGCCATGAACGCGGGTATTCAGGGTTTGGCGGCGGACATCTTCAAGCTGGCGCTGGTGCGGCTGGACCGCGACCTTGAGGCGAAG
>JBPYFR010000304.1:0-7400 GCA_051985685.1 Acidimicrobiales bacterium
ACGGCCAGCATGGCACCCATCGAGAGCCCGATGACGACGACCGCGTCGGTCCGGGCCGTCAGGTCGACGTACGCGGCCTCAGCGGCTCCCGACCAGTCCTCCCAACGCGTTGGCAGCATGTCAGCCACCTCGGTCCCATGGCCCGGCAACAGTGGCATCTCGACCGTGAACCCGGCGTCGGCCAGGGCGAGGGACAGTCCGCGCATCGATTGGGGGTTGCCCGTGAACCCATGAAGCACCAGCGCGCCGCGGGCGTCGCCGGTGGCGGAATAAGGCTCGGCACCGGGAAGAATGGGGGCAGCCACGGACGGGCAGCCTACCGGCGAGGCGGCTATGGTTCCGGCGGCTTGGCGGGGTCAGCCCGCCTTCCGACCGACGATTTCAACGAAGGAGCACCGCATGCCGTCGTACCCGTTCCTGAGCGACGAGTGGCTGGGCGAGGCCCGCAAGATACGCGCCCAGTACGCCGGCAAGACTCCCCCGGTCGCACATAGCGTGCGCATGAACCTCAACGTGACCACAGTGCCGTTCTCCGACGAGGACATCAAAGCCCACATGGACACGTCGAACGGCGAGCTCGAGCTCGACACGGGCCACCTCGAGTCACACGACCTGTTGGTGACGGTCGACTACGACACCGCCAAAGCGATCCTCGTCGAGGGCAATCCCCAGGCGGGCATGCAGGCCTTCATGGCGGGCAAGGTTCGCGTCGAGGGTGACATGGCCAAGCTCATGGCCCTGCAGGCCCAACCCGCCGCCACGGACCCCAACGCGGCCGAGATGGCCGCGAAACTTCGGGAGATCACCGAGTAGCGGCCGCCACCTCGGGGGTCGCAGTCACCTCCGCGTCTCGGGTCAGCGGCCGGATGAACAGCGCGCAGACCACAGAGAGAGCGGCCACCGCCGCGCCGACCCAGAAGGCGACGCTGAAGCTGTGCAACAACGCCGGGCTGCGGTGCACGTTCGCCAGCCCGGAGCGGCGGGCGATCGACTCCTGAATGGTGAGCACGACCTGGATCCCCGCCACCTCCCCCATCTGAGCCGCGAGAAGCTGCGCGGCGCTCATCACGCCGTACTCGGACTCGGCCAGCTCGTTCGACATCGTGGACGAGGTCGCTGGCAAGGACACTCCCATGCCGAGCCCCGACAGCAGCAGGGCAAGCACGACCACGAACAGTCCCGAGGTGGCGCCGAGCGTGGCGAAGAGCACCAGGGAGACCAGGAGCGCCCCGGTCCCGAACAGCGTCGCGGTGCGCTCGCCCGTCCGCACCGTCATGTAGCCCGCGATCGGCGCGCTCACCGCGAACAGGAGGGGCCGGGCGACTGAGATGAAGCCGACCTGGGACACGCTGTACCCGTACACCTGCTCCATGAGCAGCGGGAAGAGGAAGAACGCGCCGAAATACGCAAAACTTGAGAAACCCTTGGTGCCCAGTGGGAACATGAAGTTCCTCCGGCGCCAGTAGGTCGTGGGCACGAGCGGGGTGGCGAAGGTCGCCTCGCGCCAGACGAAGACGCCGCCGAACACGACGGCCGCCACGCCGGCCACCATGACGCCGGCCGAGCTCCACCCCATGATGGGCCCGATGCTGAGCACGAGCATCGCCGAGGTGACGGCGCCGGCCAGGCTCCAGCTGCCGACCCAGTCCATGCCCTGCCACGCCGACGACGACCCTCCTGGAACGGCCCGTCGGCGCTCCCGCCGGGCGGGCAACAACAACCCCACGACCCCCGAGGCCACGACGAGCAGCCCGAGCTGGCCCCAGAAAAGCGTCCGCCACCCGAGGAACTGGATCACCGGCGAGCCGAGGGTCACCCCGAGCACCGGGCCGCCCGCCCCGACCAGCGACCACCAGCCCAGCGCCTTGACCCGGTCCTGGGGGGAGAACAGCTCGAGGATGACGGCCATCGACGCCGTGCCGGTGGCCGCTCCCATCACACCGTCGAGGCAGCGTGCGAACAGCAGCATCCCGACGTCGGGCGCCAGGGCCGTGAGAGTCGCACTCACTATGGCTCCCAGCAGGCCGAGCTGGTAGAGCCGGCGGTGGCCGAAGAGGTCGCCGACCTTCCCGAAGAACGGCGCCGCCACGCCGAAGGCGAGCAACGGCCCGGTCGAGGCCCAGGCCAGCACCGAGAAGTTCGTGTGGAAGTCCGCCTTGACGGTCGGGAGCGCCACGACGAAGACCGTGAAGGTGATGTTCAGAGAGAGCAGGCCTGCGAGCAGGGCGACCAGCGCCCACCACTGGTAGCGGGGGCTGCGCTCGGCGCGGGCCGTCATCCGGCGCGTGAGCAAGGTGAACCAGTTGGTCTCCACCGCCCCGTCCGCCCCGAACGTCCCCATGGCCGCACCGCCGGGGTCGCTCCGGGGGTCGAGGAGCGCGTTGGAGCGCTCGCTCGGAGGCGCTTCCATCCGGGACACCCTACCGGTGGGGTGTTCCGCTTCGGCTGGGCTCGTCAGTGGGTCAGCTGAATCGCCGGAACCACCAGTTCGGGTCGCGTCCGTGCGCATGGAAGTGGTCGGGGATCTGGCGCATCACGCGGTCGACCGACCACTCGCCCGCACCGAAGCGAAGGTCGGCCACCCGGGTCAGCTGCGCCAGCATGTGGTCGAGCTCTGCCTCGGGCGGGACCGGCCCGTGTTGCTTCCACACGACCATCGGCACGCCGCAGACCTCGCAGTCGGCGATCCAGCACACGTCGTCCTCGTGGTGCCACTCCGAGAGGCGCGCCGCCTCGCAGAGGTCGCAGTCCGGATGTCGGGTCAACTGGTGAAGATCTGCACCGAGGAGCCGGCGGGCACCGGCGACCCGATCGGCGGGTTGGTGGTGGTCACCGGCTTGCTCCCATCACCCCCGCCCCAGGTTGCGTTGAGCCCGGCGGCCTGCAGCGTGGCGGTGGCCTGCGCGACCGATTGGTTACTGACGCTGGGCACCGTCGTCGTTGGCGCGCCCGTGGACACGTTGACCTGCACATTGGAGCCGAAGCCCACCGAGGCACCGCTCGGCGGTTCGGTTGGGGTGATGACCTGTCCCGCTGGGACCGAGTTGCTCGGCTCCTGGTTCTGGCTCGCGGTCAAACCGACCGCTTGGAGCGCCGCCTCGGCCTGGGCGAACGTGTAGGAGCTCGGGATGTCAGGGACCGTCGCCGGGGCGTGGCCCCCGGAGGGCACCAGCGTGATGGTGGATCCGTACGGGGCCTGGGTCGGGTTGGCGGTGTTCCCGATCGACCACACCACGAGCACGCCCTCGGGCACCCCGTTGTTGTTGTAGGCCGGCGGAGCGCACACCGACTGGAAGTGCGCCTGCTGGAGCGCCGCCGTCGCGGTCGCGCACGTCATGCCCGAAAGATTCGGGACGGCGACGATGGGAGGGCCTGCCGACGGCACGACCGTCACCACCGTTCCCTCCTTCTGGCTCGAGTGCGCCCGCGGGCTTTGGGAGACGATCGTGCCCGCCGCCGCCGAGGTCGACTTCACGGCCGGTTCGACCCTCAGCGTCATGTGCACCCTCGATACCTCCGCCCGCGCCCTCTGGACCGTCAGCCCGCTCAACGCGGGGGTCGGGTGTGTGGGCGTGAAGAGGTCGGTCGAGAAGGCGGCCGTGAGGCCCACCGCCAACATCGCCGCCAACACCAACGCAGCGGCGATCCAGGCGAAGCGTCGCCAGCCCCAATGCCTCCTTGTCCTTGGCTGCTTGAGCTTCTTGAGCTTCTTGGGCTTCCGCAGCCCGGCCATGACGCCCGCCCTGCTGCCGTTGGGAAAGGGCTCGGCGTCGAAGACCTCACCGGGACCGGCCTTGGTGCCGATCGGAGCGACCTTCTCGCTCGCCGCCACGATCGCGGTGGTAGTCCCGTCCTCGGTCAGCTGGGAGAGGCCCGGCGCCTGGAACGCGGCGATCGGCGCCGACGTGTCTGCGTGCGAGGGCACGAGCGGCAGGGGCGCCGGCGTCGGCAGCGCGGCCGCGAGCGCGCCCAGCCGCGCCGCCAAGCCCGCCGCGTCCAAACGGGCGGAGGCCTCGGGTGCGGCGGCGCGGGCCAGCACGTCGTCGAGCGGGCCGAGCGCGTCGTGGTGCGGCAGCGGCTGGCCGATGCGCGCCGCCAGCGTGCCCATGGTCGTGTCGCTCACGAAGGGCACGTTGCCGGTCACTGCCTCGTACAACACGAGCGCGAGCGAGTACACGTCGGCCCGGCCGTCCAGCGTCTTGCCCTCGGCTGCCTCGGGCGAGATGTAACGCGCCGTCCCCACCATCGCCCCCGCGGGCTCGGTCCAGGCCGCCTCCGCCAGCGCGCGGGCCACGCCGAAATCGGCCACCCGGACCCGGCCCTCCTCGTCGAACAGCAGGTTGGCCGGCTTGATGTCCCGGTGCACCAGTCCCCGGCCGTGCGCGTAGGCGAGACCCTGCGCCACCTCGGTCCCGAGCTGGGCGGCCTGGGAGTGCGAGAGCCGCACGTCCCGGTCCAGCATGTCTCGCAACGAGCCCCCACCGAGATACTCGAGCACCAAATACGGACTGTCCGTGTCCTCGCCCCAGTCGAAGACGCGCAGCACGTGGGGGTGGTTCAGCGACGCCACGGAGCGGGCCTCGGCGCGGAAGCGCTTCAGGAAGGCGTCGTCGGTCGCGAACCCGGGCTGCAGCACCTTGACCGCGACATGACGCTGCAGCGACACGTCCTCGGCCAAGAAGACATGAGCCGAAGCGCCGGTGCCCAGTGCGGAGAGCAGCCGGTACCGCTTCCCAAGGACCCGGCCGATGGAATCAGTGATTACGGGCATCGGGGCATTCGTAGGCTATCGATATCCAGCCCGCACGGGGTGGACACCTTCTCACCTGCTTACCCACCCGTTGCTCACCCATCCGTTTCATCCCTCTCACCGGTGTCGAGCAACGCCTGGAACGTCGAAGCGTCGGCGGTGGGGATCCCGAGCTCCTCTGCCTTCTTGAGCTTGCTGGCGCCCGGCGCCTCACCGACGACGAGAACGAACGTCTTGCTGGACACGCTCCCGGGCGACTTCCCGCCCCGCGCCATGATCGCTTCCTCGGCTTCCTCCCGCGTGTAGCCCGGCACCGCACCCGTGACGACGACTGTCTTGCCGGCCAGCGTCTGCTCCAGGGCGCCGGCCGCCCCGGCTCCCCCACCAGCGCTCCCGGCGGCACCATCCGCACCTCGCGTACCTCCCGCACCCCGCGCACCCCGCGTAGCCGGCTCTTCCGTATTGACGCCGGCGGCGCGCAAGCGCTCGAGGACGGGCTGGTTCTGAGCCAGAAACTCGGTCACGCTCGCCGCGATCACTCCGCCGACCCCCTCCACGCTGGCGAGCTCCACCTCTCCCGCTCCCACGATCGCGTCCAGAGTGCGGAACGCCCGCGCCAGCGCCCGTGCCCCGGTCGGCCCGAGGTGCCGAATTCCGAGAGCTACCAGGAGGCGGCTCAAGGGCTGGCTCCGGGACGCATCGATCGCCGCCACCAGGTTGTTCGCCGAAATCGTGGCGAACCGCTCGAGCGCAACGAGGTGCTCCACGGTGAGCCCATAGAGGTCGGGCGGATCCTTGATGAGCTCCGCACTGACGAGCTGGTACACGCGCTCCTCGCCAAGGCCTTCGATGTCCATGGCGGAGCGCGACGCGTAGTGAACGATGCGCTGCACCCGCTGCTGCGGGCAGTCGATGTTGGTGCAGAACGTGTCGCTCTCCCCCGGTAGCCGCACCAGGGGCTCGCCGCAGGAGGGGCACTTCGTCGGGAACTTCCACTTGGGCTTGCGCCGGGACGGGACTCCCGGTCCCGCGCGCACCGGGCCGACCACCTCGGGAATCACATCGCCCGCTTTGCGCACGATGACCAGATCGCCAGGCCGGACGTCTTTGGCCGCGACTTGGTCCTCGTTGTGCAGCGTCGCCAGCTGCACGGTGGAGCCTCCGACGAAGACCGGCTCGAGTCGCGCAAACGGTGTGGCCCGCCCCGTGCGCCCTATGGACACCATGATGTCGAGCAGCTTCGTCGTGCGCTCTTCGGGCGGGAACTTGTACGCGATGGCCCAGCGCGGTGCCCGCGAGGTCGCACCGAGGACCTGGTGCAGAGCTAGGTCGTCAACCTTTGCCACCACACCGTCGATCTCGTAGGCGAGGGAATGCCGCGCCGCCTCGAGCTCTTGGCAGCGGGCGACGACCTGGTCCATCCCCGTGACGAGACCCGCCTGCGGGCTGACCGGGAACCCTGCCTTGGCCAGCTGGTTCAGTGTGGCGCTCTGGCTGGCGGCGGGCCAGGCGGCCTTCACAGGCGCGCCCTCCACAACTCCCACCTGATAGGCCCAGAAGTAGAGCGGCCGCTTCGCTGTGACGGCAGGATCCTTCTGACGGAGCGCGCCCGCGGCCGAGTTACGCGGGTTCACGAACAGCCGCTCACCAGCTTCGGCCTGGCGCTTGTTCATGGCCTCGAACTCCTCGACGGGCATGTAGATCTCTCCCCGCACCTCGAGCACCTCGGGATACGGGCCGGCCGCCTTCGACAAATTCCTGGGGACGTCCTTCACCGTCGCGACGTTGGCCGTCACGTCTTCCCCGGTGACGCCATCGCCTCGCGTCGCCGCCTGCACGAAGCGTCCGCGCTCGTAGGTCAGAGACATCGCGACGCCGTCGACCTTGGGCTCACATGTGAAGCCGAGCGAGCCGAGATCGAGATCGGGGTCCTGGCGCCGCAGCCGCTCCGCCCAGGCCCGCAACTCCCGCTCGTCGAAGGCATTGTCGAGGCTCATCATCGGCACCCGGTGCCGTACCTCTTGAAACAACCCGGTGGGTGCGGCGCCGACGGTCAGGGTCGGCGAGTCGGGCGTGGCGAGCGACGGGTGGTCGGCCTCGAGCTGTCGAAGCTCGCGGACCAGGAGGTCGTACTCGGCGTCGGGGATCTCCGGCGAATCGAGCGCAAAGTAGAGCTCGTTGTGGTGGTGGATCAGCGCGCGCAGCTCCTCGGCGCGCGCCACCACGTCCGGCGGCATCCGGTCTCCTTTCGCGTCGGCCATGGTCAGGTAGCAATTCCCGCGCCGATCACGGCGTCGGGATCGCTCGCGTCGTAGAGCGCGACCGTCTGGCCCGGGGCGACCGGTCGCTGCGGCACGTCGAAGCGCACGACAACTCCCGCATCGTCACTGTGAAGGGTGCAACCGACGGGCCGTCCGTGCGCACTCACCTGCGCGACCGCGCGGGCTCGGGTGCCGTCGCCTTCGTCGTCGACGTCGACCCACGTCACCGTCGACCGCGCGAGCACCACCGTGGTGCGCAAGGCTTCCTCGGCGCTCCCCACCGTGACCCGGCGTGCCGGGACGTCGACGCCGGTGACATAACGACGCCGCCCGTCCTCCCCGTGACCCATGCCGCGTCGCTGCCCGACAGTGACCAGCTCGACGGCGTC
>JBPYFR010000305.1:0-3543 GCA_051985685.1 Acidimicrobiales bacterium
GCGAGCATGCCCTCGAGGCGGCCGGAATCGAGAGAACAGATCCTCGGGCAGCGCGCGATCGGCTGGCGGATGCAGGCGCCACTCTGCTGACGCTCAAAAGGTGAGAGTCACGCGATGAAGCGCCGAACGATTGTCGCTGGGCCCGCCGGTCCACTCGAGGTCCAGGTCTTCGGGATGGGCCCCGCTGTGGTGCTGCTCGCATCGCTCGGGCGCGGCGCCGACGACTTCGCCGACCTCGCCGCCCGTCTGGCGGCTGATGGATACCGCGCCCTTGCGCTCGAACCGAGAGGCGTTGGTGCGAGTTCGAGCCCCCTCGAGGGCCTGACGATGGCAGATCTGGCCGACGACGTGGCCGCTGTGATCGTCGCCCTGGCCGACGGACCGGCCACGGTTGTCGGCCATGCCTTCGGGAACCGGGTGGCCCGCATGGTCGCGACGCGGCAACCCGATGCGGTCGAGAGTGTGGTCCTGCTCGCCTGTGGTGGGCTCGTTCCGCCTACCGCAGAGGTGACCGCCGCAATGGCGTCGGTCTTCGATGCTTCCCTTGCCCCTGCCGCCCGCCTGGACGCCGTGGCGCGGGCATTTTTCGCACCCGGCCACGACCCCTCACCGTGGGAAGGGGGCTGGCACGCCGACACGGCGGTCGCGCAAGTCAGAGCGACGGCCGGGACTCCGGTCGAAGAATGGTGGACGGCGGGCTCAGCCGATGTGCTGGTGATCCAACCTGGCGCCGATGTGGTGGCCGTTCCCCAAAACGCGACAAAGATCGTCGAGATGCTCGGCGAGCGCGCGAGCATGGTCACGATTCCAGACGCAGGTCATGCACTGCTGCCCGAGCAGCCGGTTGCAGTTGCCCGTGAGGTTCGGGGCTGGCTCGACAGTCGGCGCCGACGAGAACCTTGAGCCCTGGCATCCATGCCACCGGATCCTTCCGGCCTCGGTCCGAACGAGTCGATGCTAAGACCATCCTCACTTTCATCCCCTGTCGCTGACCACCGGGTCACCGGCCTTGGCAGTATGGACGCCGATGGAAGCGCAAGACATCGAGCTCGAGCTGAGCGTCAATCCCGCTCAAGAGGACATAAAGGTCCTCACCGACGGGCTCGAGCAGTTCAACCGAGTGAGCGCGTTCGGATCCGATCGTGCCAAGATCCCGATTGCAGTCTGGATGCGTCGAGACGGACGGGTGCTCGGCGGCGCGTATGGCGACACCCATTACGGATGGCTCTACCTGAGCCTGCTGTGGGTGGTTGAGGAGTTTCGGGGCCAAGGATGGGGAAGGCGCTTGGTTGAGGACTTTGAGGCCGAAGGTCGTGCGAGAGGCTGTCACGGAGCCTGGGTTGGCACCTACGAGTTCCAAGCACCGTCCTTCTATGAGCAGCTCGGCTACCGCGAATTCGGACGGCTGGATGACTTTCCTGTTGGCTCAGCTCGCCTGTTCTATTGGAAGCCCCTGCCTTGATTTAGAGCGATGAGCGGCGATGGCGGAGTCCAGGCCATGCCAATGGCGACCGGATGGTTCATTGCCTTAGAGCGCGGGATCCTCTTGGCCTCGTGGCGTGCGGACACTCTCGAGCGTGCGCTGGAGCTGAGCGATGTTCTGCTGGACAGACTGTTTGGCATCCACAACGAGGTCTGCCTCAGTGATGGGTTCCCACGCGTCTCGCGCGCGGAGGACATGCTCCCAGTCGAGCTCGTACCAGTTCGGGATTTCTCGTCGCCTGCCCTCGACGCGCGAGCGGTGGAGGGCGACGTCGTCGCACTCCGTCAGCACGAGGAGGAAGCGGGCCGCCTCTTCCTCAGCCAGAGTGCGGCACTGCGCGACCTCTGACGCTCGCGCGACACCGTCGAGGACGACCGAGCTCCCGCGACGGAGCTGGGCGCGTGCGAGCGCCTGAAGGATGGACCATCCGACCCGTCGATGACCCCCAGGATCCATGCCCTCGAGCGCCGCTTGGAGCTCCGGGTATGGCCGCAGACCGCTCATCGCCCAGTCGTGGGCCAGGACGGCCGCTCCGAGATGGGTCGCGGCCGCCGCGGCCATGGTCGACTTTCCGGTGGCTTGAAGTCCCGTGACGAGAACCAGGACGGGGTGCCCCCGCGCCCCGCTCAGAGCGTGCGCAGGATGGCGGCGTCACCTTGCCCGCCGCCGCCACACAGCGCCACCGCAGCGGTCGACGCACCGCGCCGGCGAAGCTCGAGCAGAGCTGAGAGCGCGAGCCGCGTCCCGGACATGCCGACCGGGTGACCGAGCGCGATCGCTCCGCCGTTGACGTTGACCTTGTCCTCGCTGATGCCGAGCTCGTCGACCGACGCCAGGCCGACGGCGGCGAAGGCCTCGTTGATCTCGAAGAGGTCGATCGACCCCAGGTCGATTGCCGCCTTGCCCGCTGCCTGTGTGATCGCCCGCGACGGCTGGGTCATGAGCGAGTTGTCCGGCCCGGCCACCATGCCGTAGCCGACGACCCGCCCGAGCGGCTGGGCGCCCAGTTCCTTGGCCATGTCCGCGGACATGACGATCACCGCGGCGCCGCCGTCGGAGATCTGGGACGCGTTGCCGGCTGTGATCGTCCCGTTCTTGTCGAACGCCGGCTTCAGCGAGGACAGCGACTCGGCCGTCGTGCCCGGACGCACGCCCTCGTCGTTGTCGACGAGCAGGGGGTCGCCCCTGCGTTGTGGCACCTGCACCGCGACGATCTCCTCGGCCAGGCGACCGTCCTTCGCTGCGGCCGCGGCCTTCTCGTGGCTGGCGGCGGCGAACGCGTCCTGGCGCTCCCGCGTGATGCCGATCTTCTCGTTGTGGCGCTCGGTCGAGAGACCCATCGCGATGTGATCGAACGAATCGGTCAGGCCGTCGTACATCATGGAATCGATCAGCTCGCCGTCGCCCAGTCGGTAGCCGGCCCGGGCGCCGGGCAGGAGGTAGGGCGCCTGGGTCATCGACTCCATCCCGCCGGCGACCACGATCTCGGCGTCGCCGGCGCGGATCATCTGGTCGGCCAGGTAGATCGTGTGGAGACCCGAGAGGCACACCTTGTTGATGGTGTTGGCCGGGACGGTCATGGGGATGCCGGCCTTGACGGCCGCCTGCCGCGCGGTGATCTGACCCTGGCCGGCCTGGATCACCTGGCCCATGAGCACGTAGTCGACCTGCTCCGGAGACACCCCGGCGCGCGAGAGCGCCTCGGCGATGGCGAAGCCGCCCAGGTCCATGGCGCTGAATCCGGCCAGCCCGCCCGACAGCTTCCCGATGGGGGTCCGAGCCCCCGCGACGATGACGGCCTCAGCCATTTCCCACTACCTCCGGGTACCCGCCGGCATGGTTACCAGTCGGAAACCACATCGTACCGGCCCACTATCGTCAGGTCACATGAGCGACATCCTCAATGCGGTCCTGGCCGGCGCGTCCGCGGACGAGCTCGCAGGGCTCAAGATGCCCGACTCGTACCGGGCGGCGCTGGTCAGGCGGAGCGAACAGACGATGTTCGACGGGATGGACTCCTCGGACAAGGACCCCCGCCGGTCCCTGCACATCGAGGAGGT
>JBPYFR010000306.1:0-6977 GCA_051985685.1 Acidimicrobiales bacterium
GACCGCTCGCTCTCCCCGGGGATCACGGCCTCGGACCACTCGAAGAAACGCTGCCACTGGGACCCGTCCACCCCCAACAGTTCGCAGATCACCTGCAACGGGAACGGGATGGACAGCGCCGGCACGATGTCAATCGACTGGCCGCTCTGGATAGGGGAGATCAGCGCCTTCGCCTTCGCCGTCACCCCCGCCTCCATCAACCGCACCAGCGACGGCTTGAAGCCCGGCTGCACCAGCCGCCGGTAGCGGGTGTGCTGGGGCGGGTCGGTGTGCATCATCGTCGGGGGCGAGTCGTACGTCGTGCCGATCTCGTCGACCAGGATCCCCCTCGACGAGCAGAACCGAACCGGATCGGCGCCGATCGACGACACCTCTGGATGGGTCAGCACCGCCCAGAAGCCTCCGCCCTCCCGGTCGACCCAACACACGGGCGACTCGCGCCGTAGCGCTGCGTACAACTCGAAGGGGTCACCGCTCGAGTACAGCCCCGGATCGATGAGGCGGCCTGCGTCTGCTCCCACGCCCGGACCGCCCGTCTTCACGTGACGCCTCAGACGATGATGCCGTTGGGCCGCGGGTGGCCCTGCGCCTCGAGGAGGGCGTAGTAAGCCTCGAGCGTGTTGGCACCGTCGGACACCGATTCCACCGATCCGTCCTCGCTCAAGTTCAAGAGCGCGCCCTCGATGATGAAGCAGACGTCCGTGTCGCCCTCGTTGTCCTCCGGCACGTGCAACGTGTGCACGGAGTTCGCCGGCTCGTACAGGTAGGAGCCGGCCGTCACGTAGAAGTCGTATTCCAAGTAGTGCCACCGGCCCGCCGACGTGAATGCGTCGACCGACCCGGTGTGACGGTGCGTTTGCAGCTGCACCCCAGGGGAGAAGCGGTTGAAGACGACCCAGGTGCCGCGTTGGGCGTCGAAGCGCACGACTTTGAGCAAGAGGCCCATGCCGGTTTCGGCCCAGGGCGCGTCTTCCGGCGAGACGAGGCGGACGATGTCTTGTTTGCTCTCCGCGCTGGCGATCGACATTGGTTCAGCTCCTCATCGGTTCATCGGTTCATCGGTTCATCGTGAGCGCTCGGTGAGCGATCGGACTTTGTGAATGACTTCTGCCGGCGTGCGGTCTGCCGTGTGCCCGGTACGGATCAGGCGGCTAGGGGAGCGAGCGTATCGAGATCCAGGGCGGCCTCGAGAGCCGCGGCGGTACGCAGGACGACGAGGTCGCCGTGCTGGGGCCCGATCAGCTGGACCCCGATGGGGAGCCCGTCACTCGTCCTGCCCACGCACACCGTTGCCGCGGGCGAGCGGGTCATGTTGAACGGATACGTGAATTGGATCCAATTCGCGGTGTTTCGGCCGTTCACCGAGCTGGTGATCTCGCCGGCGAACGGCGCCGGACCGGCACAGGTCGGCGTCACGAGAATGCGCGAGGTGCGAAACAGCTCGACGAGCCGGAGGTTCATCCGATGGAAGCGGTCGAAGATTTGCAGGAGTTGTTCGGCCGTCGTCGCCTGTGCAGCGTCCAGCAGCTGGCGCAGAAGCGGGTCGACCTCCTCCCACCGCGGGTGGCCCATGAGGGGTCGCAAGGTGCGCAGCGTGCAGGCCGCCGTGAAGGTGAGGAAGTCGCCGACGGGGTCGGCGTCGAAGACGGAGTCCACGACCTCGACGTCGGCGCCGAGGGATCCGATCACCGCGACGGCGCCCTCGCAGGCGGTTGCGACTTCGGAGTCGACCGTCGCGTACCCCAGGGTGGGGGCGTACGTCACGCGGACCGGGACGTGGGGGTCGTCGAGCGCAGCCAGCCAGGAGGCTTCCGGGCGGGGGAGCGAGCGCAAGTCGGTGGGGTCCGGGCTCACCGACACGTCGAGACCGTAGGCGACGTCGGCGATGCGGCGGCCCATGGGGCCGTTGGTCGAGAGGTCGATCCAGCCGGGGGGGTTGGGCCCGCCGCCGGGGACCCGGCCGAGGCTCGGCTTCATGCCGGAGAGGCCGCAGCAGGCGCTCGGGATCCGGATGGACCCGCCGCCGTCGGAGCCAGTGGCGAGGGGAACCATGCCCGTCGCGAGCGCGGCCGCGGCTCCGCCGGACGATCCGCCCGATCCCCTCGAGGTGTCGAACGGGTTCAGCGTGGGGCCGAAGATCGCGTTGGTCGTGTTCCCCATCCAGCCGAACTCGGGTGTGTTGGTCTTCCCGACGACGATGCACCCGGCCGCCCGAAGCCGGGCGACGAAGGGGGCGTCCGCCGCGACGGGCGGGTCGTCGGCATGGAGCGCGGATCCGTAGGTGGTCCGGTACCCAGCCGCGTCCAGGAGGTCCTTCACGCCGAGCGGGATGCCCGCCAGCGGGCCGGGGTCGGCGCCGCCGGCGCTCTTCTGGTCGAGCGCCGCCGCCTGCGCGAGGGCGCGGTCGCCGTCGACGGCCACGAAGGCGTTGTAGACGGGGTTCAGCTCGTCGATCTGGTCCAGCGCGGCCTGCGTGAGCTCACGGGCGCTGAACTGCTTGGCCCGGACCGCGTGGGCCAAGTCCGCCAGGGGTGTCGTGCGGAAGTCCATCTCGGCCATCGTCATTCCTCTCTGCCCCGGGCTGCACTTCTGCCTGGGCTCTCCTGGCCTTCCCGAGCTATCCGGCGGACGGTGCGAGTCCGGCCACCGCCTCGGCCAGGTCGACACCGATGGGGAGGATGGCGGGCGCCGGGATGGTCACACCGTTGTCCACGTAGCGCTGGATGTGCGCCTTGCACTCGGGAAGCGACCCGTGGACGACGAGCTCGTCCACCACGTGGTCGGGAATCGCGGCGAGCGCCCCCTTCCGGTCGCCGGCGTCCCAGGCGTCCCACATCGGCTGCAGGGCAGGGCCCCGGCCGAGCCAGCGCTGGAATTCCGCGTAGGCCGGGACGTTCAGGTAGGCCGTGATCATCCGCCGGCCCACCAACCGGGCTGTCTCGACGTCATCCGTCGCGATCACGAAGATCCGTGCCGCGATCTCTTTCCGCACCCCCTGGGCGACCTTCTCGACTTCGGCGACCGATGTGGCGACGTCTTCGGCGCTCAGCCAGTTCAGGATGGCGCCGTCGGCCTCCCGCCCGGCCAGGTGCAGCATGCCCGGGCGCAGGGCCGCCAGATAGATGGGCGGCAATTGCTCGGGAATCAGGGCCAGGCGGAAGCCCTTGACGCTGAAGGTGTCGTACTCCTGCGTGACCTTCTCGCCGGAGAACGCGAGGCGCAGGAAGCGCAGCGTGTCGCGCACGCGTCGGTACTGGTCTTCGAACGCGATGCCGTTCCAGTTCGCCACGATCACCTCAGAGGAAGCTCCGAGGCCGCAGGCGAAGCGTCCCGGTGCGGCGTCGGCCATGGCGGCCAGGCTCTGGGCCAGGAGCGCCGGCCCGCGCGTGTAGGCGGGCGTGATGGCCACGCCGAGGTTGAGCGTGGGCTCCCAGGCCGCCGCCAGGGTCAGGGGCGTGAACCCGTCGGCGCCGTCGACCTCCGCGGACCAGATGTCGGTGTATCCGAGCTCGCGCAACCGGGCGAACCACTCGCGATGTGCGTGCAGCGGGATCCCGCCGAAGGGCACCGTGATGCCGTGCCTGGTCCGGGTGGCGGGACCGGCTGGATTCGCCTGGCTCATGCCCGCTTCCGCTTCTTCGAGCCGACGACCGTGATCGGCCCGTCGGACCGCGACCGCTTTGGATCACGCGGGACCTCGGCGTCGTCCAAGACGAGCGCGAGCTCTGTCTTCTCTTCGGACGCATCGTGGGCCGGCACGGGAACGCCCCAGCGCTCCATCCCCGCCTCCATGCGCCGGATCACCGTCTCAATGACTTGCACCCGCCCATAGTGCTTGTCCTCGGCCGAGATCACGTCCCAATGGGCGAGCGGTCCGTCGGTCAACCTGAGCATGTCCGACACGGCCTCCTCGTATTCGGCGCGCTTCTCGCGGTTGCGCCAGTCCTCGTCGTTGAGCTTCCACGACTTGAGCGGATCGTCGCGACGGCGCACGAACCGGCGGTATTGCTCTTCGTGCGACATGTGCATCCAGAGCTTGATGACGACCATGCCCTCCTCGGCCAGCGAGTGCTCGAAGTCGTTGATCTCTTGATAGGCCCGACGCCACTGCACGTCACTGGCGAGGTTCTCAATCCGTTCGACGAGCACCCGGCCGTACCAGCTTCGGTCACAGATCGTCATCCCACCCCATCCAGGGAGGGCCGGCCAGAACCGCCACAGGAAGTGATGCCGGAACTCGTCTTGGGTGGGTGCCGCGAACGGCGCGACGCGTACATGGCGGGGGTCGAGTGGCTCGACGAGGCGTTTGATCGCGCCCCCCTTGCCGGCGGCGTCCCAACCCTCGAAGACGACGCAGACAGGCGGCCCGAGCTTGCCCTCGTTGAGCTGCCCCCCGTTGATCAGGCGTAAGTGGAGCAGTCGACGCTGGGCGATGCCCAGCCGTTTGGCTTCCTCGTCCTTGGACATCCGGAGGGACAGGTCGGCATCCTCCAGCCGTGCGTAGGACACGGAGCCTTCCTGATGCAGCGCTCTGGGCGTCTCCCCGTCGGGTGTCCCGTCCTTCTCCCGGTCTTTGCCGGAGCGGCCCCCCACCCCGGAGCGTTGCTGCCGGTGGCGGCCGTGACCCTCCTTGCTCACGTCGTCTTTTGTAGCCGATCCCGCAGCGCGCCGGGAGACATGGACCCGACCGCCTCGGTCACCCGTCGCACCATGACGGGCTCACCGGCTATCACCAGCAACTCCTGGTTTGAGAGAGGTCCGACCCGGCCGACCTTGCGCCCCGAGGGGTCATAGATCCCGATGCGTGCCCCGACATAGCGAGCCGAGTCGAAGGCCAGGGTTGCCACCTCTCGCCGCCCGGAGACATGGGGTGCCGCGACCCTCGCACAGAGCGCCTCGAGCTCTTCCACGCCCAACCACGACTCGTCGTTGTAGGAGAGGACGAGCAGGTCGCAGTCCATCGACGCCACCACCGCCTCCAATGCCGCCGGCATCGTCCGCTTCGAGTTGAAGACCGACCGAGTGGACGGGTGGCGGGCGTCCACTCGCTTGCGGGCCACGCCGTAGGCCTGGGGTGCATCCCAGGCCACGAGCGTCTCCCACACGTGGTAGTTGGTGAAATATCGGTGCTGGTTGTACGGGGGGTCCAAGTACGCGAGGTCGAAGCGGCCCAACCTCGGTGCGAGCTCGAGCGCGTCGCCCTGGATGGCGCGCCCGGGACCATCGAGCAGAACCGGCACCCGCAGCTCCAGCGGGTTGGCCGACCGCGGCGCCCACTGCTTCACGTAGGCCATCTGGACCCCGGTCGTCGAGTCGACCCGGTCCGCCGCCTCGATCAGAGACGTCAGCAGCATCGGGAACAGAGGTGACCCCGCATACTCCGAGTCGATGGCGTCGCGCACGGCATCGATCCGGGCTGCATTGTGGGGTTGGAAGTAGCGGGCCTGGCGGCTGAACATCTCGGTGACATAGCCCTCTTTGCCGGGGAGGCCGTTGAGGTAGGAGACGGCTGCCCGCAGCGCCCGCCCGTCGGTCGCGGCGGCATCCCCTTCGATGTAGGTCTGGGCGAAGGCGTGGGCGTATCGAGCGCTGTCGACGGCGGTGACGTGCACGCCGCAGGCCTTGAAAGCCTGGGCGACCCGGGTGGTCCCCGTGAAGAGGTCGAGCGCCGTGCGGGCGCCGGACGCCGCGCAAATCTGGGCCAGGACCGGAACGAGCCGGCGTTTCGAGCCCAAATACTTGATCATGCGGCAACCCTACGATGGGTCGTCATGGACCCGGGGGACCATCCAGAGACGACGGCCTCGGATCCGGGACGTGCGGGGGGCGCGGCTGGGGATGCGTCCCATTGGGTGCGCTGGCATGCGCCCTACGAGGATCCTTCCTCCAATCTCTCGCGGCGCATGCAGACGGTGCAGTCGATGGTGCGCGAGGTCCTCGACGGGATCCCTCCGACTCATGGAAGGCGGATCCGGGTGGTGAGCCTGTGCGCCGGCCAGGGGCGAGACGTGATCGACGTTGTCGCGACCCATCCCAGGCGTGAGGACGTCTCGGCGCTCCTCGTCGAGCTCGATCCGACGCTCGTCGCCTTCGCTCGGGACCGCGCCGCCGCTGCCGGGCTGGGCCAGCGCGTGCGGATCGTGGAGGGAGACGCCGCGCGGAGCCGGTGGTACGCCGACGACGTCCCGGCCGACCTCGTGCTCGTGTGCGGGGTGTTCGGGAACATCAGCGCGACGGACATCACCCGCACCATCCAGGCGCTGCCTGGGTTCTGCGCGCCCGGCGGCCATGTTATTTGGACCCGACATCGCCGCCCTCCGGACGCCACCCCCGCCATCCGCGCCGACTTCGCCGCCGCCGGGTTCGCCGAGCTGGCCTTCGTCGCGCCCGAGGGCACCGTCATGACCATCGGCCATCACCGCTTCGATGGAGGGACACAACCCTTCGACCCGGACCGGACGCTCTTCGACTTCGTCGGCGACGGGTTCGCTCCGGCATGACCGGTCAGGCGGACCCCGAGCGCCGTCGCAACGAACCGCCTTCACCCATCAAACCCACTCGACACCGGCTCCATCCGCAGGAGCTCACCGCCATGGCGTGGCGGACCTTCAGGACCCAACCGGGTCGCGTCGTGATCCCGGGTCTCGTGATCTTCGGCCTGGATGCTCTTCAGGGCACCCTCTACACCGAAGGGGCCGTCGACCATCTCGGGTTCGCGTCAGTGGTGGCGATCTTCGTCTTTGGCGCGTCGACGGCCGGCCTCACCTTCTACAGCGGCATGCTCGAGCGGCTGATCGGATCGGTGGAGCGCAACGAACGGGCTCAGCCGATCCTCGAGGTGCTGCGCACGCTGCCCTGGCTGCGTCTGTTCGTCGCTGATGCCATCCTCGTCGTGATCAGTGCCGCCGCCGCGCTGCTGTTCCTCATACCCGGGCTGATCGTCGGCACGCTGTTCGCCTTGGTCGGGCCACTCATCA
>JBPYFR010000307.1:0-6903 GCA_051985685.1 Acidimicrobiales bacterium
GTGTTCACCATCAGCGTGAAGACGAAGAGAACCAGGCCGGCCGCGAGCAGGCCGGCCAGACCCAATTTGCCTCCCGTTCCGAAGAGGTTGTTGATGAGGGCAGGGATCGAGTTCCCGCCGGACGCCAGGATCTGAAAATTCGGCCTGAAGAGCAGTGAAATCACCAGTGTCACCGCGATGGCCTCACCGAGCGCCCGCCCGAGACCGAGCATGATGGCGCCGACCAGGCCACCCTTCCCAAACGGAAAAACAACGTCGCGGATCACGCGGGCGCGGCTTGCCCCCAACGCAAGAGCGGCCTCACGCTCCTCGATGGGGGTGAGCGAGAAGATCTCGCGGCTGATCGAGGTGACGATGGGAATGATCATGATCGCCACCAACAGCCCGGCGATGAAGAAGGAGCCGGTGAAGTTCGAGGTTCCGGCCGGGACGCTGAGGAAGGGGATGAATCCCAGGTGGCTGGAAATCCAGCGTGACACCCCGACCACGTGGTCCGAGAGTAGCAAGATCCCCCACAGCCCATAGATGATGCTCGGGACCGCCGCCATGAGGTCGACGATCGAGGTGAGGAAATTCTTGAGCGGAATGACGCCCAAGAGGGTGCGCGGTGCGTACTCGGTGATGAACAACGCGGCAGCCACCGAGACCGGGACGGCGAAAACCAGGGCGATGAGCGCGATGACAACCGTGCCCGCCAGTGCTGTCTCGACGCCGATCTGGGCCGAATGGCCGTGCTCTGGGAGCGGCACCCAGGTTTGCGTGGTGAAGAATCGAAACCCCATGTGGGCGAAGGCGGGCCACGCTTGTATGAAGAGGAAAAGGCCGATAAGGAAAAGGATTACGAAGACGAGCGAGCTCACCACGGCGGACCCGCCGGTGAACCACTTGTCGGCCGCGGTGCGTTGGGTCGACACATCCCGCGGTACCGGAGGACCGCCGGAGCGCAATTCGATGTCCGCTGTGCTGTACGTCACCCAGCTAACGCCCTTGCGGCATGGGGTCGGTGTCGCCTGCGACACCGCCAACTCCCGGCGGCGATCGGGCTCTCAATCCTCAATGTCAATCGCCTCAGTGTCAATGGCCTTGACGCAGTCACGTCAGGCACAACGAATTTCCGGCTGGGAACCACCCCGTCCGGGAGTCCCCCCACATCACGGAATCGGGTCGGGCCCAGCACGCTGGCTGGGCCCGACCGTCCCTTCTCACGGGGTCTGCCGCCCGCGAAGGGCGGCAGACCCCTAACTCCCATTTGCTGCTTTCGTTTGCTGCTATCAGTCGAACCTCCGTCCGACTAGCTGTTGGCGTTGCCGTCCGTGGACGTCGTCAGGCAGTAGCCCATCGGGTCACCGTTGGCCGCCTGGAAGTTGGCGTCCAAGAACGGGTAGAAGCCGGTTGTGGTTGCCGGGTGAGGAACTGAGCCTTCGTCAATCTCGGTCTGGTTTATGGTGCCTGTGGCGCCACCTGCCGACAGCGGGAAGAACCCGTTGTTTTCGATGATCGTCTGGATCTCAGTGAGGTAGGTGCCACCCGTGTTGATGTCCACCACCTGGAACGACCGGGTCTTGTTCGGGTTGCAGATGAACCCTTTTTCAGACACGTAGTTGACTGTGTCGTTGTTGGCCCCCGGGATGTTCGAGTTCGAGCCGTTCGAGTACACGTTGTACAGGTAGCGGTCAACCGGGAACGTGTTCTCAAGGATCGTCGCCTGGCTGGGAGCGACGCCGTTGACAGACCCCACCGCGTTGGTGGCTCCGTTGAGCGGCGAGCCGCCGCAGTCAGTCGCGCTCACCTTGCACGACAGTTGGTACTTGCCGAACGAGAAGAAGAAGATCGCGTCCGCCTTGATCTGGTCGACCGTGGCCGTCCCCGACGTACCCCACACGGGGTTGTTGGTCACGAAGCCCTGCTGGCTCGAGACGAACGCCGAAGGATGGACCTGGTCGTCCTCGTTCTCGAAAATGACACCGGGCCCCACACAGGTCTTGCTGCCACCGGTTGGGGTGTAGCAGTTCACCGCGTTGGTGGCCGCCGACGGGTCGAAACCGAGGAACGTACTGAACGTGCTCTGCGTGCCCGAGCCTTCCTGGGCCGAGAACACCACGATCGGGGCGTTGGCCCCACCGACCTGGTTCCAGTTGCTGATCGAGCCGTTGTAGATGCCCTGCAACTGCGCCTGGGTCAGGCTCGTCACGCCGTTCGACGGGGTCGCCCCCAGAGAGGCAGTCGTCGTGTAGTGGAACCACGGCACACCGTCCTGGGCGTAGGCCACGAAGTTGAGGCCCTTCAGGTCGCTCGATTTCAACGCACGGGAGCTCCGGGCGTAGGACACGTTGTTGGCCACGTTGATGGGTACACCGCCCGAGGTTGCCGTGGCGCCGTGGGCCCCTTGGTCCTCGAGCGCGGCGATGCCGTTGGAGGACCCCAGCGGCGGCTCCTGCAAGGAGACGGTGTTGAAGATGTTCTCAGGGAAATTATTGGTGACGCCCGACACGGTGGTCTGCTGCGTCTCTTGGAAGATGTTCGGGACGCAGCTGTTGTCCAGCGGCTGCGGCGACGACGCCGACGGGAACGGAACGAACTCCGTGCAACCCGGCGAGTCGTTGAACAGCTTGTCCATGTCCTGCATCATGTTGTAGGTCGTGCTCGAACCGCTGCCGGTTATTTGCACGTTGGCTGGTGGTGTGAGGGTGGCACCAGCCGGCACGGCAAAGGCGCCGAGCGTGAGCGCGCCAGCAGCCAGGGAAGCCCCAACCGCCAACGCTCCACGAGCGCCCCTTCTCTTGACAAGGCTGCGCACACGCCCAGCCCGGTGGAACATCTGCATTGTTTGAACCACTTCCTTTCCTGATGGTTTAACCACTTCCCTTTGTTTGACCACTTCCCTTCGTGCCAGTGGCACGCTCGATTTGCCCGCACGAGTTGCCTGGGCCACGCGCACGTTATGCAAGGTGGGTAAACGTCATACGACGGAAGGATGTCCCAGAGTGAATGTCAGCCAATTTCTCTGTGACAGAACAAAGGAGCAGCTCGGGGCTCGCAACAAAGATCTTTCACCAGCCCGTCCCCGACTTCTTTGCGTCACCTGGGTGAACGACGCGCAACAACTAGGGTGTCCTCCACCGTGCACGCCCACGCGGGCCTTGGCTTCGAGGACTACGACGACATCGGGGACTATCCGGCCCGCGCCGACCCCGCTCGCACTTGGTCCACGAACGCTCGGGCTGCCCCGGCTCGGTTGGGTCGCCAGCCCGTCGGACCAGATCCGACCGTATCGGCTGCATCGATGAGGAGCACTGCGGCCCCGGTTTGAATCGCTCCGTCGAAGAGGCCGGGTGCTCCTCGCCGTCGGAGGTGACGCCGAGCAGCACGAAGGGGCATCGGTTGGGGCCAGCCATCAGCCAAGACGTGCCTCACCTGGTGCCGATCGAAACCCCCAAGCTCCGTTCGAAGAACCCAACCGACGCCCACTCATAGGCCCCTGGCCACTCGGCACCGGTCTGTCCGGCCAATCGCCGCGCCCGGGGCAGGAAGGCCCGGGCCAGGGCGACGTAGCCGTCGATGACCGAGTCGATCGTGGCTGCGAGTGGTGGGAGGGACACGAGCAGTTCGTTCTGCTCGTCGCTCAGATAGGTGCGCAACCGCTTGGTGAAAGGGAAGGGATTCCCCAACTGGTGCTCCCGCGTGCTCTTCCATCCCTGTTCTGCCAGGAGGAGTGAGACGAGAGCGATGTCCCGCACCATGATCACCCCGTTGGACGCGGGGATGACCTCATTGCGGCCGATGACCGAGACCATGTTGCCCAGCATGTAGAGGAAGAACTCGACCGCGTCGAGCGGGAAGAACGGAGCGCCTTGACGAATCGGCCGGGGCACCGGCTCGGTCGGCAGGATGGCGGCTTTGTCGAGGAGCGGCACCATGCCCTCGACCGTCTTCGGATCGACCTTCGACTCTGCGTTGAAGACGACGTCGAAGTGCAACCACTCCGGGGTGATGCATACGCCCCCGGACACGTAGGTGAAGGGCTTGATGTAGGCCGTGGGTGCGATGGCGTTGGCGACGTCGCGCCATGTGGCCGCCACGTCGTCGGCGGCGTCGTCCCGGATGCTGAACTGCAGATCGACATCGCTCCAGGCGTCCCCTGTTCCAACGGCAAATCCTCCGACCAGGTACAGCGCGAGGATCCGACCGTCCTTCGCCGCAACCGTCTTCGCTCGTTCGATCAGGGCCTTGTGCGGCTCAGTGGTGGCCGCACGGACTCCTTCGAGCGAATACCGGCTTTGGTAGTCCATCTCTTCGTCTCCCACTTGACGGCGTGACCTCGTTCTAGAGGGGCCAGCAGACGAGGGTCCAATCAGCGGACCGTGCTGACGAACCAGTCCGACGTTGGCATGATCGGTTCCGTCCGGTCGGCGCGACCGCCCCACCTTTCGTCGATGGCACCCTTGCGATCGGATCGCCACCGGGTCCAGACGGAAGCGTCGGCGAACAGCCGCGGCAACGCGCCATTCCGGCCCTATGTAGAGCAAGTCAGCGACCGCGGCGAGTCACCGCGATGAGATGGGCGCTCAATCCGAGGAGAGACGGCTCCGACTCGACAGTCCGAGCCGAGTGAAGGATCGCTGCTCGTCCCTCAGGCGTTGCCCAGCGGTCTTCGAGTTGTGGGAGCCAACCGGCGAGCCCTTCGACCCCTACGAGTTCGATCACGTCGAGTCCGGCGTCTTCGGCCTCCTGTCGGAGGCCTTCGGGGTGATGGAAGTACGCCGTGGTGAACCAGTGCGGGGTATCGCTCGGATTGCGGTGCTGACCGTCCTCGAGGTCTCGCTCGACGATCTGTCTGAACCGCGCGTCGAAGAGGAAGCCGCGGGCCAAGCCGTCGAACAGAGAGGCGAAGCGGGAGACGGCGGCGGCGAAGATGAAACCGCCGGATCGCACGACCCGCCGTGCCTCCGACCAGGCGAGGAGCCGGTCCTCGCGCGCCGTGAGGTGATAGAGCGGCCCAAGGAGCAACGCGGCGTCGTAGGCATCGTCATCTGCCGGTAGCTCCCGAGCGTCGCCGACTTCGGCGGTGACTCGACCGGGCGACGCGTCCAGTCGAGACGCGGCCTCGACGTGGTGAGCCATGAGATCTACAACGTGAACGGCATGTCCGCGTGAGGCAAGCCACGCGGCGTGCACGCCGGTGGCCCCACCGACATCGAGGATGAAGCTCGGAGACGTGGGCAAGAACCGGCCGAGCACCTCTCGGGTACGAAGGAGCTCCAGCTGCCCCAGACCCTGTGTGATGCGACGGCCTTCGTCGATCGTCTCGTAGTGCCGAACGATCTCGGGCCGTCGATCCATCCTCAAAGCATACGAAGCCAGGTTTCCGACGACGCCGGAAGCGGTTACTGATCACCACCTTGATCGGGTCCTAGGTGCCGACAACACCGCGACGTCGCATCGCCGGACGGCGCCGGACCTGCTTGACCGATAGAGGTTGGCGCGGTCAACTTGCTTGTGCCCGTAGACCCTCTGGCCACGGTGGCCGACCGTCTCGCCATCGCCGACTTGGTGCACGCGTACGCACAGGGCGTCGACCGGCGCGACCAGGAGACTGTGGCGCAGCTCTTCGCCGAGGATGCGACGTTCGTCGCCTATGCGACGCCTGGTGCCGAGGAGCCAACATCCGAGCGGCGCGGACGGTCCGATATCGCCAAGGCCATCGGGATGGCGAGGCAGTACCGCTCGACGGTGCACACCATCGGCAACCACCTGGCCCGCGTGGAGGGCGACCGGGCCGAGGGGGAGACGCGCTGCGTCGCCTATCACGTCCTGGGCGACGAGGGTGCGGAGACGCTGCTGGTGTGGCACCTCCGCTACCTCGATACGTACGCCCGCACTCGCGAGGGCTGGAGGATCCAAGAGCGTGTCCTGCGCGTGGACGTCGTGGCCGAGCAACCACTCCACGACCAATGACTCAGCCAGGTCGGGCGAGACCCGCTCGATCCGCGATCTGGCCGAGTTCCGCCCGTGCCTCGGCCGGGTCGGCGGCCTGCAGGTTCACCACGACCCGGCGTGCTCCCTGCGCCGCAGCGCGCTCGAGGACGGCGCGATCGACGGTGGTGGACGATGTCACACCGCCCAGCGACACTTCGATTGCAGCCGGGTCGCGTCCGACGCGCACCGCCTCGTTCCCGAGCAGGCGGATGGCGCGGGCCAGCGGCTCTCCGTCGAGGGCAAGTGCGAGCCATCCGTCCCCTCGCCGCGCGGCGCGGCGGATCGCCGCCGCGCTGGTCCCGCCCACGTCGATCGGCACCCCGTCGGCCTGCACCGGCCTGGGGAAGGACTGCACCCCTGCAAAGGAGAAGTGCCGGCCCTGAAAGTGGGCGCCGAGGGCCGGGTCGGCGGTCCACAACGCACGCAGGGCATCAATGGCCTCGTCGGCGCGCTGGCCGCGGAGAGTGAAATCGACCCCGCCTGCCTCCACCTCTTCGCGGAGCCACCCAAGACCGATTCCGAGGCGGAGGCGACCTCCCGACAGCCGGTCCACGGTGGCAGCCCGCTTGGCAAGTTGCAGCGGGTCGTGCAGGGGGAGTACTAGCAGCCCCGTCGCCAGACCAAGGGTCGTCGTGGTGGCGGCGACATACGCGAGCGTGTCGATCGGATCTGGAATGGCGCAGTCGTCGGGCAGCGGCATGCGGCCGGTGGCCGAGTAGGGATACCGGCTGGAGGCGCCGACGGCGAGCACGACATGCTCTGGCAGGACCAGCGATTCGAAGCCGAGGCGCTCGGCCTCTGCCGCAAAGGGCGCGATCCACTCGGGCTCACCGAACACTCCAGCACTCACCGGCGGCATCACGGCGAGAGCAGCGGCGCGGGTGCTCACAGCAGCCCGCTCACCTCGTCGCCGACCCTCCATTCGCC
>JBPYFR010000308.1:0-6732 GCA_051985685.1 Acidimicrobiales bacterium
AGCGAGACCCCGTTGAGGACGGTGCGCCCCCCGCGCTCGTGGCGGATGTCGCGCGCAACGAGCGCGGCTATGCGGGTCGTCGACTGTGCGGCAGGGTTTCCGAAGGGCATGGTGAGGTCCGTAACGGTGACGATGATGATGACGATGACGGGAACCGGCGACTCTGCGGTGCCCACTGCGGTGACCTCGAGTGGTCATGCGCCAGCGGGCGACCGTGTACCTCGGTCAGGGGACGAGGACTGGCTGCGGACAGCCGGTACCGGGACTGGTGTGCGCCGCCGGCGCAGGCACTGGTGCCGTCCCCGGTCCGGGACTGGTGCGTCGGGCTCTACCTCACGGGTCCATGATACCGGCTGATTTGGGGACAACCCGGTGACAGTCACTAATCTCGCTTCACCGCAAGCCGAACTCGGCTTGACTGAGCTGGACTCAGCTGAGCCCAGCCGAACTCAGCTGAAAATCAAGGGACGCCACAAGGGGGCAGGCATGCCGATCGCGATCACGGACGAGCACCAAGAGCTGGGTGCCACGGTGAGCGGAGTGCTCGCTTCGCACCGTGCGATTCATGCGTCCCGGGCGCTGCTCGAATCTGCCGAGGAGCCCTTGCCTTCCTTCTGGGGAGAGATGGCGGAACTGGGGTGGCTGGGCATCCACCTTCCCGAGGCCCACGGTGGCGCAGGGGCGGGGCTCAGAGAGCTGGTCGTCGTCATTGAGGAGCTCGGCCGGCAGGTAGCGCCTGGTCCGTTCCTACCAACGGTCTTGGCTTCTGCTGCGATTGCGGACTGCGGGAATGACGAACAGCGTGCTCGGTATCTTCCGGGGCTCGCCGACGGGAGCGTGGTGGCCGCCCTAGGTCTTGGCGGATCGCTCACGTTGACGGACGGTGTTCTCGATGGTGACGCGGGAATCGTCCTGGGCGGATCCGGCGCCGAGTTGTATGTGCTCCGGGCGGGTGACGACTTGGTGGTGGTACCGCGCGGGACCCGTGGCCTGTCACTTTCCGGTGCCAAGGACCTGGACCCCTCGAGGCGATCGGCGCAGGTCTTGGTGTCGTCGGTCACTCTCAATGACGATGATGTGCTCAGTGGCGCAGCAGCGCGTGCTCGCGCGCTTTCCCGTACCCTTGGGGCAGCCGAGGCGGTGGGCGTCATGACCGCTTGCACAAGTGCGGCCGTCACCTACGCCAAGGAACGTGTTCAATTCGGCCGGACCATCGGGACGTTCCAGGCCATCAAACATCACTGCGCCAACATGCTGGTAGCGACCGAACTCGCTACGGCGGCCGTCTGGGATGCGGCTCGGGCTTCGAGTGATTCTGCGGACGAGTTCGATCTGGCGGCAGCCATGGCAGCCCACCTGTCGTTTGGACCGTCGGTGCTCAACGCGCAGATGAACATCCAAGTGCACGGCGGCATCGGATTCACTTGGGAACACGATGCGCACCTCTTCCTTCGTCGGGCGCTCGTACTCAATGCCCTTCTCGGTGCTCCCGACGATGCCGAGGATGTCACGGCTCAAGCGGCTCGTGGGACGACCCGAGAGGTTTCGCTCGACCTGCCGCCGGCGGCCGAGTCCATCCGGGCCGAAGTTCGCGCCGAAGCGCAGAAGTTGGCGGCACTGAAGGGGAAGGAGCAACGAAAGGAGCTCGTTGAGTCAGGGCTCATGGTGCCCCACTGGCCCAAGCCCTGGGGACGGGGGGCGGGGGCCGTTGAGCAAATCGTGATTGACGAAGAACTACGGACCGCAGGGGTCAAGGTTCCGCCCCTCGGCATCACGGGCTGGAACATCATGACGGTCAACCAGTATGCGACACCGGATCAAGTCGAGCGCTGGGTCTACAAGACACTTATGGGCGAGTACGTCTGGTGTCAACTTTTCAGCGAACCGGATGCCGGCTCGGATGCGGCGGCGGTCAAGACGCGGGGAACTCGAGTCGAGGGGGGATGGAAGGTCAACGGGCAGAAGGTATGGACGAGCGCGGCTCAGTACTGCGACCTGGGCCTGGCGACCGTGCGCACGAATCCGGACGCACCGAAACATGCCGGCATCACAACCATGGTGATCGACATGCACGCTCCGGGCGTAGAGGTGCGGCCCCTGCGTCAGATCACGGGCAACTCCGATTTCAATGAGGTCTTCTTCAACGACGTCTTCGTGCCCGACGACGACGTTGTCGGGGCTCCCGACGACGGCTGGACAGTGGCACGCTCAACCTTGGGGAACGAGCGGGTCTCCATTGGGGGCGGTACCGGCGGGATCTATCAATCGATGGATCTCCAGTCTTTGTTGAAGTCGGGTGGCGACCGGGTACCGGGTGCCTCGGCGCGGGTCGGCGCCGTTCTCGCAATAGACCACGCCCTCAGGGTGCTCAACCTGCGGAGGGCGCAGCGCGCCGTCAGCGGGGCGGGCCCAGGCCCGGAGGGGAACGTGACAAAACTCGTCCTCGCCGAGTACGGGCACAGCCGAGCCATGCTGCAGGCGGACCTCGTCGGGCCGCGTACGGCGTTTCTCGAGGGCGAGGAAGCACTCGCCGGATTCTCCCAACTCGCGACGCGGGCGATGTCAATCGCCGGAGGAACCTCGGAGATCACCCGCAACCAGATCGCCGAGCGGATCCTCGGCCTACCTCGGGATCCGCTGATTAAGTAGGCCGCACGTCTGGGTGACCTCCCCTGACGGAAGCGACAGAACAGCAACCTTCTTGCGACCTCTCTGTCGCGCTTGGCGTTGTACGGTGCTGCAGGCGATGGGGGAACCGGTTCGGAGGGGGAAGCCGGACCGTGCTGGAGCCGGCACAAGGGGGAGCAGTGCAGGCGGGCGTCCGTGCCGTGGGGACACCTGACGTGTCCTTTCGGCCGGACCCGCCGCTGCTGTCTCGGTGAACATGCGGTGGCCGACCAGCTCCACCACCCTGTCCGGTGAGCTCGGGTGACTGTCCGGTGAGCTCGGGCGACAGGGGGAGTTCGGACCCGGTCCTTACTTGACGGTCACTTGACGGTCACCTGATCGCCTCAAGACCCCGGACGTCGCCGTCCTCGTCTGACCAGGTCACACACTCTGTGTAACCGTGTAACTCCAGCTGACTTCTCAGTAGTTCAGGCTGGTCCGCGCCAACTTCGAGCAACAGCGCACCCCCAGGGCGGAGGAAACGTGGTGCTGCGGCGGCGACCCGGCGGAGGTACGTGGCCCCGTCAGGGCCGCCGTCGTAGAACGAGGCGGACTCGAAGGTGAGCGTGTCGCGGGGGAGGAGGTGCAAGGCAGCGGTCGGAACATACGGCACCACCGCGACGACGACGTCGACAGTCGCCTCGAAGCTCTCCGGCAGGGGGTCGAAGAGATCGCCTCGGTAGGCGAGGACCCCGTTGGCCCGCGCGCAGACGATGGAGCGGGCGTCGATGTCGGTGCCCACGATGCGGGCATCCGGCCGCGCCCACTGCATCGCTACGGCCAAAGCACCCGATCCTGTGCACAAGTCGATAGCCGTCCCTCCCTCCGGCAAGCGGGCGACGGCGCGGTGGACCAACTCTGTGCTTTGCGCGCGCGGAACGTAGACGCCCGCGTCAATGCGGATGTCGAGGCCGTCGAAGAGAGCGTGCCCGATGAGCCAGGCCAGCGGCTCTCCGGTCAGGCGCCGTTGAACGAGCTCTTCCAATGTGCAGGTGTTGCCTCGCGCCGCCGCAAGCAGCTCGTGGGCCTCTTCTACCGCGGCCACGAACCCGGACCGGGCAAGACGGTCTGCGAGCGCGACGAAGTCCGGTTCGACTCTCCCGGTCAGTCCAGCACCACCCCGGCGATCCGACCACCACCCGCCTCGGTTCCCTCTTCGCCACCCGGTACTGGCCCGGCTTCGGCATTCGCCAGGGCTCCTGTTTCGGCACTCGGCACGGTATCCCGATTGCTCATGGGTGGGGCGCTCGCCTGGCCTTCTCGTACCCAGTCGTCTCCCGCCGTTGTGGTGTCGGTACGTATTGGCGTCGGACGGAGCTGCGGCAGCTACGCGACCTGTTGGACAAGGTGCTCTCTGCGCAGGAAGAGGCTGATGCCGGCGGAAGCGAGCGAGCGGAGGGACGGGCGACGGGCAACTATGGCAAGCTGCCCGTGCTCGAGACGGTTCGCCTGCGCTGACGTCACGACTGACACCTTAAGCGACGACCGAGGACATGCGCACTGTCGGCCTCATCGCCGGTTGGCGTCGAGACGGGGTGGCCGGGAAGCGTTGTGCAACTTTCCGCGTCCCGCACACTGGGTTGACCACCGCTCGACGTGGTAAGGAGTGATCGTGCCAGCGGTCAGCGTAGAGCATCTGTCCAAGTCATATGGCGAAACCGTGGCGGTGCGCGATGTGAGCTTCGAGGTGCAGAGGGGCGAGGTCTTCGCATTGCTCGGGCCGAACGGTGCCGGCAAGACCACGACTGTCGAGATCCTCGATGGTTTCCGCGAGCGCAGCGGCGGGCGTGTGCAGACGCTCGGGGTCGACCCTGCGAATCGGAGCACCCAGCGTTGGATGCGCACGCAGATCGGAGTGGTGCTACAGGAACTCGCCGTCGAGCCGTACTACACGGTCCGTCAGGTGTTGTCGCGCAACGCCGGCTACTACCCGAACCCACGGCCCGTCGACGAGGTGATTGAGCTCATCGGCTTGAGCGAGAAAGCCGACGATCGGATCAGGAAGCTGTCAGGTGGCCAGCAGCGACGGGTGGATGTGGGGCTTGGGATTATCGGCAATCCAGAGCTTTTGTTCCTCGACGAGCCGACGACGGGTTTGGACCCTTCGGGTCGTCGGGAGACGTGGGACCTGATCAAACGGCTGTCGTCAGCGGGTACGACGGTGCTGCTCACAACCCACTACATGGACGAGGTGGAAGCGCTGGCGGATCGGGTTGCGGTCCTGTTCGGCCAAGTAGTCGTTGCGTCGGGGACTCCGTCGTCCATCGGTGGCCGGGACCTTGGTGCGGTGACCATACGGTTCAAACTGCCCGAGGGGGTCACGATCGACGCGTTACCGGTTCCCGCTGAACCGGTAGACGAGGGGCACGTGGAGATCCACACCGAGGACGAGGTCCGGATCTTGCACGAGCTGACCGGCTGGGCGCTCGCGGGAGGTCATCACTTGCAGGGGCTGTCAGTGCTGCGAGTCTCGCTGGAGGACATCTACCTCGGGCTGACGCGGGGTGAGGCTCCACATAGGGACGAGCCCGCTGAGAGAGTCGGTGGGGCAGGCCGGCGATGAGCACGACCGACGTTCCGCTCAAGGGGTCGTTTCGGGGGGTGAGCGACCTGGGCCTGATCGCCCGCCAGGTCCGCTACGAGCAGCTGTCCTTTTGGCTGAACCCCATCGGTGCACTGCTCACGATCGGTTTCTCGGTCGTCTTCATCGTGATCTTCTTGTCTACCTCTCGCCACTCGACCGTCAGCTTCCTCAAGCACATCGACCTGGGCCAGTACTACCTGCCCTCCTTTGCTGCGTACGGGGTGATGAGCGCCTGCTTCAACATCCTGGCCATCACGATGGTGAACCGCCGCGAGATGGGCCTGCTCAAGCGGCTGCGGCTCAGCCCGCTCCCGACCTGGATCCTCCTCGCCGCCATCTTCGTCAATTCCATGATCATCGCCCTGATCCAGGTGGTGCTGTTGCTCTTGGTCGGTCGAATCGGTTACGGGATCCACGGGCCCGACAACGTATTGGCGTTCCTGCTCGTGCTCGTCGTAGGAATGCTGAGTTTCACCGCGATGGGCGTGGGCATCAGCACCGTGGTGCCCAACGCGGACGCTGCTGGGCCGATCGTGAGTCTGGTCTTCTTCATCTTGGTGGCGCTCTCCGGGCTGTATTTCCCGATTAGGGCCGGGACCGGTCTCGCCACGTTCGCCAATTTCTTCCCGATCCGCCACCTCATCATCGCGTGCGTGAATTCTTTCAACACAACCCCTGGGACGTCCTCCTGGCCCTGGAACGACCTCCTCGTCATCGCGGTCTGGGGGGTCGCCGGCACCTTCGTCGCCGCCCGGCGCTGGCAGTGGTCGCCGCGACGCGGTTGAGCTCTTGACTGACTGACGTGCCCGGCGGTGCGGGCACGTCAAATGGGCCGGGGTCCCTCGTCCTCCGCGCTCAGGAGGAGCAGGGACGTGACCAGGCTCGGTGCGAGTAGGGACGCCGGATAGGTCGCCGGTGGCCGGTGGGGATGCCGGGCGCGACGCCCAGCTCGTGGGGTAGAAGAGGGCGGTGAGCCCAGAGTCTCGACCGTCCACGTCCAAGCCCGCGACCTATGCCGCCACACACCCCGAGCGGCGTGCGGTCATCACATCGTCGGGTCGAACCGTCACGTTCGCCGAGCTCGAGGACCGGTCTTGCCGCCTGGCCCAGGCGCTGTTCGCCCACGGGCTCCGGACCGGTGACCACGTTGCGGTGTTCCTGCCCAACGACCACCGGACGCATGAGGTCGTCTTTGGCCTTCAGCGGTCCGGGCTCTACTACACCCTCGTCAACACCCACCTTTCAGCAGAGGAGGCGGCCTACATCGTCTCTGACTGCGGTGCCACTGTCCTCATCACGTCGTCGGCGCTGGCCGGGGTCGCCGGCGAGATGATCCCGCTCACGCCGGCGGTGCAGCTGCGACTCATGGTGGGAGAGCCTGTCGGCGAGGGACACATCTCGTATGACGAGTTCGTCGCACCGTTTCCGGGCGAGCCTTTGGCAGTGGAGGTCGAGGGTTTCCCGATGCTGTACTCGTCGGG
>JBPYFR010000309.1:0-2932 GCA_051985685.1 Acidimicrobiales bacterium
ACCGACAGCTCGAAGAAGCCGACCCACTCGGGGAGCAGGCGGTACTCGCCGAGGGACGACTCAGGCTCGAAGCCTGCCGTCACCACGGGGTCCACCGCACCACCCCCTACCGCCGCGAACCGGCGCGACCAGGCGTCGAGGTCCGCGTCACGGCCCATCGTGTCGAGGGCTTCGCAGGCCATGGGGCCATGGTTCACGAAGCCGTTGGGAAGCTCGAAGCCGGCGACGGCCAGCCGCTCGAAGGCCTCGTCGAGGGCGTCGGACACCGCGGTCATGCTACGGCGAGCGCCTCGTGGATCGTCTCGAGTACCAGGAACTGGCAGATCCGGAGCAGGCGGAAGGTGAGACGCTCGAGGGGGTTGAACGGACCTCGGAGCTGGTCGCGAAGGTCTTCGCGCCAGTAGAGCGTGGGGTCAGCCGCCTCATAGCTACGGCCGCCGAGCTCCACGGTGCAGCCACCGGCGGCGAGCACGTTGCGACACCAGTCGGACCGGTTGCCGAAGGTGAGCGGCACGACGATGCGAGTCTTGTCTAGGCGGGCACTTACCGGCGTGACGTACACGGCGCCGGAGCGGCGCCCCGTATGATGGATCTTGGCAGCCATGTGGAAGTGACGACGACCTGCCAGATGACGGACGAGCGGGTTGAAAACCTTCGTCATCGGTCCCATCACCAATCGCACGAAAAGAGCGGGCCCGACCAGGGTGGTTTCCGCCCGGTTTCGGGTCGCCGCTCGGGTTTCGGTCGTTATTGTCACCGTGTCACCTCGCTTGTCGCATCGGTCCTGCCGGTAAGGACGGAGTGGCGGCCGGCAGCGTGACAGCGATCAGGGCGTCGAGCCCACCAGCTGCGCCCGCAGCGATCCGAGGGTGACAGGATCCACCGTCACACGGACCTTGGCGACGCGCTCGGAGTCGTAGGGGGCCAACCGCAACGTGATGACTCCGGCGAGACGGCCGGCGCGGAAGGCCAGGAGCACCGGGTCGCCACCGCCGGGCACGGAGACCAGCGTGGCGGGGGCACCCCAGTGCCGGAGGAGGTTGGCGGCCACTTGATCGGCGCCGTGGACGACGCCCGGCGACGGCGCGGTCCCGAGCACGACCTCGCCGGACACGTCCGGGTCCAGCGCAGCGAGCAGGGAGTCGACGTCGCCCGTCGCGCAGGCGGCGATGAAGCGCTCCGTCACGGCGCGGTGCTCGGACGAAGCGATGTCGAAGCGCCGGCTCGCCGAGTCGGCCTCCAGCTTCTGGCGGGCACGGTGGGCCAGCTGGCGGCAGGTGGCGGTGGGGCGGCCGACAGTCTGGGCGATCTCCTCGAACGGCATCCCGAAGACGTCGTGCAGCACGAAGACGACGCGTTCGGCGGGTGTCAGCCGCTCCATGACCAGGAGGAGGGCGAGCCGGACGCTGTCGTCGAGCGTCACCCGGTCGAGCGGGTCGACCGCGGGACGGGGCGAGCCGACGCCGGTCAGCGGCTCGGCGGCCAGGAAGTCCTCGGGGCGCTCGCGCCGAGAGCGCGCCGAGCGGATCCGGTCAAGGCACAGCCGGCTCGCCACCACCGTGAGCCAGCCGCGCTGGTCCTCGATGGTGTCCAGCTCGGCCACGGACAATCGGGAGAAGGCCTCCTGGACCACGTCCTCAGCTTCGCCGATATCGCCCAGCATGCGGAAGGCGAGGTCGACGAGGTGGGCGCGGTTCGCTCGCCATGCCGCCAGGATCTCAGCGTCGCGTCTGTCTCGGGACATGGGATCACAACCTCTCACCGGTGTACACCCAATCACGACGAGACAGCCCCCCGAAAAGTGACACGGCCATCCGCCCGGCCGTGTCACGTTGGGCGGGCCCGCATCGTCCTTGTTGGCAGGCGTCAGACGACGTCCGCATTTCCGAGAGGAGCTCTGGCAATGGCACGGATCACGATCCACACTCTGGAGGACGCGCCAGAGGGGTCCAAGGCGCTGCTCGAGGACGTCACGCGCTTCTCGCCCACCGGACGCCCGCTGAATCTGCACGGCCAGCTTGCCGCGGCCCCGGCTGTCTTCCACGCGTACGTAGCCCTGCGCCGGGCGCCCGAGCAGCACGGCGTGCTCGAGCCCCGTATCCGCGTCGGGTTGATGGCGGCGGCCGCCGGCGCGGCCGGAAACGACTATGTCATCGCCATCACCTCGCTGCTGGCGGCCCGCTCGGGCTGGTCGGAGCAGGAGGTCGTTGCCCTGCGCAGCGGCGAGGACATCGGGGACGAGCGCATCGACGCTCTCGCCACGGTTGCCCGGGACGCGGCCCGCCACGCCGGGCGGGTGGGCGACCCTGCTTGGGCGCGGGCGCTCGACGCGGGCTGGTCGGTCGGGGAGCTCGCCGACGCGTTCTCGCCCGTCGCCCTCACGCTCTTCACGGCGTGGTTCTGTAACTTTGCCGAGACGCCGATCGACGTACCCGTTCCGCAGCCAGCGGCCGGCTGACCAGGTCAATGGAGCTCGTCCAGGCGCGCATCGTGACCGATGACGTAGGCGGGGCTGCGGCGTTCTACGCGGCACTCCTTGAGGTCTCCGTAGTCATCAACGACTACTACGTCGAGATCCCTGCTGGAGCAGCCGGCATCGGGTTCTCGAAACGGCGTTTCACCGAGTACGAAACCTGCGACGGCCCGCACTCGCGCTGCGGCCAAGTGGTCCTCGACCTCCAGGTGGCCGACGTCGATGCCGAGTTCGCCCGCATCGATGCACTCGGCGTCGACTGGGTGTTACCGCCCACCACTCAGCCGTGGGGCAACCGGGTCATGGTCCTTCGGGCCCCCGATGGCGTGCTGATCAACGTCTTTTCGCGCCCCGCGAGCGGGGTCGACAGGCAGCAGACCGGATGACTGCCACGCTCGACGGCCTCCGCCGGGCCGAGAGCGTGTCGAGTCGGTGTTTGCACTGGTCAGCGACCCAGCG
>JBPYFR010000310.1:0-29554 GCA_051985685.1 Acidimicrobiales bacterium
GTTGTCAGCCATGTCGTGCGAGAATTGTGCGCTTCTGGAGCCGGCGCCGATCCCTCGTCGAGCTTCTCAATGATGGCTGTCCAGTTCACTGGCGGCAGCCCGTCGGCCGCCCCCAAGTTGATGATCTGCATGGCGCGGTTCCCTTTCGTAACCTCTCGACCACGACACCCCTTTCGGCCATCTGCTTCTTGAACTCCTGTGCCACCGAGGCGCCGTTGCCGAACTTCGATGCGTGGAAATACTCGATCCTCATGGCGAAGTCCTCGTTCGAAACCCTGTCCTGAGCATCGCACAGACCCGCTGTTCTGGGGCACCCTGGTCGGATCGGGTGCTGAGATTCTCACGCGTGAGCGTCTCGCCGCAGCGCTTCGGTGTTGGGAACGACGTGCGCTTCCGGCTGCGCCACGCCCATCCTGCCAACGGTCCCTGAACTGCCTACGCCGTCGTCAGCTTTGGCGTGCGCCGACGAACTCGAGAACGCTGCGAGTACCCTCGGACAGCTCGGTCCAGGGGTGCCAACCCAGTTGGATCGCCGCCCGCTCGATGTCGAGGCTCGAGCGCAGCAGCTCCCCGGGCCGAAGAGGAGCCAGCACAGGCGGCACGTCGACCCCGGCCTGCTCGGCCATGGTGGCGAAGAGATGATTCACCGAAGTCTCGCGGCCCGTCCCGATGTTGCACACCAGTCCGCCCCCTCTGGTGGCAGCGCGGACGAACGCGTCCACGACGTCGTCGACGAACACGAAATCCCGTGTCTGCTCTCCATTCCCGAAGATGGTGACCGGTTCCCCGCGAAGAAGGTGCTCGGCGAAGATCCCCACCACGCCAGCCTCCCCATGGGGATCCTGCCGAGGGCCGTACACATTGGCCAATGCCAGTGCGCAGAACTCCAGGGTGTGGAGCTCGCGGTAGGCCACCAAGTAGTCGATCACCGACTTCTTCGAGACGCCATAGGGCGAGAGGGGTTGGTGGGGATGAGACTCGCGCACGGGCAGGTCCTCGGGTCCGGTGTCGCCGTAAAGGGTCCCACCGCTGGCGGCGAACACCACACGCTCGGCCTCCGCCTTGCGAGCGCCCTCCAGGATGTTGAGTGACCCCAGGATGTTGACGCCGGCGTCGAACACCGGGCGGGCCACCGACACGCGGACGTCTGCCTGCGCGGCGAGGTGGAAGACCAACTCCGGGCGGCGGCGGGCCATGAGGTCCACGACTGCGGGCGCGGTGATGTCGAGATGATGGATGGTCAGGGCGCGCCCGGCCCCGGCGCGGGCGTCGGCCAGGTTCGCCAACGAACCCGTTGAGAAGTCGTCGACGACGTCGACCTCGTGACCCTCGGCGAGAAGCCGGTCCACCAGATTGGAACCGATGAACCCGGCGCCGCCTGTCACCATCGTCCGCATGCGCGGTCTTTCTAGCCTGACACGCGCTCGCCGTCGACCACGGTGCCCGAGGACACGACCGCGTTGGCAGCGAGCACGGAGACGGGTCGCACGTCACCCCGCTGGCCGACGATCGAGCGGGGGCCCATGACCGATCCCGCCACGGAGGCGTCCGCCGCGACGTGGCAGCCGTCCATCAACACCGAGTCAGTCACGAGCGCGCCAGCCGAGATCACAGTGCCCCGGCCGATGATGCAGTGCTCGATGCGAGCCGTGGGCTCTACGGTGCAGCCCGCCAAGACGACCGATCGCCCAAGGACGTCACCCCGGAGACCGCTCTTGCCTTCGACGAGGACCCCGTCGCCCCGGTCGACCAGATTTGGCTCGACCAGCGAACCGCGACGACCGTCGACGTAATCGAAATTGGCCTCCAAGTAGGCAGCCGGCGTCCCGGTGTCCAGCCAGTAGGCATCGTCAGAGCAGGCAAAAAGTCCTCCCTCACGCGCCATGACCGGAAACGTCTCACGCTCAATCGACACCCGTCCGCCCGGAGGGATCCGGTTCAGCACCGATGCCTCGAGCACGTAGGTGCCTGCGTTGATCTCGTTCGTCGGCGCCGCTTCACGTGGCGGCTTCTCCACGAATGCGAGCACCCGGCCCTTGGCGTCGGTGGGCACCACACCGAAGGCGGAGGGGTCGGGAACAGGATGGAGCGCGATCGTCCCCTCCGCCCGTCGCGCCCGGTGGAACGCGATCAAGGCGGTGAGATCCATGTCGGTCAACACGTCGCCGTTGACCACCACGAAGGTCTCGTCGATGTGAGCGAAGTCGGCGGCGAAGCGGACGGCACCAGCCGTGTCGAGCGGCTCGGGCTCCACGGCGTACATCAGCCGCACGCCGGCTGCCCGTCCTTCGGGATACGCCTCCGTGAAAGCCTCGGGAAGGTAGCCCAGTGAGAGCACCGCCTCGCCCACGCCATGGGTCGCCAAGTGCTCGAGCACGCGCTGGATCATCGGGATCCCCACGATGGGAAGCATCTGCTTGGGCGCGGAAAAGGTCAGCGGTCGCATCCTTGTCCCCTCGCCGCCCACGAGGACCACCGCCTTCATTTACTTGGTCGTCGTAGTGGTGGGCGCAGAGGTGCTCGTCGTGGTCGTGGGCGCCGCCGGGCTGGTCGTCGTGGTGGTCGCGACCGGGCCGTTGCCCGCGAGCACCTGGACCAATGCCGTGATCGTCGAGGCAGGGGGTTTGGGCAGCGGCGCGCCGGCGGGAACGAAACCGACCGTGATCAGCTGGCGGTTCGCGAACTTCAAATCGGCAGGGTGTTTCGTCGTCGCACCACCCACCTCGGTCTGCTCACCGTTCCTCCCGGTCGTGGACGACAGGACCCACGAGCGCGCTTGTACGGTTCCGACCTTGCCCGCGTCCGGGGTCCCCGCCGCGCACTTCTGTCCGTCCCGGTATTCGGGAGCGGACGTCCCGGGGTACTTGAGCGAGCTATTGGTCAAGGTGAGCCCGCTGTAGCCCTCGGCGAATTTGCCGAGGGTGGCGTTGTTGCCCGACTGGCTCGCCGTCCTCGGTGCAACCTGCACCACGCCGCTCCCCGTCGTCGTGAGGCCATTCGTGGTACTCGGCTGCGAGGCCGCGAGCGGAGCCTGCATTGTGCCGCAGATGTCGAAGGCCAACGCCGCGTGCCAGGTCGTGTTGACGGTGGGCTCGACCGCGGCGGCACCCTGGTTGTAGTGGAACTTGGCCAGAGCGATGGATCCGATGCCAATCAGGACGATGATGACGAGTGCGGCGTACCAGTTAACCGGCATTTGGCCCCGATAGGTCGTGCCGCCACCCGTTGCGGCGGCGCGTGCGACTGACTTACCCGAGGAGCTCCTGGCCATGGCGGGACGAAACCCTACAGCCTCACAGGGGTGCTACTGACTGCAGGCGACCCCCTCAGCAGCTCCCGGTAGAGGTCCGCGGTCTCGGGATGAAGGCAGCTCAGGGCCCTCGTTTCCGGTCCGCGCCCGGAAGCGCCCCACCCGGCGACGTCACCGGCCAAGGTGAGCAACTGTCCCATCGTGACGTGCAGGGCGAGCCGGTTCCCCTGGGCCGCGGTTGCGAGCAGGAGTGCCCGGTAGAGGCGCTCGTCGTACGGGCTCACCACCAGAGCCCGGCGGACGATCCACTCGGCGTCGGCAGCCCGTCCCAGCCCCTGGAGCGCTTCCGCACCGCGCAGAGCCGTCTCAGCGATCAGGCTCTCGACCGCGGCTTGGGTCCCGTCCAGGACGGCCCAGTCGGCGCGGCGCAGGCCACCGAAGAGTGGGCCCCGGATGAGCTGCATCGCCCTGACGAAGCGGGGCGGATCGGCCGCCGAGGCCAGGGTTTCGAATCGTTGCACGTCCGTGCCAACAGAGCCGGCAAGCCGAAGGTGGCCCCCCTGGCGCGGCAGATGCTCGGATCCATCCTCAGCCCGGCCTAGTGCCCGCCGTGCGTCGGACGCCGTCGAATAGACGGTTGCGAGCGACACTTCCCGGTCCGGCCAGATCGCGACCGGCCACTCTGCATATGTGACCGTGCGCCGGTGCAGCGCAAGGTACACCACGAGCTCAAGCGCGGCCGAACGGTGAAATTGACGCGCCGTGCCGTCCACCACGACCGGACCGAGCACGGAAATGTTGACCTCTGCCCGTGCCACGGGACAGGAACGGTCGGGGCCGGCCGGCCCTCTGACATTCGTTCTTGCCCTCCGCGACGGGTAGCCATGCGGCGCGCCAGTGGGGGCGGAGGGAGTCGAACCCTCACTGGGGACGGTTTAAGCGCCCTGCCTCTGCCAATTGGGCTACGCCCCCGGGCACCATCTTTGACCCAACGACGACCCGCTACGAGGATGACCTGACGGTCGACCCCGTCCCACAGGTCGAACTCACCGATCTTATGCAGTTGCTGCGGCTCTGCGCTTAACCCAGCAACTCGGATACGAGAGGACGATGACGCTCAAACGGCGACAGCTCTTCGTCCCTGGGGGCATTGACCACACCCGTCTGCGCGCCGAAAACCATGGTCCCTCGAACCGCCGGATCCCACCGGGGCCACTCACCGATGCCGTCGTGACTCGGGCTGCCCGTCCTTGCGAAAGCGAGCCACGCATCCTGCATCTGCCTCGACAACAACTCGACCACGGGTCCGCTCCCCGAGAACATTTGGACAGCCGGTGCATGGACGGCCCCGAACACGAAGGGCAGCTCGAGCGCGTGGCACGAGCCCAACATGCCGCCGAAGGCAGGCGACTCCCAGTCGAAGAGGTACATGAACGCCCGGCCGCCCCCGGCCACCTGTGCCGCGGCAAGCTGGAAGCTCGGCCAACGGAAGACGATGTCGGTGCCTGCGGCCACCCATATATCCGAAGGCGAGACAGGCTCCGAACGCGAGCTTCTCGCCTTGAAGTATGCCTCGATGAGGTCGTCAGCCGGGACGTCTGGTGCGGCGTTCCGTAGCCATCGACGGACGCCAGCGTCGTCGAGGGCAAGGAGAGCCGGATTGCTCAGACCGAAGAGCGTCAGCTCGTCGCGGTTCGTGCCGATGAGCAAGTCGATGCCTGCGGTAGCCCGTCCAACCGCTCTCAGGGGATCGCGCGGAAGGAAGTGCCCGTCCACTACCGGTAGGAACGGGAGAGGGACCAGGCCAGGATCGGGACGCCGTGCCGCCATCTCCGTGGTTGCGGCGACGAGATCAGTCGCAGGCACACCCGCCAGCGATGCCCGGTCGCACCGAGCCACGCCGAGAACCGACACCAGACGTTCGCCGGCCTGCTCGGCCTGCACCACGCTGTGCACATGCACGCCGCCGCTCTGCACGATCGCGCGCGTGAAGAGCCCGCCGGCTTGGGGGACGCCAAGCATTGCTGCGACGCTGAACGCTCCGGCTGATTCGCCGAACACGGTCACGTTGGCGGGATCACCTCCGAACGCGGCGATGTTGTCGCGCACCCACTCCAAGGCGGCCACTTGGTCGTGTAGACCCCAATTTCCGACCAGGCCGTCACCGCCGTTCAGCCCTCTGTGTCCCAGGAAGCCGAGAGCACCGAGACGGTAATTGATCGTGACGACGACGACATCACCGCGTCGGACCAGAGACCCGCCCCGATACAGGAACACCGAGCCGCTGCCCGAGGTGAAGCCGCCCCCATGGATCCAGACCATGACCGGTCTTCCGGAGCCGGGCTGGGTCGCCGGTGTCTCAGGGACCTCTGACGTCCACACGTTCAGAGAGAGGCAGTCTTCGCTCTGCGGCTCTGTTGCGGCAGGGTCGGATGGACTGGTGATGCCGGGGACCGCGGGCGGTTGTGGGGCGATCGGGCCAAAGGTGGAGGCATCGCGCACCCCGTCCCAGGGTTCGGGGCTGAGCGGAGGACGCCACCTCAGCTCCCCGACCGGCGCCCGCGCGTAGGGGATCCCCGAGAAGGCCCAAAGGTCGCCGCGCCGGACACCTCTCACTCGACCCCCGGCAACCGACACAACACTGTCCACGGCGGCACGATATGGGGGGGTGCCGCCGGGGTCAATCACGTTCGAACATGGACCGGCCAGGCACGAACGTGGACCGGCCAGGCACGAACATGGACCGGCCAGGCACGAACATGGACCGGCTAGGCACGATTGTGAAGCACCGCGCGTCAACGCGTGAACAAGACGCGAACGCAACCACTTACGACGTGCAGGTATGCCCAATTCGCGACCATGCAGCCATTACGATTTGCGATGTGCGTGCAGGGCACTGTCGGGGCGCTGCTCGCTTCAGCGCCCGGTCGGCTATGGGTCGCGCCGCGCTCGTCGCGGGACTCGTCGCTGTCACGCTGCCTTGGTTCGCGGTGCCTGCGTCCGCGGCTCCCCCTACGACCGTTCCCGGACCCGCTCCGAATCAGTCCCAAATCGATGCGACCCAGTCCCAAGTGAGCCAGATCGAGGCGACGCTGGCTCAGGAGGAGCAGCAGGTGTCGATCCTCGACGACCGCTACAACACCGCCGTGCAGGACCTTCAGAACGCGCAAGCCGCGATCAAGTCCCTGGACGCCACTATCGTCCGCACCCGATCGCAGATCCAGGTCTACAAGCGACTGGTGGCACACGACGCCGTTGCGGCCTACGTCTTTGGCATTCCCGTGACCGGCATCGCATCGACATTCGATTCGACTGCGAACCAATCCCTGGCCCGGAAGCAGTACATCGACCAGATTGTCGGCGATCTGACCAAGACGGCGGCTGCGCTGCAACGCTCAGAGGCGAGTCTGGAGGCACAAGAGGTACAAAAGCAGTCCGCGGCCGCTCAGGCCCAAGCGGCCGCCGCGCAAGCCCAGTCGCTGGCTACCGCGAACGAACAGGCGGCGGCGGCGACCAATGCCACTCTGGCCCAGGCTCAGGGACAGCTCGCGCAAGAGGTCGCGCAGGCTGCAGTGGAAGAAGCGCAGCAGCAGGCTGCAGCCGCGGCGCGTGCCTCTAGCCAACAGCAAACGCAGCAGGCTCAGAAGGCTGAGGCCGCCGCCGCCACCGCGGCAACTGTCGCCGGGGCGGTCGGCGGATCGGCCAGCGGTGCCGCCGCCACCAACGCGGCCAACCAGGCCGCAAGCGCGCCGGGCGGGCCGGTCGCGACCGGTCCCATCGGCGGGACTAGCTCGGGCAGCGGCGGTGGGATGACGGCGGTACGGGCGGCCGAATCCCAGCTCGGTGTGCCCTATATCTTCGGCGGCGAGGCGGCCGGCGTCGGTTTTGACTGCTCCGGCCTTGTCCAGTGGGCATGGGCCCAGGCCGGAGTCTTCATTCCGCGGACGACGGAGGCCGAGTGGCCGTCCATCCACCACGTGTCCCTGGACGCCTTACAACCTGGCGACCTGCTCTTCTACCTCAACCTCGACGGCGACAGCCTGGTGGACCACGTCGTCATGTACACCGGCTCGGGGCCCTACGGCGCCAACACGGTGATACAGGCTCCGTTCACCGGCTCGACGGTCTCGTACTCCCCCCTCTTCACCGGTGGTCTCATCGGGGCCGGACGGCCCTGACAGGACACACGCCGGCCCCCCCGACCCGACCGATGGGGTCGGTACGATGGCCCGATGGCCGACGGTCGCCCGGTAATCGCCGCGCAGCGCTCGACGGCCGTCGTCCCGATCAGGCTTCCCGCTGAGGATTCCGACCGCCTGGCCGATCCGCGGCTGTCCGACGTTGACGAATGGGGCAGATCGGATCGCACCCGCGCGCTGGCTCGGACAATTTACGAGCCGGTCTATTCCAAGTGGTTCCGCACCGAATGGAGAGGGCTCGAGAAGATCCCGACTGAAGGCGGTGCGCTCCTTGTCGCCAATCACGCCGGTGCTGTCCCCTCGGACGCACCCGTCATCATGCACGGGATAGAGAAGGAGCTCGGACGGGCTGTCTACGGTCTGGCCGATTATTTCTTCCGGACAGTCCCCGTCGTCGGGACCCTGTGGGCACGGGCCGGAGGCGTCTCCGCCCGGCCCGCCAATGCCTACCGCCTGCTCAAGGAGCAACACCAACTCGCGCTGGTCTTCCCGGAGGGCACAAAGGGTCCGTCGAAATCGTTCACCGATCGCTATCAACTTCGGCGGTTCGGTCGGGGTGGCTTCGTCGAAATCGCGATGCGCGCCGGTGTGCCCGTCGTCCCGATCGCCGTCGTCGGGTCCGAGGAGGCCATGCCCATCGTGTTTCGGCTGCCCACGCTGGCCAGGGCTCTCAGGGTTCCCTACTTCCCAGTCACCGCGAACGTCTTGACCATGGGCCCGCTCGGTGTCGTCATCCCGTTCCCGGCGAAGTTCAAACTACGAGTGTTGGACCCCGTCCACTTCGACGTGCCGCCAGACCAGGACCGCTACTCGAAGAGCGGGATCATGGAAGAGTCCGAGAGTATACGGACCCAACTGCAGGAGGCCGTCTACGACATGTTGCGCGACCGCCGAAGCGTGTGGTTCGGCTGAGGCTGAAAAAGACGTGAGCCGGCGCATCCTGGTCACCGGCGCGGACACCTTCTGGGGTGGGCGCATGATCCAGGCGCTCGAGACAGACTCAGATACGGCCGTGATCCTGGGGATCGGGACCCACTCACCCTCGGTGCCGTTCGAACGGGCCGAGTTCGTAAGGTCCGACCAGAACTACTCGATACTCAACCGAATCGTGAAGGCGACACAGGTGGACACGATCCTCCACACCTTCATGATCACCAATTCAACGACGGTGCCGAAGCGCGCGATGCACGAGATCAACGTGATAGGTACCATGAACCTTCTCGCGGCCGCAGGTGCGGCGGGGTCGTCCGTGCGACATGTCGTCGTGAAGTCGTCAACGCTGGTCTACGGTTCAGCTGCGAGCGACCCCTACACCTTTCAGGAAGACACAGTCCGCTCCAGCCCCGTCCGTAACAGCGTTGAGCGGGCGCTCGTCGAGGCAGAAGGCCTGGTCCAGGACTTCTCGGAGGACAACCCCGGCACGAAGGTCACCGTGCTGCGATTCGCCAACGTGCTCGGCCCACATCTCACGACTCCGATCAGTCGGAACCTGTCTCGCCCAGTGTGCCCCGCCATCTTCGGGTTCGACCCGCTCCTCCAATTCGTGGAGGAGGACGACGTGGTGCGCGCGCTACTGCACGTCACCCGGGGGGGCGTCCCGGGCCTGTACAACGTGGCCGCGGACGGACGGTTGCCGTGGAGCGAGGTGGCAAGCCTTTGCGGCACCCACCTGCTCCCGCTCTCTCCGGTCACTCTTCTGAAATTCCGTCCCCTGGCGCGTTTCTTCGACCTTCCGGAGGAATTGGAGGACCTGCTGCGCTACGGACGCGGTGTGGATACACGCCGGTTCGCCGCCACCGGCTTCACGTACAACACGACCAGCGCGGGCGCAGTGCAATCCTTCATCCGCGCCCTTCGGCTGCGTCGGCAATCGGGCAAGGCGCCGGCCTCGTACACGTATGAACACGACGTCGAGCAATTCTTCCGGCATTCTCCTTCGGTGATCGGCGCTCCCGACAGCTGACCCTCACCCGGCGATCCATTCGGCCACGAGCGTCGGCTCGCGCAGGGCCCACTCCTCTGCCGTGATGGCGTAGCGCACGTGGTCTTCCCATTCGCCGTTGATCTCCAGGAAGCGCAGGGCAATCCCCTCTTCGCGGATGCCGAGCTTCTCGACGACCCGGCGGCTGGCCAGGTTGCGCGGAATGATCGAGATCTCCACGCGGTGAAGCGAAATTGCCTCGAACGCGAACCGCAGCGTCACCACCACGGCTTCCGGAACCAGTCCACGCCCGGCGAGGGCCTCGTCGATCCAGTACCCGATAAAGGCACTCTGGAATGGCCCGCGCTGTATGGACGAGAGGGTCACCTCCCCCGCGAAGCGCTCACCGACGAAGATGCCGAACCCATAGCCAGTTCCAAGGTGGCGCTCGCGTTCTCGGATGCCGCACCGCGCGGCGAAGCTGGGGCGGTCCTCCGACGGGACCGGCGCGCCCTTTGGACGCGGCTCCCAGCGCAGGAGCCAGTCGGCGCATCGAGTCCGCACCTCATGCCACGCGGGAAAGTCGTCTTCAGTGAGCGGACGGAGTACGACTCGCCTGCCTCGGAGCTCCAAGGGGGCGTGACGCACCGCCCTGGCCGCGCTCATCGCCCAAGAACCTCCTTCAGCGCCGCCAGCAGCGTGAGCACGTTGCGAGGCCGCGCGGTATGACCCATGCAGCCGATCCTCCAGATTTGCCCAGCCAGTTTGCCCGCACCGCTCCCGATCTCGATGCCGTACTCCGACAACAGCCGGTGCCTGCACTCGGCCTCGTCCTTCCTTGGAGGGACCTTCACCGTGGTCAATTGGGGTAGTCGATAATCGGCCGAGACCAGCAACTCGAGCTCGAGCTCGACCAGTCCGTCCTGAAGCATCCGCCCGCACTCGGCGTGACGCGTCTTGACCGCGTCGACTCCTTCTTCCAAGAGTGCCCCGAGCCCCGCATGGAGGGCAGCCACCATGGCCACCGGGGCCGTATGGTGGTACACGCGACCCCCCTCCGGCTGGTCTCGGACATACCGCGCCAACAAATTGAGGTCGAGGTACCAGCTAGAAGGGCGTTCGACGACCCTGGCGCGTGCCCGCTCCGAGATCGTTAGTGGTGCGAGCCCCGGTGGCACGCCCAAGCACTTCTGTGTGCCGCTGTAGGCGATGTCGACCCGCCACTCGTCCACTTCGACGTCGATGCCGCCCAATGAAGTGACCATGTCCACAAGAAGGAGTGCGCCGCCCTTCGCTTGCCCGAGAGGTGCGACGTCATTTCGCACGCCGGTTGAGGTCTCAGCGTGCACCAGTGCGATGATCACTGGGGACGGGTGCGCAGTCAGGAGCTGCTCGGTGTCGAGTGGTTCGCCCCATGACGCATCGACGCGAAACACCTCTGCGCCAAGGCGACTTGCGACCTCGGACATCCGCTCACCGAACACACCGTTGACGCCGATGACGACCGGATCACCGGGACGGACGAAGTTCACGAACGCGGCTTCCATCCCCGCGGATCCGGTCCCGCTGACCGGCAGCGTCAGCGCGTTCGATGTCGCGAACACTTGCCGCAAGCGGACGTTCGTCTCATCGAGGAGGGCAATAAATTCCGGATCGAGGTGTCCGATGATGGGCCGGGCGAGGGCCTGCATGACCTCTGGATACGCATTCGAAGGACCGGGTCCCATGAGCAGGCGATCGGGGATCGGCATGCGCGCATCGTGGCAGGTCGGCGTTCATGGGCGCCAACGCGCCAGGCAGCCCTCCCGGACTGCAAGGCCCAATCTGGAAGTGCGGCTCCGCCCCGACGGGCCCGACCCCCCTCTCGATCCGCCGGTCCCCTAGGACCCGGGCGAGAAACCAAGTCCGTCCGCGGCAGACTCGAGGTGCTGAACTTTCGCACCAGGCGCCGTAGTTGGCCTGAACTGGCCCCGGATTGCGGTGCGACGAATGACGCTGTTACTCGTGTTCAGCTACGTTTCGCGATTTGGAACAGCCAAACCAACGGCCGAGGCGTCAGCCGCCTACATCAGTGGAGACGATCAGGTTATGGGGATAGATAGGCGGTGGTCAGGCCGCATGGATCGCCTGATGCAAAGCTGAAAAGCGCATCTGGGCGGATCGGATCGCACTACGATCACAGCGCGAGAAGGCTCGGTTCGGCATGAGGAGCGAACAGATCCTTGCCGACGCCTGAAACACGAGGGCGAACGGAGGTAGCGATGACGGCACAGGGCGAAACGGACCCGGAGGCCCAGGCCCTGACGGCGGACGATCGCATAGCGACGCTGGTCGAGATCTTGCAAAGCCCTCCCCAGCTCACTGGAAACCTCTCGAATCTCCTTGGCGAACATCCAGAATTCGGGCAACTGCTCGGCGGCGAACGCGTCTCCCCCGTGGTATTGACACTCATTGGCAAGCTAATCGAACGTTCCAACGTCGAGCGAGAAGCGTCCATCCGTACGCTTCAGGTCTACAAGGATCAAACGGCTCGACTTGAGATCGACGTTTCCGAGGCAAGAGCCGAACTGATCAGACAGGTTGACGCGGCGCGGACCGAACGTGAGCACATCATGGCGAATTTCATAGATCGCGTCGACGAGCTCTCAGCGAAGATTTCGACCTCCGCCGGCCGGTACACTGCGCAGCTTGCCGAGAAAGAGACGCTGCTCAAGGAAGCAGAGAAGCGAGCCGAGGTGCTCGCCGAGCACGTCGCAGATGCCCAAAGCGTCATCTCTGAAATGCGTACGTCACGTTCTTGGCGACTCACCGCACCACTTCGCCTACTGTCAAGGGTTCTCTCTCGGTCGCACGGATGGACTGTGGTTGAGCCCGACAATCACAAGTAACCCGTTGACTGCAGAGTCAACGCACTTTTATAGGAACGTTTCGGTCGTCGTCCTGAATTACAACCAAGCGGGGACCACTATCGAGTGCCTTGACGCGTTGGGTCGCGCAGAGAGCGACCTTCTACGCGAGATCATCGTCGTCGACAATGGCTCAAACTCACGAGAGTTGGCCATCCTACGAAACCGCCACATGCGACACGACTTCACCTTGATCGAAGTTGATGCGAACCGATTTTTTGGCGAAGGCAATAACATCGGAGGTGAGTGTGCCACGGCTGAGTACGTCGCGTTCCTCAACAACGATTGCTTCGTAGAGCCCGGGTGGATCGAGGCCCTCAGCATCACCATGAATTCGCCGGACGTAGCTGCCGTCGGACCAATGTTCCTCTATCCAGATGGACGAGTTCAGGAAGTAGGAGGAATGGCGCTACCTACCGGAGATGTCGTTCAGATCGGAAAAGGAACCATCTGGGGACCCGACCACTTTGATACACCAAGCGAGGTCGATTTCTGCTCGGCCGCGTGCCTCTTGATGCGAAAGTCTGATTTTCTGAGGGTGGGGGGCTTCGGCTTCGAATACGAGCCGGTCTATTACGAGGACATCGATCTCTGCATGAAGCTGTGGACGCAATGCGGAAAGATCATGGTCAATCCCTCTGCCCGCGTCGTCCACCTAGAGGGCAAGACGACATCCGATCAAACCCTGCAGTTGTCGAACATGTGGGAAATGAACCGCGACAGGTTTGTAAAGAAGTGGGGTGACCTCCTGAGGGGCCGGCAGAACGTTCTACTCAGAAGTTCTCACTCACCAAGCGGGGCAGACTCGGCCAATGTGAAGCACGTCCAGTATGCGCCCGCAGACGATCGTGCTCCGCGCCACGACCAAGTCGTGTTGTACTGGCCGTCCGTGCTGGTTCCTGGGAGCGGGCAACGAATGCTCTTCGAATTGGCCTCGGTCCTCTCCCCGCTAGCAAAACCAAACCTGGTGGTCACGACGCCTGAACGCTACAGCATGATCCGGATGCACCAACTCGAAGCGACCTTCGGGTTCGAGAGCGTTGTCGGGAGCGCCACACCTTGGCAGTCCTTGGACGGCCACAAGTGCCGCCTCTCCGTCGTGATCGGCGATGCGATCGTCCCCCCGGTACCAGCCTTCGGTAAGCGCAGTGTGTATCACATCCAATTCCCATTTTGGATCTCCGATGAGCTGGTCGAGGAGGGGAGCGCTTGGCTGGCTGGATATGACGAGATCTGGGTGTATTCGGATTTCGTTCGTCGGAACGTGAACGGCCTGATCCGCCACTACGGACTTACGGCGCCCCCGATTCGGTTGATTCGGGCGAGCGCGGCGTGGTCTGGTTCAACCGCTGGTCTTCCCTGGCCTGAACGTAAGATGATCCTGGCGGTCGGGCGGTTCTTCGCCGAAGGTCACGAGAAGCGCCATGACGTCACAATCGAGGCCTATCGGCGGATCGTCGATCAAGGTACAGAGGGCGTGGACCTGGCTCTGGCCGGCTCGATTCAGCCAAGCCCCGCAAGCCGAAACCGGTTTCTCGAGCTACAGAGACTCACCGCTGGGATTAACTGCACCATCCATCCCAACATCGCTCGTGATGACCTGGCCTCGATGTACGAACAATCGGCATTTTTGATTCACTCTACGGGGTTCGGGATCGAACCCGATGAGTTTCCCGAAAAACTCGAACACTCGGGGATCGTGCCAGTCGAGGCTGCGAGTTTCGGCTGCATTCCCGTCGTATACGGAGAGGGAGCTGCCCGAGAAGTCCTCAAGGTCCTGGATTGCGACACGTCATTCTCCACCATTGAGGAGTGTGCTGACATCGTCTCGGCATTGCTCAACGATCCTCGCCGCTCAACCGGGCTCAGCGCGCACGTGCGAGAGACCAGTCAGGCCTACTCCAAGGAGGCGTTTGCCACCGGAGTGCACGAATCCCTGCAGGAGTTGGGAGTGCTCTGAATTTCTCGACGACGGCAGGAGCGCGCCGACACCGTCGCTCGACCGGCGCGAATCTCCCAACTGGGCGTTGTCAAAATCCTTCTTCGGTCAATATGCATGCGGGGAAATGACACTTCTTGTGACTCCACTCGGTGCTCTGTCCGCGTCAGCATCTTCAGCGACACTGGCAACAGGGGACATGCGGCCATGGCTCGCCAAGCTGGTCCTTCTCTTACGGGTACGCCACACGGTCGATGCTGTAATGGCACTGAGGAATACGGCCGCCACTGCGGCAAGAATCAAACCGATCGTAAATGCTTTAGGACTGTACGCGATCTCAATCGTGTGATTGCCGGCGGGCACTGATGCGGCGAGCATCGTACCTCCCCATCTCTGGAGCTTGAGTGGTTCGCCGTCGATCGTCGCTGTCCATCCCGGGAAATCGGTGACGTGGATGTACAGCGTGCTTGAGGTTTTCGTTGCGACCCGCAGTTTGATCCGCGCGGGATCGCTGCTCAAGTTTGGCAAGACCTTGGCTGTCGCACTGCCGGCAGGGGAACCGCTTTGCTGGATGGTGACGAGACCACCTCCGGGTACGCGGTAGAGGTCTTCATCTGCGATCGTGGTCACCAGCACGTCTCCCGGCGGTGCCGGCGATCCTGCCTGGGCTAAGACGTAACCCACTCCGAAGTGACGGGCAAGAGAGGCGGTACTCATCGACGGGCAGAATTGCCCGAAGCCCGTGTCGGTGGGGAGCGGTTGATGCAGTTCACCGTAGTAGGCCGTGAAGTACGACTTTGGCACCGTTCCGTCGTAGACGGTCGCCTCGCTCAAGGCGTACGCGTCATTGGCCTCGGTCAAGACTCCCAGGTTGGGCCAAACCAGTACCGAAGGGCAACGAGCAAAGCCCACGCGCGCTGGTCCCACGTCCCGTTGAAGGGTTGCCTGTGCAGCCGTCAAGGGAAGAAAGGTGTTGCTTGACGACCAAATATGCGGTGTGGCCGTCAGGAGGAATGCTGACTGCGCGACGAACAAGACAACACTCGCTGTGACAAGCCTGGTCGTAGGGCCCAGCCCTTTCAGGGACAGAGTCGTCGGGAGCAGCAGAAGAACAGCTGAACCCAAGAGAACCAGCACACTGATCGATGGCCAGATGAAGCTTCGGGCTTGAATCCCGTTCGCGGGCTCGGGAAGGTGGGCGCTCAGATGGTGGATGTAGAGCCCGATGATGAAACCTAAAAGAAGAACGCTTACCACTGCCAGCGTGAGCTTGGTCGTTCGCTCCGATCCGCGGGTTAGGAGCGCTTGTAATCCGAACGCGGCAAGGACAGCAAGGAAGAAACCAAGTACAACAACCGCCCGTGTCCACTGCAGTGATTTGGTGACCGAGATACTGTCGAGTAGTCGAGAGACACGGGCAGAGTACGTCAGTGCCGCACAGAGGAGCCCTGCCACTGCGAAGCCGATCACAGTAAGGTTCCAACGCCATACCACGAGCCCGATCACCGCCAATGCCAGAGCGATAGCTCCGACATATGCCGCCGTCTCGTAATAGCCAGCTGGCCCGAAGTACTGACTACCACTCACTGGGAGGCCCGAGTAGGACGCGAACAACAGATTGAGCGATGTCTTGGCCGGCAGAGGGTAACCCGCGACACTGGAACGTGCTGCCCGGCCAAGGACCTGTAGACCGGGAAGAAGGAGAGGCGCCGAGAGCGCCAACCCACCCACCGCGCTGCCGATGAGCGTCGCGAGCGGGCGAAGGCAAGCGGTTGCGCTTCTCGTTGTGAATGCGAGGTCCAACAGCGCGAAGACGGCCACCAACGTGGTGCTGAGGACGACGATGACCAGACTTTCGGGATGCCCCGCATACACGGTGAACGCCAGGGCAAGCGCGAGCCCAGCCATGTGAAGCGTCCGGTTGGCGGGACTCCGGACGATCAGGATTGTTGCTCCAACGACCCAGCCGAGCCAGGCGTCGGTTCCGCTCATCGGCCAGCCCAGCCAACCGGTGAACGCACCGCTCAGCATGAACGTTGTTGCCGCGAAGACTGATGGGAGGTGCTGCAGACCCAGACGCCGGCACATCCACAGCACACCCGTTCCAGCGATGAGCATCTTTGCCACGGTCTCGATCGTGTAGACCAACCGTTCGGGCCCCAGGTAGGAGATCAACATGGGAAGCGAAAACGAGGTGGAAACGAAGTTCCCCAAAAGCGGCATTCCAAAACCGCTGTACGGATTCCAGAGAGGGAAGTGCCCGCTGTGGACTTGCGTCCACGACAGGGCTGCCCACGGAATCATTTCCTGAATCTGATCACTCGCAAAAGCATTGTGAGGAGTAACGCCAGGCGTCGCGCCGAGGCCGAACGTCTGGAGAATGTCCTGCGTACCGAGGCTCGTCCCGTGAGCCAGTGCGAACGCAAGATAGGCAAAGGCGGCCACAATGAGCCACGCGACTGCGGCGACGGTTTTCCCGGCCGGACTCAGTGCTGGAGCTTTGAGGCGAGCGGTCAATGCCACTGACGGCTACTAGTGCTCAGCCAGCGTGAGGTGTGACACTTTATGGCTCGTAGCCGAGAATCTCGAAGACCTCGCGATGGGCTTCGTAGACCCTGTCCAAACCTTCGCCAGTGCGAAGCCTCTCGGTCAAAGACGTTGACCGGTGCCGATTCAGGTCCATCGCCATCCCGTCAATCTGCCGCGGCATCGGGGGCCTGGGTCCTTCCCATCCGGAGGCTTCGATGATCGTCGACCAGACTTCACCAGCCCTGAGGACCAAGTCCTCGAAACGGACACGTACGGTTGAGGGTAGTTCCCACCAAGAAGACGTAATGCTGAGGAGCTGGTGTGCTGCGTCCGAGGTAGCCCAGTCCAAAAACTCGTCCTCGCTGAAACCGGAACCAGGAACTTCCGCGACACTCGGGCAGGCAACGTCAAACGACTGCGAGGCAGGAAAGGAGCCCGCTCCTGAGAGATCTGCAATCGACAACAGCGTCTCCGAAGGGTGACGAGAGATGCTCACCACCACGAAATCCTGCGTTCCGAGCCGCGTCTGCAAGAGACGCGTCCGAGGGTGCGGAATTTCGAGGAGGATATGGGAAGGCAGGGACTCCCACGCAACGTCACCAGGATGATCCACAGAAAAACCAGGGACTTCCAACACATCCTCGAGCACTCGCAACAGCCAACTTGCTCCGGTACAGGGAGTGGTAAGAATCGCTAGACGTAGATGATTCGTCGCCTTGACGGGCAGCCCCGTACCCGACCGCGAAAGATTCGTCGTTGGCTCCACTACTTCATTGCCATCATGGCTGAGGGCGGTCTCGAGTTGTCGAACGCGCTCGGCCACGGCGACATTGCGGTCCTGGACGCGACGAAGTTCGTCCTCGAGCGATCTCGCGTACGCAGTGACCTCATCATGATTACGCTCGAGATCCGCAACCCGGGCAGTCTTGAAATCATCTATTGGTGAAGCGGGTGCAAGGTTGTTCAGCACAGATGGCTCATCGGCCTGCCCGAAGAAGAGATTGATGCCATCAAAGCCACCTGCCCGGTAACCGGCCTGTTCCAGGCGATGTCGCCAAAGATGATCAGTTCGAACATGACTGTAGGGCTCGACTGCTTCGACAACGATGACGCGAGGACGCCACCTGGCCAGGTCAAGGCCCTCGAGTACAGCTGCCTCGGCCCCCTCCACGTCTATTTTGAGAAAGTCAATATCCGCAACTTCGTACTGGCCCAGAACGTCACTCAGTGTCCGCACGCCCACTGAGTGAAGCGACGTGGAGTATCCGCGGTCGACGAGTAATTCCCGGTCGGACTCGACCGTCGTCGAAAGATCCGGGTCTTCCTCAACGAGAAAAAAGCTCGTGGTCCCGTTCTCCGAACCCACAGCCACGCCGAGATTTCGATCGCGTGGCCGATGGAGCTCGAGCTTCGCTAGAGCTGATGGCCTCGGCTCCAGATTGATCCCGTGCCACCCCAGATCGTAGAAGTGCTTCGTGACAGACGCTATGAAAGGGTCACCGGCACCGACGTCGACATAGAAACCAACCCGCTGTGGTAGAGCACGAGCGAGAACGACGTCCTCCCCGTTCTGTGCGTACGAGATCATGACAGACAGAACAGGTCCTTAGTGGAGGCGACGAGAGACACGTCCGATCGGCGACAGGAACCGGTTTGCGATTCTGTACGAAATCCGAGCTCGTTCGGCGGCCAGGAGCTGCTCGGCTTGATCCGCGCGGCTGCGTTCAACCTCGAACAGGTCGGTAATCCGGTTGAGATTCCGCTCCTCCTCTAGGGCCTTCTCCAGCGAACTGTTGTAGGCAAATCGTAGTTCAAGCTCATGGCGAAGAGCGGCTATCTCAAGTTCACGGATGTGATCCCGCTCCATTCGTTCAGCGAGTTCGGTCTCCAAGTCGGCGATCCGCTCCAATAGCTCCCATTTCTCACGCGAATCCTTCGAAGCAAGTTCGGTAGCGCCTTCCACAGATTCGTCACGGTCATCCATAGGTCATACGTTTCCTTGTTTCACGATCGCGGAGTCGCGGACAACAGCCGGCCAGGTCCAGGTCTCCATGCCGTTCTCCTCAGCCGACTTCGGAGACGTGGCCGCCAGGCAGCGATCACGCATCCGGTTCCAGGCGCGATCGTCAGTCAACAGGTCGGCGACGGCTTCGGCAAAGTCGTCGGCGTTGTCGGCAACCCAAACCGCATCTCGAAGGAGGGAGGGCAAGCCGCTGGCTGCCTCCGACGTGCATACCAGCGGAACCGCGAACTGAACGGCTTCGACGGACTTGATCTTTACACCCGCTCCGAAACGAGTGGGAGAGATAGCCACCCGTATCGTCTCGTAGAAGTATCGGAGATCCCCGACCTCGCCGACGAACTCGACCTGTTGGCCGGCCATCCATCGTACGTCACTCGGAGGGTTGAATCCTGTGACGCGCAACACGGCTTCTGGTTGCCTGGCCCGCACCTTGGGCAACACCTCCCGGACGAACCACAGCAGGCCATCGGAGTTGGGAGCGCCTGGACCTGCCATCCATCCCGCCACGAAGCCGATACCGGAACGTTCATGGAGCTCGGCATCAGTAGGCCGAGCCAGCTCGAGGCGAGGACTGACGACATGTACCGGCTTCTCCGTCATTGAACGGACTATGTCAGCCTCGAGAGTGGAGATGCAGACGACGCGATCAGCCCAACACACGATCGATGCTTCCAGACTTCTCATATCCGCCGCTTCAGCTTCAATCTGGTTCCGTGATCCTTGCGAAAACCATTCAACCTGCTTTTCCAGCTGCATTTCCAGCCGTCGAGAAAACAGTGCCTCAGCGTCATAAATCTTCGTGGCACGCGGAAGATTCCGGTCGATGATCTGTCGACACAGTCTGACCGTGCTTGGTCTGGAGATGATGACTACGTCGTAGTCAACTCCATTCATTGCCAGGTGCTGCTCAAGATCGATCACAACCCTGACCCCATTTACTGGAAACGGAGCTTCACCGTCGGACACGCATGCGTGGAATGACACATAGAGATCGGACTCCCGGGCAAGGATCGCGAGTGTGTCACGCATCCGCCCATAGCCAGCCCCCCTGCTCGGATCGGGAATCCGATCGTCTATCACCAGGACACGGATGGGGCACCCCATTCCGTGCCACACAGCTCGCTCAACCTCGCCACTCGGTTGGAACGATGGCAAGCGGTCCTTCCATCGCTCTTTGAAGAGTTCCGCGCCCGTTGCCATGAGGAACGATCGAACCATTGGGTTCGTACTGGTTGATCGTTGGTGGACGACAACCGAGTCAGGCTGGTACCAGGTTTCCCAGCCGGCTTCTGCAGCCGACAGACAGAAGTCGATGTCCTCGTAGTAGGCGGGATAGTACTGCTCAGGCATACCACCCACTAAGTCCCAGACGTTTCGCCGAATGAGAATTGAGCCAGCCGATCCGTACGTGACTCGGCGCTCAAACTCCATATAACCGGCCGGCATCCCGTCACCGACACCTCCTGTACTTCCATCCGAAAAGAGAACGCTGCCAGCCTCCTGCAACGTGCCATCCGGGTGTAGATAGGTCGAACTGACTACCCCGCACTGCGGGTGGCGTGCAGCCGTGTCAAGAAGAGCCTCGAGCCAACCACGGGTCACAACGCAGTCGTCATTCAAAAGCACCAGGAAGTCGCCACGAGATTGAGAAGCTGCAAAGTTAACAGCCCGGGCGAAGCCAAGATTTGCTCGAAACGCGCTGATGTGTGCCCCCGTAACCTCTCTTCCCAGGTCCCGAATGACTCTTTCAACCGGGTCGCACAACACCAAACGAATTTCGTAACTGACTCCATGCACCTCAGTGTGAACGGAGTGAAGACAAGTCAGAAGTCTCGGCGCTTCTCGGAAGCCGATGACGATGATTGAAACGGTCGGCTTTAGGGGCGACCGGAACGCAGGCATGAACGGAGTCGCGGTCAGAGGATTCCGCCAGAGTCGAACCTCGAAGTTCCACTCTGGCAATTGGCCTGTTGGATCCTGATGGCGCGAGATGAGCAGCCGAACAAGCCCGGCCGCTCGTTCGTGGGTGTTGCGACGTCCTCGTCAGACGCGACCAGGTTCGACAAGGGGGTGGGCTCGCGCCCAGAAAGGTAGGACCGGATCACACTTTCACGCTGCGACGCCGACGCCAACATCGACGAGATCATAGCTCCGTCGGTTTGGACCGATGGAGATTTGGAGCCCGACTCGAGGTGTGGCAAAGACCGACATCACTCAAACAGCGTTGCTCCACATCAGTCGCGTCAGCTTACCGGCCGAACCCGTCTGACTCCCGTAACAGCGACAGAACGAGCCCGTCAAGAATATCCGCCTCGGAGACCAAACAATCATTGACTCCCAACCGACGCATTACCTCACGAAGTATCAAGGCACCTCCGAAGATCACGTCCCGGCGACCCACAGGAATACTCGCCCGTCTCGCCCGCATCGCCATCGGTTCGGTGGCAAGGATACTGCACCAATTCTCTACCGCGACCCTGCTCAACACTGCATGATGGACACGAGTTCGATCGTATTCGACCAGATCCAAATTCAGCATCGCGAGCGTGGACAGGGTGCCAGCCAACCCAACGAGTTGGTCGCGTGGGCCCAAGGTCTTGAGCGCAGGCAAGACGCTGACTGCTCGATCGAGCTCCGAACCGATAGCTGCCACAGCGGCCGAAATTTCGGCCTCACGTGGTGGGTCTCCGGGGAGGAATCGTTCTGTGAGACGAACACATCCCATGTCCATCGAGCGCGTCAAGATGATGCGCTCCGGCCTGAGGACTATTTCGGTCGAACCGCCTCCGATGTCGACGACGACGAACGTTCTCCCATCGTCTGCCAGCTCGTCGGTTGCCCCGAGGTACGAGAGCCGGCCCTCTTCCTCTCCGGACAGCAGCTCCGCCTGTACGCCCATGATCTCCTTGGCGGATTCCAGAAACTTGTCGCCGTCCGATGCATCCCTCACCGCCGACGTCGCGACCAGACGGAGGCGTTCGACCTGCTCGGCTGCAACGATTGCCCTGTACTCCCGAAGGACGTCGATAGTCCGAGCAATCGCCTCAGACCGGATCCGGCGCGTCCGATCCACTCCTTCGCCCAGTCTCGTGATTCGCATCAGCCGCGTCTTCTCCACCCCAGCGTCATCGACCACCAGAAGGCGCGTGGAGTTGGTACCACAGTCGACCGCCGCAACACCGCCGGAGTTCGGCACTACATCGGCGTATCACAGTTGTGGTTCCCCTCCGTCGCGGCACCGGGCAAGGTCGAGCGGCAATCGTCCCGAAGGCCAACTGAACTGCATAAACTAAGCTCGTCTTGTGACAGACGCATCAGCCGTCGTTCCGGCACGGGACCATCCGATTGACGCACGAGTTCCCGAAGACCCGCGCGACTGGATCGCGACGATGTGCTGCCCTCGGTGCCGAAGCACACTCACCGTCATCCCATTGGTTCGATCAACAGACGGCCGACTCAAGGAAGGCGAGCTCTCGTGCGGCAGCTGCCAACAGGTCGTGGCCACGATCGCGCAGTTCAAATTCGACTTTCATGCGAAGCGCCCCATCTCGTCTTCTCCTAAGGAGCCCAGCGTTTCGACTGCGACCTGTGAGCGACGGGTGCATGCCGATTCGCCCGAGATCTCCCGCTCGCCCAGATGGCACCCGGTTCCGCCCTTCCATGTGTACTCCGAGGGACAGGTCGGCGACACCTGCAAGTTCACAGGTGTCTTCACCGACGCACTCGTCAGACTCCGCAACCAACCGAATGGAGGCTTGGTGGATGTCTTCGTCGACAACTCGCTCATGTCGTCGACGGACCTTTACATCCCCGAAGGCTCGTTTACTCTGCCGACGATTGCTGCCACCGATGTCGCTCCGACCTGGCATGAGTTGGTCATCGCAACTCGGGGCACGGCGCCCTCCGAGTCCACCGGTTCTGTTGCGCTCTTCGAGGAGCTCGTCCTCTACGGTCCAGCCGAGTTCGAGGGGTTCCACCCGGCGGAAGCAATCAATTACGGCAACCCTTACAGCGAGTTCATCGAATCGTACTTAGCACGCGCGACCGCCTCCGACCTGGTACTCGAGATCGGCGGAGGTGACCGCCGCCGAGTCAAACCGAATCAGCTGAACTTCGAGTTCGTGAAGTTCGAGCTCGCCGATGTCTACGGAGACATCCACGCGTTGCCGTTCAACGACGACAGCTTTGACATCGTCCACAGCCAGGCCGTGTTCGAGCATATCGCCGATCCCTTTACTGCGGCCAAAGAGCTCGTGCGGGTCACAAAGCCGGGCGGGCTCCTCCTCACGGAGGTTGCTTTTCTCCAACCGCTGCACGCAGTCCCGTTCCACTTCTTCAATATGACTCTCTGGGGCGTCCAAGAGCTCTTCAAGGATTGCGACACCATTGCGGCCGACTGGTTCGGACCACTGTCGCACACTCTTTCCTGGATTCTTGATGCGGCCGGACTCACACAGAAACTGGCCCCGGAGAAGCTCGACCGCTTGCATGCCGATTTCCGAGACTTCGACGAAATGATGAACCATGATGAGCTCAAACCGGTCGCCAGCGGTGTCCACATCGCCGTACGCAAGCCGGACGGGAGCGGAACGACTACGCAGAAGGACTGACAAGACTCACCGTCGCGACCGCATCTTTCAGACGTTTGCTGACTTGCCCCCAGTTACGTATCCACCGTCTATGAGAGGCCGACTTCATTATCCTCACGAGCTCGGGCCGACGTGCCGTGCGGGTCACGATGCGCCACAAGGCGCTGATAGAAGCTTTCCGCATCTTCGGCCATACGGTCGAGAGTAAACCGGGCCTGATAGACGTCACGCCCGCGATCACCCAGCTCGGCTCTTCGCCGTGACGAGCCGAGGAGGTCAATCAGAACCTGCGCCAGCGCCGAGGGATTCTCCGGCGGGACCAGAAGACCGGAAACACCATTCTCGACGATCTCCCTCATGCCTCCGACATCTGCGCAGACCACTGGCTTGCCGAACATCATTGCCTCCAGAAGGTTGAGACCGAACGACTCAAAACGCGACGGCGCGACGAAGATGTCACATGCCATGTACTCCTCTGCGAGCGCCTGATCGTCGACGCGCCCAAGGAACCTGACCTGGTCTCCGAGTTCAGGATGGTCTCTTTCGAACTCATGGCGATACGTGAGTCCCGACGAAGCCATCAAGGTGTCATCGCCCACGATGCGCAGTTCGAAGTCGGCTCGAGAGTAATTCAACAACAGCGCGGCCTCAAGCAGGGTGTCGATTCCCTTGCGCGCCTCGAGTCGGCCGACGAAAAGAAGAATCACACGACGGTGGCTCGAGTTCTCCACCGAGACTCCCTTTGACGTGTCGGCGAGTCCATGGGGAACCAAGCCCAGAGGGTTTCGAGAAAGGGACACCCTGTATTCGTCCTCTATCTCTTGCACGATGGCGGGACCGCAGGCGAGATAGCCCTCAGCCTCCCGATACACGTAGGTCTCCGTGTCGATGAGCTGAGTGAACAGATCACCGCTCGACTCGGCCTGATGCCGCATCGACGGATCCGATCGCAGCACGCTCCGGAGCGGAGTGTAGAGGCCGACCACGTATCGGAAGTGTCCCTCCGCTACGACGGCGACCCCCTCCGAGTCCCAGTTGGGGCCCTGCACCAGATCGATCGGGCGCAGCCCCTCGATTCTGTGCAGCTCCTTGAGCAAGGTCGCGGAGTAACTCCAGATGTGCTCCGGAACCCCAAGGCCATCGGGAACGGGAGCCGACTCTTCCGACACGACCCGGTGGACCCAGACGTCGTCCTCCAGGTCCACGCGAGGGTGCTCCTTGCCTCTGGTGAGGACGCGGACAACGTGCCCTCTGGCGGCCATGCCCGTCGCCAGTGCATGTACGACACGCCCGATGCCATTGACGGGTTCAGGGGGATACTCCTGCGACAAGAAGCACACATGCAGTTTGTGCCGGCGCGGACGCCGGGTGTGGTAGCGAAGGAACGGTGTCTCGCCCGCACCAAACCACTCAGGCGGGCGCTCTTTCGTTCGACCCGACGAGAAGAGTTGGAGGGCACGATCGGCGGCAGATGTGACGTCGTTTTCGAATTTGTCCCGGGTCGCTCGATCGTGAACACCCGCATCGAAGTTCAAGTTCACGTTGGCACGGATCTTTTCGACGAATTTGGCCTGTTCGGAGCACACATCGGCATACGAGGACACCCTCGACCCGTGCTTCAAACCGAAATAGAAGCGGCTCTTCAAAATCTGGTACCAGTCCTTGACGACATCGTGTCGGTCACGGATGTCGCTGGGTAGGAACTTGTGGTACACGAATCCTGTATCGAGCGCCGCAACCACGAAGCCAGCGTCCGTGATACGGCAGCACAGATCCGTTTCCTCGAGGTAGTACTCGAACTCCTCGTCGAAGCCACCGAGTTGCACCAGGATGTCTCGTCGGAATGCGCTGTTCGTCCCTATGGTGTAAGTGAATTGACGGGAATAAGGAAAAGCAAGCAGGTCGGTCGGATTGACGCAGGGTGGGAAATCGTCCCACCAATTTCCGAATCTGTCGGCTCTCGAGTGCCACACCTGGTACCCGTAACCGGTGTGGTCGATCACAGGTCCGCCGGCGGCTGCCGTCTCGACCCGTTCGAAGGCCTCGGCGAGCGGATCCAGCCAAGAAGGGTCGGGATATGCGTCGTCGTCCATGAAGGCGACGATCTCTCCGCTCGCCATCCTGATGCCAATGTTCCGGGACTCAGAGAGGTTTCGATTCGCGCACTCCCCCACTTTGATCCGGTCCCTCATCCCTCCCAAGAAGTCCTGTGTCCCATCGGTCGAGGGACCGTTGACGACGACAACTTCGAAGTTCGGATAATCGAGCCATTCGAGCGACCGCAGGGCTCGCTCGAGGCTCTCTCGTCGATTGAATGTGTTGATGACAACCGATACGGTCTTCATGGCATTGTCGACCGGCAAGGTCACGGGCGGTCGGATTCGCCAGCCATTCGCTGCTGTGGCTCGCGCCGATCGGCTTCGAGTTCTCTCGCGTACCCTTGTTGGAGGAGTTCTTTGCGGACAAACTCAATACGATCCCGTATCTCGATGATGGCTTCTTCGTGTCCGACGGCACCCGTCGCGAGCGCGTCAACGCGTGAGAGGCAGGCCCGAAGCTGGCGCTCTACCTCTCGCCTCGACGCGTTCTGAGATTCGATAACGTTCACAACCAAAGGTAGATACTGGTTGAGCGTCTCGATGTCCGCGCTAAGGGCCTCCATACGAGCACCGATGGTGTCGCGAAATGTCGCGACTTCCTGGTGAAGCTCCTCGGCACGGCCATCGATTCGACCGTTCACCCTCCTTGTAATGGGTGAAGCTATTCGTCGAACAACCTTTCCCATGGCGCTCTTGGCACTCAATGCGAGCTCTCTTCTTCACTAGCTGTCGTGACAGCCACGAGGGAGAAACCGACCAAAGCTCCCTCATCACTGCGAATCAATTTTATGCCCCCGCCGTTCTCATTTATGTCGCTGCTGTTCTTGGTCGAAAGCAAGGTCTATTGATCGTAGGAAGCACGTGGTGGCCAAGCCAATGAGAAGTCCTCGGCATCGAGCGAGAGATTTGGGTTGTAGTAAGGGTCTCTAAGGAGCCCGTCGAGACTCCAGCGAGCTTCCATGTAGTCGGTCTCACGTAAGGAGGCGTTCGCGCTCAACCTACCGTTGTTGGGACCAGACGTTGCCGACTCGTGGTTGAACAACTCCGCATAGGGCGTCCACACGGTATCCCATCCTTGTTCACGAAGGCGGAGACAGAAATCCACATCGTTGAAGACGTCCGGCACATTCTCCTCGTCCATGCCGTGGACTTCTCGCCACGCATTCCGCCGCACGACCATGCAGGCCGCAGTAACCGCTGACATACGGTGGGCAAGAAGCAGGTGACCCGCGTAACCGACCGAGAGCCGGTCCGCGTTTCGGTGCGAGCTTCCAGCGATGCCACCGATCCCAAGAATGAATCCAGCGTGCTGGATACGAAAGTCGCCGTAATAGAGCTTGGCACCAACTGCCCCGATGCCGGGCTGGAGGAGTTGACCCACCATCTCATTGAGCCAGTCTCCCGATATCACCTCGGTGTCGTCTTTCAAAAGACATATGACCTCACCAAAGGTCCGCTCCACAGCACGATTACTCATAGCTGCAATATTGAACGGATTCTCATCGCGGATGATGGTGACCCGATCGTCATATCCCTGCAGGCGATGAAGGGTCGAGAAGGTGCGACTGGAAAGGTCGACGACAACCACTTCGAAGTTGGGATACGTCGTCCGTATATAGATGCTGTCGAGACACCGTTGCAACCCGTGCCCGTCCCTCGTCGGCACAATGATGGTCACACGGGGACTCGGAACCGGCAGATCCCAGGACACGCGGTTGTGTCCAAATATGTTTATTACCGAGACGCGGGCAGATTGACCCTTTCGCTTCAGATGATCGATTACTGCCTGCTGTCCCGCACCAACGGCATAGGGTTTGGCTGAAATCCCTGAGGCCGTTGACGCCTTATGAGCTCGCCAATGGTAAAGCACGTGGGGAATGTGCACCACTTGCTCAGGCCTCACCATCTCAGTGACGCGCAGAGCCAGATCCCAATCCTGGCTCCCTTCGTACCCCACTCGGTACCCCCCGACGCGATCAACAAGATCCTTACGGGACACGGTTAAGTGAAGAAGGCAATTCTGACCAAGAAGGAGAAGGGGATCAAAGTCAGGCTTGAAGAACGGATCGTAGCGTCGGCCCTTCTCGTCGAGGTGATCCTCGTCAGCGTACACAACGCACGTCTCTGGATGGGTCGAAAGCGTGAACGCCACAATCGCCAGTGCATGTTCGACCAAGAGATCGTCGTGGTCGAGTGATGTCACCCATTCACCGGTGGCCATGGACAGTGCTGTGTTCGACGCGGCTGAGATGTGACCATTTTCCTCTCGAGCGAGGACCTTGATCCGCTGATCAGCGGCAGCGTACTCACGCAGGAGTGGGACGACCCGCGGATCGGATGAACAATCGTCGGCGATGCAGAGCTCCCAGTCCGGATAGATCTGGTTGCGGACCGAATCGATCGCTGCACGCAACATGTCGAGGGGCGGATCGTAGACGGGCATGATCACCGATATCTTCGGTCGTTGCACCAGTGAACGCACTCTGGCATCGATTCGGTGCCGTAGGCCGTCATCGATCGTGTCGAAGAGCTCGATCCAAGTCTCGTACGTACCGTCCGGTGGGAATATGGGCCCCGCTGGAAGCGGCTCTCCAGCTGTCGGGCGCCTCCGAAGTCGTCCGTAAAGGTGACGTAGCTTCGTCGTGTATCGGAAAGTCTTGGTGTTCAGCGTTGCCTGAAGCTCCGCGTTCGTCACGGTGAGGAGACCCTCGAGTCTGCGCTGAACATGTTCGAGCCTTCGAACTTCTTCGAAAGCCGCTCGGTTTTCGGCCGTCCGTCGACGCTGCACGTTGTCGAGGGCATCCTCGGCCGTGGCGAGCTGTCGCTGAAGCTCCTCCTTGGTCGAGCCCTCGTCCTCGTTTCGCATGCTCATTGCGTCGTACCGGTCGCGTGGGGCGTGATCACAGTTCTTGGTCGAATGCGAGCACCAATGGTGTCATGAAGTCTGAAACCGAACTCAAAGAACATCGGGGCACCGCGATGGACAATGCCGGCGCGCGCGGAGTTGCTGGCGCGGGGCAAGCGTTATCCTTCTCGCGAGAGCCTGAGTCGATCTGCTACCCAGGCACCGACCGGGTCGTCCCCGCCCGCCAGCCACCAGGCGAGATGGGCATGGAGGCACTTGACCCCCTGACGCGTCCCACCGACTCCGCCGCTCGGGCGTGGCCCGGTCCAATCCGCTGGTAGCAGCGCATCGCGCTCAACCGCGTAGCGTCGGTGAGACTCCGCGAGCTGCCGTTCATCGACCTGGGCTTCGGCCTGCCGGACGCCACCCGCAGCCTCGACACGGTCGACGCGAGCCCGGAGGTCGGGATCGACCAGCCAGTACCTGGTCGGCATTGGTGTGCCGTCGCGGAGCAGGGGCGCGTTCTCTATCACCATGGGCTGGCCGTCGGGGCGGCGCACGGCGACCTTGAAGTCCCCTGCGGGAGGCCGACCAAGCAGCGACGTGAAGAGCGCCTCGTCGTCTGCACGAGCGGCCTCGTCCTTCGGCCTCCGGTTGTCGGCGGTTTGCGGCGCCGTCGTCAACGCCAGAATTCGAGAGCATGCAGCATGCGAGCCAGCATGCCAGAGCTCGGAGGATCACCCGCTCGCTTGCCCTTGGAGGACGAGCGAGGTGGTGCCGTCGTCGTGGTTGTGGTCGTGGTGGCGCCTCCCGGTGGCAGCTCGGAGGCCGCCGACGGAGCGACCGGCCCCGTCAAACCCGGATCGCCCGAGTAGGGGGTGTCCGCAGACGACCCTCCAGCCGGTGGGAGCACCTCGTACGCCTGCTGTCCCGGGCTCACGAGCTGGTACTGCGCACGAGCGATCCGCCCGATCTCGGCCGGGTCGCTCAAGCTCTTCTTCTCCTGGTTCAGCGCAGCATCGTCCCTGTGGAGCGCGGCCAGCTGTCCATTCGCTTCGGCGAGTGCCGCACCCTGGTGCACCAGGGAACCCATGGGGAACCAAGCGACCAGGATCACCACGGACGCGACGACGGCACCCAACAGCAGGAGCCGGCTGCGGCCGGCGCTGCCCGCTGGCACGCTCCATGTCCGACGCTTCCCGGCCCGCCCGGTGCGGCTACCCCGCATCGACACTTCGACCTTCGTCGCCTGAG
>JBPYFR010000311.1:0-4330 GCA_051985685.1 Acidimicrobiales bacterium
GCTACCGGTAGGCCTTGTGCTCTTCCGCCCAGAGGCTGAACATCAACAGAATCCAGATCTCGCGGCTATGCTCAGCGGTTCCGGCCATGTGGCGCGACACCCATTTGCGAACCTCGTCGACCTGAAAATAGCCTTGCCGCCGTAGCACCTCCTTACTCAGGTACTCCTCCACGAGCGGGCGGAATAGTCCGCGCAGCCACCGCGGAAGAGGCGCGCTGAAACCTCGTTTCGGCAGCGTGGCAAGGTCGGGCGGCAGGACCTCCGACATCGCTTGGCGCAACAGCCACTTTGGTTGATAACCCGGCATTTTGAGGTGACCCGGCAACGAGAAGGCGAACTCGACCACCGGCGTCGCCAGCAACGGCACCCGTACTTCCAGCGAGTGGGCCATGCTCAGCCGGTCCGTCTTGACCAGCACATCGTCGACCAGATACACGTTGGCGTCGGTGTACTGGAAGCAAGTCAAGGGGTCGAAGGAAGCGCCTGCCGCATAGTGCGGCTCGTGCGTCTCGTACGCGTCGCTGAGCGTGGCGAAGAGATCAGGATGCAGCAGCCTTGCCTTGTGTGCCTCCCGAAAGACTACGCGCCACAGGTAATGACTCTTGGCTGGGTCCTCAAGAGCGTTTTCGACAAAACGTCTGGCCCTGAAATCGAAGCTGGCCCGGGAGGACGATGCCGGCATAAAACGAAGAAGCGACGGTGCGAGACGGGCCGTCAGCGTACGCGGCAGATGACGGTAATAACGAGCGAGTTTATCCGCTCGGTAGGACAGGTAACCGGCGAAGAGTTCGTCGCCGCCATCGCCACTGAGCGCGACGGTCACCTGATCCCGGGCAGATTCGCAGAGGTAATACGTCGGCACCATGGAAGGGTCGGCGAAAGGCTCGTCGAAGCTTGGCAAGATCCGGTCGACGACATCCTCGGCCCGTGGCTCGACGACCAACGCGGTGTGATTGGTGCGGAAATGGCGCGCGACCTGCGCCGCTTCACGCCGTTCGTCGTAGGAGCGGTCGGCGAAACCGACGGTAAATGTCTTGAGTTCCGCGGTCGGCCGAACCTGTCGAGCCGCGGACACGACCGAACTTGAATCGATCCCGCCACTCAGGAAGAACCCGAGGGGCACGTCGGCCATAAGCTGTCGCTCTACGTTCTCAGCGAGGAGCTGCCGAAGCCTCTGCTTCGCCTGAGCCACCGAGAGGTCGTGCCGTTGGGGCAGCTGGGCCAAGTCCCAGTAGCGCTTGATGGTGAATGCGCTGTCGCGCCACACGAGGATGCTGGCGGGCTCCAGCCGGCGGATTTCCGAATATATGGTCCTGGGACCTGGAACGTACATTAGCGACAGGTAGGAGGTGAGCGCCTGCAGATCAACGGTGGTGGTCGCACCCCCGGCGAGGATGGCCTTTATTTCCGAGCCGAACACCAAGCCATGCTCGGTCACCGCGTAATATATCGGTTTGATACCCACCCGGTCCCGGCATAGCACAAGTTGCTGCCTTGTCTCGTCCCAAAGCGCGATGGCGAACATTCCTTCGAGGTGGGCCGCGAAGTCTTCGCCATACTCCTCGTACAGGTGCGGTATCACGGCGGAGTCGCTGGCCGAGTCGAGTCGGTGTCCGCGCCGCACGAGCTGCCGTCGCAGCTCTTTGTGGTTGTAGATCTCGCCGTTGAAGATGGCGTGAATCGTCCCGCCCTCGTCGTGCACGGGTTGTCGGCCATTCAGGATGTCGACAACGGCCAGCCGCCGCATGGCCAGGCCGACATTGGTCTTGACGTACAGCCCTTCATCGTCTGGCCCTCGGTGGCAGAGGCTACGGCACATCGTCAGCAACCGCTCAGGGTTCACAGCCCCGGCGTCACCGTTTTGCACCATTCCGGCTATTCCGCACATATGCCCTCATCATTTGGCTGACCGCCGCGGGCAGTCGGCATCACCGGGCAGCCTCCATTCACGCCGATCACACCGGGAAGGATTCCGCGCGCTGGTACGTGGGTGCCGGTACGTCGGGCTTCCACACCCGCGCCTTCTGACCGATGAGCCTGAGCAGGTACTCGACGTTGAGCACCAGGTAGCGGCGCCACAGCCGCCTCGGTTCGAGAATCAACCGGTACAACCACGCCAGGCCATGGTGCTGCATCCACACCGGCGCCGGGCGTAGGCGCCCAGCGTGGTAGTCGAAGGCCGCACCGACGGCCATCATCGGCATATCCAACAGCGGACTCATCGCGTGGGTGAACGTCTCCTGCCGGGGACACCCGAGCCCGACGAGGACCAGGCTGGCGCCCGAACCGATGATCCGTTCGGCAATCGCCACATCCTCCCCGGGCTCGGCGCCTCTAAACTTCGACGGTTCCTTTCCGGCAATACGCAGGTTGGAAAACGTCCGCGTCAGAGACGCCGACAGCTGGTCGAGGATCTCCGGTGTCGAGCCGTACAGGTAGACCGCGAGCCCTTCCTCGGCCATCTGTTGCAGAACCCGTAGGACCAGGTGTGGCCCACTCACCCAATCGGACAGTTTGGCGTCGTACAAAATGTTCAAGGCCCACCGCACCGGCTGTCCGTCCGGGGCGACGATGTCGAAGGCGTTCAGACGGGCATTGTGCGTACGATCCCGTACCCCGGTCATCACACCGTGCACGGCCAACGCGATGAAGGTGAACCGACGGCGCTCGCGCGCGGCGGCAAGCAACTCTTCGGCGGCCGCGTCGTAGTCGACGACGTCGACAAGCACGCCGAGGACGCTTCGCTTGCCCGCGTTGACCGAAGCCACATCCACGCGCGCCGGTGGTACGCGGATCCGGTCGCCCAGCCGCCTGTGGTCGCCCCTCAACGCCTCCTCCTTGATCTTTTGCCCAGGCCGGGTCGCGGTGGCCGACCACGCGCGCGGACGTGTGTCCGTTCACTGTCGCTTGTGGCACAGTGCCGGACCAATACCCGCAAGTTTTGTACCCCCGGGTCACCACCCCCGCAACAGCAGCTACCTGCGTCAATAGCCCATCGCTCGGTACAGCGGCGGGTTGGATCGAAGAGGGTGATGCGACGCATGTCGTCGCTTTTCCTGGGTAGCACGCGGCCGAAGCGGACCGGGAGGTCCGCAAATCACCACTGACGCCGGAAGGCAGACGCGGGCCTGCCGGAACCCGCCGGTTCCAGCAGACCCGCGTGAGGTCTCCTGAACTGTGGTGTGTGGGTTAGTCGCGGAAAGGTTGGCCGGTGACCGGATCGAGATACAACGTGTCGTTGTCGCCGTGGCGCTCATTGAAGTCGAACAGGTTGTTCAACGGTCCCGCGATGGCGTCGTACGACCCGGCGATGCGGGGCAGCTTCCAGTTATCCTCGACGAACTTGATGATCGAGGACTGGTCGGTGCGGGTGTGATCGATGGCGTTGTGCTTGGACCAGGGGGAGATGATCAGTAGCGGCAGGCGTGGGCCGTAGCCGCAGCGGCCACTCTCTCCGGCGAGTGGAGCCTGCTTGGTGGTGTCGCCACACAGCCCGGTGCCGGTGAGGAAGTCCTGCGGGCCGGGCGGGTTGGCGACGGACGAGGTGTCGGACGGGTTGTGCACACCGCTGTAGACATGGTCGTACCAGCCGTCGGAGTCGTCGTAGGCGATGACCACGGCGGTGCTGGACCAGTCCGGCGTGTGCTGCAAGTTGTTGATCTCGTTGACGATGAACTGCTGCTCGTCGATCGGGTCGGAGTAGGCCGCGTGGCCGTCCTGGTAGCCGGCGGCCTTGAGGAAGCTGACCGCGGGGAGGTGGTCGGGGGACAGGTAGCCGTGGGCGATGGCGCCGACCAGGGCGTCGAAGTCGCTCATGTCGTACTGGTGGTTGGCGGTGTTGAACTGAGGCGTCCCACCGGTGACGGTCTGCGTGTCGGTGCCAACCGCGGCCAGCGACGCCGGGGGAAGGTGGTGCGGGTTCGCGGTGGAGGCGTAGTAGTTGAACGGCTCGTGGTGGGCGATGTAGTCGTCCTTGTTGCCGTAGTTGTTCGGGCCGGACGCGGTGCCGCCGACGCCGCCGAACGCCGCGCCAACCGGGTGGACCGCGTTGCACAGCCCCTGGTCGGAGGCCGGCGCCTGGGCGAACTTGCCTTTGAACTGGTCCGGGATGAACGTGCTGGTCGGCTGGCTGCCGCCCGTCGCGGCGGCGAAGCTGGTGGTCGGCCGGTACCCGCCCTGGAACCAGCCCCACGAGAGGCCGGAGTTGTTGAGCAGGTCACCGATGTTCTGCCCGGACAGGCTGGCCGCGTCGCGGGTGGAGCAGTCGTCGAAGTACGGCTGGGCGTCCTCGATCAGCGAGGTGCCGCCCTTGCCGTCCGGGACGGTGTCC
>JBPYFR010000312.1:0-6807 GCA_051985685.1 Acidimicrobiales bacterium
CATTTGAGACTTGAGGTGGTATTTCTTCGGTAATTGAGGTGGCAGCATCGTGGCGGACCAGATCGGGTACCGACCGTGAGAAGAAGACCGGGAGGGACATGTCGACCCAACGACGAGGGAAGCAACCGACCGGTGCTTCTCGGCGCCTGGTCAGCTCCAGTTCTCCAGTCCGGCAGCAGCCCGGCCGTCAACGCGAGCCGGGTCGTCAACGCGAGCCGGTCCGGCCCGGCGGGCCGGTTCGGCCCGATCAGCCAGACCACCGTTGGCGGGACCCGCAGTGGCTCGCCCCCCCGCCCCGGGCCCACCTCTCCACGGGGTGGGCACTCCTGCCGTTGCGGGCGTTCCTCGGGTTCACGTTCGTGTTCGCGGGGCTGCAGAAGCTTGCCAACCCCGGCTTCTTCGACGCGTCCAACCCGGGCTCGATACAGGCCCAACTTGCCGGCGCGGCACTCCGCAGTCCGATCCACGCCCTGATCCACCCGCTCACTCATGTGGCGGTTCCGCTCGGTGTGCTCATCGCCCTCGGGGAGGTGGCCGTCGGTCTCGGCACGCTGGCCGGGCTGTGGGCGCGTGTCGCGGCGGTGGGGGGCCTGTTGCTCTCGTTCATGCTGTTCCTGACGGTCAGCTTTCACTCGAGCCCCTACTACACCGGCTCCGACATCGTCTTCGTCTTCGCTTGGATACCACTGATCGTGGCGGGGGCCGGCGGCGTCCTCTCGGCTGACGCGGTCTTGCAGAACCGGGCTCGCAGCGAAGCAGGAGCCGAACCGGTCGCGATCGTGCCCATTCCGTTCTCGGCCGTCCGCCGGACGTGCGGGCACTACGAACAGGGAAAGTGCGCCGCGCGCGACGGAGAGCCGTGCGCACCCGCGCCGTGCCCCTACTTGCTTCAGAGGGCGGAAGAGGCGCGACAGATGGATCGGTCCGAAGTCGACCGCCGCACCCTCGTTCTGAAGGGTGCCGCCACGGTCGCCGCCTCTGCGGCGGCGCTCGTCGGCGCCGGCCTGGCGGCCAGCATCGGCAGGCTGGCTGGATCCTCGTCGTCCGCCGGCACCCCCACCCTGGGTCAGGGCACCGGGGGCTCGTCGGCCCCGCCCCCCTCGGCGGGTGCCACGACCACGACCACGCCGGCGGCACCGACCACCGCCGCCCCCGCCCGTCCCCCGGGAACCAAGATCGGGGCTGCGAGCGACGTGCCGGTCGGCGGCGCGGCCGCGTTCACCGACCCGTCCACGCAGGATCCGTCGCTGGTCGTCCAACCGGAGGCGGGTACCTTCCTCGCCTTCGACGCGGTGTGTCCTCATGCGGGCTGCACCGTGCAGTACGACAGGGCCGGCAAGTTGTTCGTCTGCCCGTGCCACGGCTCTGAGTTCAACGGGACAACCGGCGCCGTCGAACTCGGTCCCGCCGCCACGGGGCTCACTCGCCTGACCATCGCCAAGGGTGGTGACGGCCAGCTCTACGTCGCGTGATCGGCCCCTGGGGCAGCTGACCGCGAGGATCCACCAGGCCGCTACAGGCGGGCCTCGAACACCTCCCACTCGCCGGGGAACCCCTTGAGCTCGGCCTTGCCCCGCTCCTCGAAGCGGAGGTCCGAACCCGCGCAGTCGTCCCGCACGGCCTCCGACGCCAGCACCTGGCCTCCGTCTGCCCGGGCGCAGAGGCGTTGGGCGAAGTGCACAGCCAGGCCCGAAAGGTCGTTGCTCCCCATCCGCATCACCTCGCCCACGTGCACGCCGGACCGCAGGTCGAGACCCAGGCCGGCGATGGACTCGGTCGCGGCCAGCGCGCAGCGGACGGCGGCTTCGGGCTCGTCGAAGGCGACCAGGAACCCGTCTCCCGTGCACTTGACCTCCTGACCGCCGCACTTCTTCATGTGGCGGCGCACCCGTGCGTTGTGCAAGTCGATGAGCTCGCCCCATCTCTCGTCGCCCAACGCGGCCGCCATCGGGGTGGAGTCGACGATGTCCGTGTAGAGCATGGTGGTGGTCAACCGGTCGAGGAAGGGGGAACGGGTCCCAGTCACGAAGCGCTCGACCACGTCGATGACCGGATCCGCGTAATGGCGCAGGAACATCTGGTCGTTGCCGGCTACCAGGGCGAACCGCGCGCCAGGGATCGACTCGGCAAGATACCGCCCGAACGTCGGGGGCACCATTTGATTGTCCTCCAGGTGGATGACCATCGTCGGCACCGCGATCGCCGGCAGGACGTGGCGGATGTCGAGGTCGCAGTTCATTCGGAACAGGATGACGGCCTGGTTGCGGCTGGTTGCGCTGAGCTCGCCGCGCATGGCCTCCACCTCGGGCCGGGGTCTGGAGAAGTAGTTCGAGATCCTTCCCTGCCCCCAATCCTCCCGGTAGCGCTCCTCGAACTGGTCGAGGACAGTGTTGGCGAACCCGATCGGGTAGTCAGGTGCGACGGGGATACGGGCCCATCCGTTGCACAGGATCAGTCGGAGTACCGGATGTCGCGTCGCATACACCGCGGCGACTGCGGCCCCGTTGTGCGTGCCCAAAAGGATTGGCTCGGTGACGCCGGCGGCGGCGACAACCGCCTCCAGATCAGTCGCCAGGTCGTCGACGTTCGGGACGGCAGACGGATCGACGGGATCGGAGTAGCCCATGCCCCTCTGGTCGTAGGTGATCAGACGCGAGAAGCTCGCCAAGCGCCGGAAGGCGCGGGACGGGGCTGACTCATCCCACTGGAGCGTGGAGGCAAAGGACCCGCCGACGTACACGATGTCCGGTGGACCCGAGCCGGCGACTTGGTAGGCGAGGTGCGCGTCGCCGCTCCGGGCGAACTCGACGGGCGGCGCGTGAAGCATGCCGCCTACTCGGTCCGAGCCCTAGGGTGCGGCCCCACCGACGAAGTGTCGCACCCCTCGTTGGAAGGGGGAACCACCCGAAGGTCCCAAATCTTCGTTCCGCCCGCGTTCTCCTGATCCTCGCCCTTTCGGCATTTGACATAGCCATTGCAGCACCACATGGCCATTGCACTATGCTACGCCGTGATGCCGGGATCTGCCCGCGTTGAGGCCACGACCGAAGCCGCCGTCGGCACCCCGGGATCCGTGAATTACGCCGCGGCGAAGGTGCACGTCACGGCGGAGATGTCGATCAAGGACGCCGTCGAACATCCGGGGTTCCTCGGCACCATGACGAGCAAGGAGCAGCGGGAGATCCGTGCCGTGCTTGGCGCGGTGCCCCCCGAGGTCGACCGCGCGTTCATGGCGTCCCTCCGCGCGGCGCTCGACCGCAACGCACGCATCGAGTTCGAGTGGCGCAAAGGCGAATTCGCCCACGAAGCCAGGTCCGAGGGCGACACCGTCCACCTCGTGCTCGCAACGCCCGACGGACGGAACTTCACCGGAATCCGGGGTTTCACGAGATCGTTGGGAATAAGGAACTTCCCCAGACCCATCTAGCCTCTGGACCACACGTCCTCGTTGCCCACGCGCCAGCGCGTCTGTGTTCGTCGCGCCTCTCGACTACTCACCTGTTCGCATCTCAACTCGCCGAACGGGATAAGACTCTCCGTATGGACAGCCGTGTCTCACTGATCACCTTGGGCGTCGCCGACACCGCACGGGCCCGCGCCTTCTACGAGGCGCTCGGGTGGAAGGGCCAGTCCCCCGACGGCGACGTCGTGTTCTTCCAAGCAGGCGGGATGATCGTGGCCCTGTGGGGCCGCGACAGGCTCGCCGAGGACAGCGCCGTCACGGATGCGGGCGGATGGGGCGGCGTGACCTTGGCCTACAACGTCGCCTCAGCCCAGGAGGTCGACGCCGTGCTCGCCGAGGCGGAAGCAGCGGGCGCGACCATCGGACGAGCGGGCGCCACCGCGTTCTGGGGTGGCTACACCGGCGTCTTCATCGACCCCGACGGCCATCCATGGGAGGTGGCGCATAATCCCGCTTGGGAGCTGCGGGCGGACGGGACCGTGCACCTGCCCGGCTGACACGCGCTCCCGCGGCTGAGGATCGCATCGACTCGAATCGCTCCCGGTCTCTGGGTTGCGTCAGCCCCCTGCCCTCGCGCCCGCCCCCCGGCCTCTCGACGGACGGCGCCGCCAGGTGTCCACGCACCCCGATGAGCAGAAGAGCACGGGCACGCCGCGGACGTCGTGGGCGATCTCCTCTGCCGTGTCGAGCGACATGGGCAGTCCGCAGATGGGGTCGTAATGGCCGTCCTCGCCGGCACGTGCCATCCGGATGATCACCGCGGCTACCGGCTCCTCCACACCCCGCAGCGTGACATGGGATTCCGCCAGAGCGGCGCCCCAGTTGGGCAGGTGCCCGAGGACGGACGGCTCGGCCAACGCCTCCCCGCCCTGAGCGAGGTCGCACAACCGTGCGGCCACATTGACGCAGTGCCCGACATAGTCGTCGCCCTCCATCAAGATCACATCGCCCGAGGTGACTCCCGAACGGATGGAAACCGACTCCACGGGGCCTGACACCTCGGTCACGACGTGATGGAGCTCCAGGATCGTCTCGAGCAGCGGCCGCGTCTCGACGCAGACAAGCATCGCCCCGTCACCGAGCCACTTGGCGATTCGGACACCACGTCGCGAGCAGATGTCACGGAGCAGGGCCCGGAACGCGGTCAGGACGTCGACCGCGTGCTCGTCCCCCTCGAGCTGGGTCAACGCGGTGAACCCGGAGACATCGACGAACGCGAAGCTTCGATGGACCCGCACGTTCCGATGGTGCCATGTGGCTGCGACGCGCGCCCAATTGGCAACCGAGTAGGGGGCATCGCCGTGGCTGGTCGCGTCCGAGGAGGCCGAAGAGAGACCCGTTCAGGTGACCCCCGTTGGGCGAGAGGCCTTGGCCTCGCGCCGTCCTACCATGGCGGGAATGACCCTCGCTCACCTGGGAACTTTTGCGCTCGCGTCCCTCGTCATCGTCGCCGTACCCGGTCCCAGCGTCATGTTCATCGTTGGGCAGGCGTTCTCCCGCGGGCGCCGGACCGCCGCTGTGACGGTCTTCGGCAACGCCGTGGGCGCCTACCTCCAGGTCGTGCTCGTCGCGTTCGGGATCGGGCTGCTCGTCGAGCGCTCCCTCGCCGTCTTTGACGTCATGAAGCTGCTCGGCGCGGCGTACCTGGTGTGCATCGGTGTACGGGCGTTTCTGCGGCGGGGTTCGGTGCAAACGGATCTGGCGGCCGAGAGTGCGCTCTCCACGCCGGCCGCCTTACGGCAAGGACTGCTGATCGGCGCCTCGAACCCTAAGACGATCGTCTTCTTCACAGCACTCCTCCCGTCCTTCGTGGTCCGAGGCGCCGGGGCGGTCCCCGCGCAACTTCTGCTCCTCGGACTTGTCTACGTCGTCATCGCCGTGATGGGCGATTCCGCGTGGGGGCTCGCCGCCGGATCGGTCCGGGAGTGGTTCGGGAGGTCACCCCGCCGGTTGCGCGTGGTGGGCGGCGCGGGCGGCCTCGCCATCATCGGCGTGGGCATAAGCCTCGCCGTCAGCGGCCGGAAGGACTGACGTGGGCCTCCTCAGGGGGAAGGTGGCGCTGGTGAGCGGCGGCGCGTCCGACATCGGGCGTGCCACCGCCGTGCGGCTGGCAGAGGAGGGAGCCTGCGTGGCCGTGGGCGACGTGGCGCTCGATGCCGCCGAAGCGGTGGCGTCCGAGGTCGAGAGATCAGGCGGACAGGCCGTGGGCTCTCCGTGCGACGTGCGTGACGAGGCGTCGGTCGCGGCATTCGTCGAGCTTGCCGTGGCGGCGTTCGGCGGGATCGACTGCGTCGACCACAACGCAGCCTGGAGCCACCCGCGGCTCGACACCGACGCCGTCGGGGTGGACCTCGGAGTCTGGGAGCGCGCGCTCGATACGACGACCCGCGGCGCGCTGCTCCTCGCCCGCCACGCCATTCCCCACCTGGTCCAGCGGGGAGGCGGCTCCCTCGTGGCCATCTCGTCAGGGACGAGCACCATCGGGGAGTCCACGCGGGTCGCCTACGGCGTGTCCAAGGCGGCGCTCAACCAGCTCACGCGCCACCTCGCGGTCCGCTACGGCCGCGACGGCATCCGGGCCAACGCAATTGCACCCGGCTTCGTCCTCACGGAAACCGCCGCGGCCAACGTCCCCGTGGAGGTACAGCAGCGGCTGGCCGACGCGAACCCGACCCGGCGGCTCGGCACGCCGCGCGACATCGCTGACGTCGTGGTGTTCCTCTGCAGTGACGCGTCGCAGTACGTGAACGGGCAGGTGCTCCACGTCGACGGTGGGCGCCAGATCGCCGGGATGATGTAAACCGCCTCTGACCTTGTACTGCGTAGCTGAGGACAAATTTGGACTACGTATCTCTACCGTGACAGGCACCGCCAACATGGAGGAGCGCAGTCCTGGAGTGTGGCGCTTGCGGGTGTACACCGGCCGAGACGCAGTGACCGGCACACCCATGCAGACGAGCCGGACGGTTCGCAGGTGGGCTGACCCTGTCGGCTCTGCGACTATCCCCGAACACTGGACTGGGAGCCATATTCGGGAGGCCCCCTGTATCCGGCAAAAGTCGGCGGCTCCCATGGCCGCGGCTCCAACCGAGAGCTACGGTCGTGGCGTGACCGCCACGGCTGACGCTCGGCCGCCCGTATGGACGGGCCACGTCTTCCTTCGGACAGCTGACATGGCGGCGGCGGCGCGATTCTGTGAGCAGGTCGGGATGCGTCCCGTGAGCGTGACGGAGCATTTCGCGGCATTTGAGATGCGGGGTGGGACTCACCTGACCATCCGCCACGATCCTGACCATGTGGCTCCCGGCATCGTGCCATGGGACCTCATGGTGGAGGACATCGAC
>JBPYFR010000313.1:0-3288 GCA_051985685.1 Acidimicrobiales bacterium
ACGGGTCGGTGGGACACCGGGCTGACTACGCCAGCGTTCCGGACGTGGGCCCGCAGTGGTGGGAGGAATACCGAAACCGGGTCGAGCAGGCGGCGCGGGAGGCGGCCGGCCGCTGAGTCGAAATCCAGGGGGTGCGGTCGTCGGTGTACTGGCTCGGAGTCCGTGGACGACTCTGCAAATGGTCCACATAGGTTGCGGCGCTGGTTCGGTTAGGTTGGGCGGTTGCCGAGCGGCCGTGGGGGACGGGCGACCGGGTATGTCTCCGAAACCATCTACGAACCTGTTTATAGTTCTGAGAGACACACCCCCTCCGTTTCGGTTGGGCGGTTGCAGAGAGGGACCGTGTATGTCTCTGAAAACTATCTACGAACCTGTTTATAGTTTTGAGAGACACCCCCCCTCCGTGTCTTGAGAGACACACCCCTTCCGTGTCTTGAGAGACACACCCCCTCCGTGTCCAAAGAAGCGCCGGCCGCTGCGGCCCGGAGAACGCTGGCCTGCGCGTCTCGAGAACACGGGGCCCGCACCGTAAGCCGTCCGCGGAGGTGGCGCCGACCTGCCGACCCGGCGCCAACACCGGCGGGTCCCCGGGAAAGGGAGGGATACACTGGTGCGTAATCCGAAGCGACTGAGCGAACGGAGAATCGCGTGCCCGCAACCGTGGTGGTCGGGACCCAGTGGGGCGACGAGGGAAAGGGCAAGCTGACCGATCTCCTCGCTCGCGAGATGGATGTGGTGGTGCGCTACCAGGGCGGCCACAACGCAGGACACACCATCGTCGTCGACGGCGAGGAATTCGCGCTCCAGCTCGTGCCGAGCGGGATCCTCTACGACCACATCACGCCGATCATCGGCAACGGCGTCGTCGTGGATCCGTCTGTCCTCCTCAAGGAGCTGGACGGACTCGCCGCGAGAGGGATCGACACCGGCCGGCTCGTGGTCAGCGGCAACGCGCACCTGATCATGCCCTACCACCAGGAGCTGGACAGGGTGACCGAGCGCTACCTGGGAAAGAACGCGCTGGGCACCACCAAACGGGGCATCGGGCCCGCCTACGCCGACAAGGCGGCGCGGGTCGGACTGCGCGTCCAGGACCTCTTCGACCCCAAGATCTTCCGCCAGAAGCTGGACGTGGTCCTCAAGGAGAAGAACGCCGTCCTGGCCAAGGTGTACAACCGCCTGCCGCTCAATGCGGCCGACATCGCGGACCGGTACCTGGGTGAATACGCGCCCCGCATAGAACCCATGGTGGGCGACACGGTCGGCGTGGTCCACGACGCCATGAACGCGGGACGTCGCGTCTTGCTGGAAGGCGCCCAGGCGACGTTCCTCGATCTCGACCACGGGACCTACCCCTTCGTCACGTCCTCCAATCCGGTGGCCGGCGGGGCCTGTACCGGGTCGGGCCTCGGCCCGCGGGACATCGAGCGCGTCATCGGCATCGCGAAGGCGTACGTGTCCCGGGTCGGTGCAGGCCCGTTCGTCACCGAGCAGCAGAACGACGTCGGAGAGCTGCTCGTCGAAAGAGGTCACGAGTTCGGGACCAACACCGGCCGCAAACGCCGGTGCGGCTGGTTCGATGCAGTCATGCTGCGCCAGGCCGTCCGGCTCAACTCGCTCACGGAGGTCGCGCTGACCAAGCTCGACGTGCTCGACACCTTCGAGACGGTGAAAGTGTGCGTCGCCTACGAGGCCGACGGCATCCGCTACACCCACTTGCCCTACCACCAGTCCACCTTCCACAAGGCGGCCGCCGTGTACGAGGAGCTCCCAGGCTGGCGGACGGACCTCTCCGCCGCGACCGAGCCGGACCACATGCCCGAGGCCGCCCGTCAGTACATTGCGTTCCTCTCCGAGCAGATCGGCGTGCCGGTGCGCATGGTCGGGGTCGGCCCCGGCCGTGAGCAGACCGTCTCCTTCGCCACCGCGTGAGGGTCTGCGTCGTCGGGAGCGGAGGCCGCGAGCACGCGCTCGCGCACGTGCTGGCACGCACGGCTGACGTCGTGGTCACACCGGGCAACGCCGGCATGGCCGCGCCGATCACCGTCACCGATGCGCCCGTCGAGGAGGTGGCGGCCGACCTGTACGTGATCGGCCCCGAGGCCCCGTTGGTGGGCGGGCTGGCCGACCGCCTGCGGGCGGAGGGACACGCCGTCTTGGGGCCCGGGGCCGACGGGGCTCTGCTCGAAGGTTCCAAGGCCTTCATGAAGGAGGTGTTGCGGGCGGCCGGCATCCCGACGGCCCGCTTCGCTACCTTCGATGCACTCGAGCGCGACGCCGCGCTGGCGTTCCTCGAATCACTGCCCGGTCCCTGGGTGATCAAGACCGACGGGCTGACCGCCGGCAAGGGCGTCTTGGTGGCTCGCACGCTGGAGGAGGCTCGCGCGGACGTGGTGGCCAAGCTGTCGGGCGCGTCGTTCGGCGACGCCGGCCGCACCGTCGTGATCGAAGAAGGCTTGGAGGGGGAGGAGTGCTCCCTCCTCGTGCTGTGTGACGGGACGCGCGCGGTGCCGATGGTCCCGGCGCAGGACTTCAAGCGCATCGGCGAGGGCGACACGGGGCCGAACACCGGCGGCATGGGCGCGTACGCGCCGATGCCGCAGGTCAGCCCGGACACCGTCGACGCGCTCATGGCCACGGTCGTGCTGCCACTCGTCGAAGAGCTGCGCCGCCGCGGCATCGACTATCGAGGCGTGCTCTACGCCGGTCTGATGCTGACCCCGGACGGTGCCAAGGTCCTGGAGTACAACGTGCGCTTCGGCGACCCCGAGGCACAAGTCGTGCTGCCGCTTCTCGGCTCCGACGCCACCGAGCTCTTCCTGGCCGCGGCGAACGGCGCGCTCCACGAGGTCGCGCCACCCACATTCACGAGCGACGCCGCCGTCTGCGTCGTGCTGGCGTCGCAGGGCTATCCCGAGGACCCGCGGACGGGTGAGGTCATCGGGGGGCTGCGCGCGTCGGGTGAGTCGGTGGCCGACGTGGCGGGCGTGACGGTCTTCCACGCGGGCACGCGCCGCCTCGACCCCGCCGGTCCGTTCCACACGGCGGGCGGGCGAGTCCTCGGGGTCACGGCGGTCGCGCCCACCTTGGCCGAGGCGCGCAGCAACGCCTACGCCGCGGCGGCGCCGATCGAATGGGACGGCGTGCAGATGCGGCGCGACATCGCCGAGGCCGCGGCGGGCACGGCCGGCCGCGTCCGCGAGGACGCCCGGTGATCCCGCGCTACTCGCCGCCCGACATGGCGGCGCTGTTCAGCGAAAAGGCCCGGTTCGCGCTGTGGCTGGAGGT
>JBPYFR010000314.1:0-6769 GCA_051985685.1 Acidimicrobiales bacterium
AAACCGGTCGATCGCACCTCGATCGACTCTCCGGCGTCGGTCACGAGTGCGTAGTGCGCGTCGATCTCCAACACCCCGTCAGAGCGGCTCCGCTGCCAGTCGACGCCTCCCTCGAGGACGCGTCCCGAGAGACCGCCGCGACCCGAGAAGCGGCCGCCGGAGAAGGTCACGCAGCGGCGGCCGTCGCCCAGATCGACGGGCGGACGCACCGCGACCTCTATGGCCAGCAGTTCACGAAGCTCGATCTTCCTCATCGCGCACGGCTCCCACCGGTCGTCTTCAGCTCACCACCGCCCGCACCCGCGCCAGATTCCGCAGGCGCGCGTAGGGCCGTCCCCGTCCCCGTCCCCGCTGCCACGGGGAAGTAGGCGGCCGGCTCCGGAGCGGTCCACCGGCACTCCACGTCGATCGTCTTCGCGGCTTCCACGCTGCCGCGCAGAGGGAAGAGGCCCGTGGCCCTGAACCGGCCCCCCGGAACTGGGCCTATATGGCCGACACAACCCTGATCTCGATCGTGACGGGTGACGGTGAAATCAGAATCCGTCGGCTTCTCGTTGGATTCTGCGGGCTCGGGCGGCGCTGCACTCCCTACGCGTCGTAACCGGATGGCGGGCCCTCCAAAATGACCGTCTTGGTCTCGAGGAAAGGAAGGAGCCCTTCCGTACCGCCCTCGCGACCGATGCCCGATTGCTTGAACCCACCAAAGGCGATGCCGAAGTCGGTGCGGAACGCGTTGTGCCCGACGGTCCCCGAGCGCAGCCGACCTGCGACCTGCCGGGCGCGATCGATGTCCTTCGTGAACACGGACGCATTGAGACCGTAAATCGTGTCGTTTGCGATCTCTATGGCCTGCTCCTCGTCGCGGGCCGGGATGACGCTCAAGACCGGGCCGAAGATCTCTTCCTGAGCAATGGTCGACGAATTGTCCACCTTGCCGAAGACTGTGGGCTCTATGTAGTAGCCCTTTTCGAGGTGCTCCGGCCGCTTCCCTCCGGTCACCAAGGTGGCCCCCTCCACTTGCCCTTTGGCGATGTACCCCTCGACCCGGTCGCGTTGCCGCTCGGCAACGAGGGGACCCATCTGGGTGGTGGACTCGAACGGGTCGCCGACCTGCACCTGAGAGAAGAGGTCGGCCAGCGCCTCGACTATCTCGTCGTGCCGGCGTTCCGGCACGACGATCCGGGTGAGCGACGAGCAGACTTGACCCGTCAACATGCACTCGGCGCGAGCCAACGTCGCCGCCGCGGTCGATATGTCCATGTCGTCGAGGATCACCGCGGCGGACTTCCCACCCAGTTCTAGCGTGCACCGCGCGATCCGCTCACCACAGATGGATGCGATCCGCCGTCCGGCGGCAGTGGACCCGGTGAAGGTGATTTTGTCCACCCGGGGATCCCGCACCAGGAGCTCCGACACCTCCCGATCGGCGGTGACCACGTTGATGACGCCCGGTGGCAGCCCGACCGCTTCCGCGATCTCCCCCAGGATGTACCCCTCGGCCGGCGCCTCGGGCGAGGACTTCAAGATCACGGTACAACCCGCGATCAAGGCAGGCGCCACTTTGTTGCTGATCAGGCCCAGCGGTGCGTTCCACGGGATGATCGCACCGACGACTCCCACCGGCTCACGGACCAGGAGCCCGAAATCGCCCATGGACGGAGTCGCTTGCTGCTCGAACGGGTACGTGTCGGCCAGCCCTGCGTAGTAGTCGAACGTGGCGGCGCCTCCGTGGGAGGCGTACTGGGCGACCGAATAGAGAACGCCCGATTCGCGAGGCCAGAGCAGACCCAGCTCTTCACCCCGGTCACGGATCCCCTGGGCGATGGCGCGCAAGTATCCGGCCCGTTCCTTGTGCGACATCTTCGGCCAGGGACCCAGGTCGAAAGCCTGCCGGGCAGCCGCGACCGCATTGTCCATGTCGGCGGCCTTCGCTTCGGCCACCGAGAGGAAGACCTGTTCGTTGGATGAGTCGATCACGTGAATCGTGTCCTTCGAGGACGCGTCGGCCCATGCGCCGCCGATGAAGAACTGCCCTGCATGGCGCAGGGTCGGCACGGTGTCGTTCGCCACGGCCATGGTCACTCTCCTCTCATTCGGTTCGAGCTTCGATCAGTTCGGAGCCCAGGGTCGATTCGACCTCCCTGAGTATCGCCGGTTCGGAGAAATCTCGCCCGTTCGGGATGCAGGGTTGTCATCGAGTCTTTTCCCCGAATCACTCCGACCTCGTTCTTTAGGAAGTTCTCTTGTAGTGCTCTTCGACATTGTTGTCGAATTACCGGGTGTTGTCATGACCTCGGTCCGACTCCGGCGTCAACCATCGACCCCACCACTGCGACACCCAATCGGGTGAGGCCCTCGGTGAGGTCATGGCTGGCCGGCATAGGGTCCGGGCGGCACCAAGGTGTCCTGTGTGTCCTGGTGGGACGTGGCTGTGTCGGTGCCCTGCTCAGTCCGACGCCGACGAGTACATCACGGAGTTCTTGCTGGCGTCATATCGGCCGATGTAGACGGGGCCGAGCGGGTAAGGGCGGCCCGTAGCAAAGGACACAGGTACTGCCGACCCCGGCAGGTTTGAGTCATGCAATGCGTAACCGGCCTTGACGAAGCTGGCGTGCGTGAGGTCCTTACCGGCGCCCTTGGCAATCGCGGTGAACAACGCGAGGTTGTCACAAGCATCCTGGATCGCGAAGAAGCTCTGGTCCGAGCCGGTGATCGGTTCGGTGGGCGGAGTGACCTTGTCATTGGGATACGCCTTGCGGACGACCTGATAACAATGCTGGTTCGCTGACTGGTGCCAGGTTTGGTAGTTGTCGAGCACCGGACTCGTAGTGATCAGGTTCTTGAGGTAGGTGGGCGTGATCGAAGAGGCGATCACAGCGGTATTGACTGTGCCGCTGTTCGTAGCAACCCAAGGAGGGTCAAAGGTGCTCGTTGCAGCCTGCAAGGCCTCGGGCCAGATCACGGAGCCGCTGCCCACCGCGACCACCTCGTTCACGCCCGACACCCGGAAGCGCTGAGCGATCACTTCTGCCTGCTGGTTGATCGCCGACTGGTCCCCAGTGGGTGCCGAGTCCACAGCACTCGCCGACGTGTTCACGTGCAGTTTCTTAAACGCGGACTGCACGACCTCGAGCTCACGCTGATCCGTGACGCCACCGGCGAAGACACCGACCTTCTTGCCCCTGAAAACGCCATGGCGCGCGAGAACTCCCAACTGCACCGGGTCGTAGGCCAGGGGTGGCGGCGTCAAGGTGAAATTTGGCGTGCCACCGGATGTGCTCACGTCCTGTGCACTGCCATTGATCGTCGGCACGTTGTATCGCGTGAGATAACAGTCTGGCTGCTGCGGAGCAAAGGCAACGAACACGTGGTCGTCTCCCGACAGTTGGGTGCATGCCGTCGCCGCCGGCGCTGTGCCGACAGGGTTCACTCCCACCAGAAACGGTACGAGCTTGCGTCCTTCGATGCCCCCATGTGCGTTGACGTCGGCGATGAGCGCGTTATACGCGTCGGGATAGTTCCCGTGGTCGAGGGTGATGCCGTACTTCCGGACGGCCGAGAGGTCGACGTAGGGGACACCGACCCGGATGGTCGTCCCCGTGATCCCCTGACTGGAGGAATCCGAGGAGGCTCCCGCGACGACAGGCGACGGCACCGCACCGAACAGGAGGAGCGAGCCGGCCATCACGGTTCCGACGACCAACGACACCAAGCTCCTTCTCATCCAAACCTCCCCCCACCCCGCGACCCGCTGTACCAGCCAAGTGTGCCACTTTGGGTCGCCTCGATTCCCGCGGCACACAAAGTGGAATCAGCGCCGGATCTGCTCGATCGGCATACGAGGATCCCGGACCAGCGGTACGACGTCGGGGATATTCACGAACCAGTCCAGGACGCAGGAGCGCAGATCAGACACAGTTGCGGCGGCGACATCGGCAATCGGCTCTGGACGCCAGGTGGTCGTCATTCCGGCAGCGATGTCGACGTTGCGGATCGCGCGACCGCTCGGGCTTGCGAGACAGCCACGTCGCGGGCAGGGCCACGAACCGCGCATGGATGCCTCGTCGTTTCATGCCCAGCTGCGGCGCCCTACCCCACACCTCTTGGCCGTTGAGGGAGCTTTAGGGTGAGTCCGCCCATGACAAGGATCGTGGTCGATGACAAGCAATTTCGAATCGTGGGATTTTCGGGGGACGCCAAGGGTCGGCGTACGCAGGTTCTCAGCAGCTGTCGAGGATCCGTTTTCCATCCACGGTCGACCACGTCTGGTACTGACCCCGAGCCAGCAACCGCACAGAGCGGGACCTCGCCGACGAAGGACGGTTGCTCAAGAGGTCGTCCACGGCAGGCTTGACGCAGGCAGCGATCTGTTGCTGCCCCGTGATGGTGGGGTGGAAGATGGCTGGGGATGGGTAGCTAGCCAGACTGGCTGGCGTACCGTTCACCGCAAATCCGTAGGCATACGGCTCGCGGTATTCGAGGCTATGCGAGCGTGGGCTGAGGTTTCCGTCTAAGTCGTCACACCATTGGTACCCAGCGTCCAACTTGGCCATATTGACGAAACCAATGTTGGCCCCGAATTCGCTCGTCTTCTTGTAGGTGCTCACCCACTGGGCGATGTCCGTGTTCAGTTGATCGACAAGTTCAGAGAAGTAGTTAACTTGGGCGTTGTAGAACGGAAAGGTATCCGGGCAGTAATCAGAGGCCCAGCTGCTACCGCTTTTCTGCGGAAGGTTGTTGGGCAAAGGGTTCGGATAGTTTGTGATCACGATTTTCGGTGGTCCGCTCTGCCCTTTCTGTTGCCCCTCCTTCTCTATCGCCGTGAGCAAGTTCGTGAGGTGTGTGTGAAGCGTCGTGAGCTGATTTGTGTACAGGTCCTGGATAACGCCGTTCGGATGGTCCGAGCTCGTGGGGCCTCTTTTATCGACGTCATTGTCGGCCGAACACTGCAACGCTCCGCTGTACCGAGTGCGGTCGCGTGAAGACAGTGCCTGCGGGTCTGCAGGATTGTAGTTCCATTCGATACAGGCAGTGAGAATGTCGACAAACTTGAGATCATCTGCTCCGAGGGTCAGCAGCACCACGTTTGGGTTTGCGGACGTGTAGGCAGAATTCAGGTTGCTCGGTTCGCCGGTCGCAGAGATGTTCCCGAACTGCGCTGGAACGGACGCGGCGCCACCGGATGGAACCGTTGGCGCGCCAACCGTGTACGGGCTGAGGAACGCCGAAGAGGTGACGCTTCCTTGCGAAAATTCTTCACTCCCCGTGATCCCAGTGAGGTACGAGGCGCCGGTACACGAGAGCTGTGTGAACTTGGCAGCATAAGCCGCTGCGACGATGTGGCCATAGGCATCGGGCGACTGATGACACTCGGGGTACGCAGGAGAACCGGAAGGAGTCCATGTGCCGGGCGAAGTGGACGGCCAATTCTTCCAGTAGCCGTTGTAGTAGCCCAACAGATAGGAATAGCAGTCACTTGAGGGATTGCTCGATGATTTGCAGAAATACAGCTGTCCATTCGGCTTTTCTGGATTCGTCGCTTGGTAGAGGGTCCCCTCACCCGAGGCGATCGAATCACCGAGCTGGACGAGAGAAAGAGGGGTGCCAGCCGGCACGGCTGCTGAGACTGGTGAGGACGCCCCAACGTTGAGAACGACGGCGACCGTAGACGTCGTCAAGATCGCGGCCAACAGCTGCTGTGCAACCAGGTGACGCTGCACACCGGAATTGTAGAGGCGGTCTCATCTCAATTGGAATAGCGGACGATGGATCTGATGCAGTCGCGTTGTGGCCCTCGAGTGGACCGCATGTGCGACCCGAGACCACTGAGTCGCTCATCGAGAGAGCCACCCTGATTCCCTGGCCGGCGAAGGTACCGGAGCCAGTGTCGCCCAGGTACCGGAGTCGGTGTTACAAAAGTAGAACGCTGGAACCGGAGCGACGCTGTGAAGCATGAAGCAGAACTTCACAAAGTGAACTCAGCCGAAGCGACGTGAACACCTACGCCGGGTTTGCCGGACAGCAGAAAGGCCTGCGCCATTCGGACCGGCCCTGACCTGCATTCTGAGTGGCGGGGGGAGGATTTGAACCTCCGACCTTCGGGTTATGAGCCCGACGAGCTACCAGACTGCTCCACCCCGCGGCGAAGCATTCATTCTACACGGTGCCGCTCCTGCAGTTCGGGGCACGGGCCCGGTGGCACCCGTTCGGGGGTCCGTTTCCCCAGGGCGGACTGACCCTTAGGGCGGGCCGCCAGGGCAGACGATGAGCCCGCTACGCCGTCGGTTCGGACGGTGGTGGTGGTGGTGGCGAGTCGGAGTTCGCCGCCTGCGGCCGCTCCTGGGGCTTCGCCGCATCCGTGCGCGCTGCGGTGGGCGCGGCCGCCGCCGACACCGGCGCCAGGGTCAAGGGCCCGTGCTGGGATTCGTGGTCCTTCAACGCTTGCACCAGCCGGTCCATGTCGGCCTCCGTGGAGGGGGTGCTCCGGCCCGTCTTGGTGGAGTAGAAGGCGGCACCGAGGTCGCGCAACATGCCGTCTGCTGTCTTCTTGGCTTGGGCCTCGTCGAGCTTCGCCTGTCCCTTTGCCGCGGCGTCCTTGGCCATTTCGGTGGCCGCGGTCGCCTGGGCCTTGACCTTGTCGAGCAGTCCCATCGGTTGCCCTCCTTACTCGCCGTCCTCCCGCCGCCGTCCTCACCGCCATCATGGGCACCCTGCGACGCCGTCTGCAACCGGGGGCTAGCTCAGGGCGAGGCTGCCGCGGAGAAAGGAG
>JBPYFR010000315.1:0-13568 GCA_051985685.1 Acidimicrobiales bacterium
CCGCCCCCGGGGCTGCCCAAGGCCAAGGCGGGCCGGACAGTGACTTCGGAGGAGTACAAGGCCTCGATCGAGACGGCCAAGGAGTACATCCGCGCCGGTGACATCTTCCAGGTCGTTCTGTCCCAGCGCTACGACCTCGACCTCGAGGCCGACCCCTTCGACGTGTACCGGGCCCTCCGGCTCCTCAACCCGAGTCCGTATCTCTACTTCCTGCGTTTTCCGGAGTTGACGGTCGTGGGTGCGTCTCCCGAGCCGATGGTGCGGTTGCGCGAGGGGGTCGTGACCTCGCGCCCGATCGCGGGATCTCGTCCGCGCGGCGAGTCCGAGCAGCACGACCGCGTCCTGGAGGGTGAGCTGACCGAGGACCCCAAGGAGCTGGCCGAGCACATCATGCTGGTCGACCTGGCGCGCAACGATGTCGGCCGGGTGGTGCGTTTCGGGACCGAGAAGGTCGACGAGCTGATGACCATCGAGCGCTACAGCCACATCATGCACATCACGTCGCAGGTGTCGGGCGAGCTGGCGGAGGGCAAGGGGCCGATCGACGTGCTGCGGGCGACGTTGCCCGCCGGCACCTTGTCCGGAGCCCCCAAGGTGCGGGCGATGGAGATCATCGACGAGCTCGAGCCGACGAAGCGGTGCGTGTATGGAGGCGTGGTGGGCTACATCGACTTCTCGGGCAACCTCGACACGGCGATCGTGATCAGGACCATGGTGGTGACGCCCGACGGGCGCGCCAGCGTGCAAGCGGGGGCGGGCATCGTGGCCGACAGCGATCCGCAGAGTGAGGACGAGGAGTGCGACAACAAGGCCGGCGCCTTGTTGGTGGCGGTCACGGCGGCGCGGCGGATGGGCTCCGCGCGCGGGAAGCTCGGATGACCGACCAGCAGACCGCGGCGCTGCGCAGCGGTGCCGGCGCGTTCGCGGCCCGACGCGACGTCGTGGCCGTGCATGGGCCCGACGCCGAGTTGTACCTGCAGGGTCAGCTGAGCCAGGACGTGGTCGCGTTGGCGGTGGGACGGTCGGCGGACGCGCTGCTGCTGCAGCCCGACGGCAAGCTGACGGCGTTGGTGCGAGTGACCCGGAGCGACGGGCAGGGGTTCCTCCTCGACACCGAGGGCGGGTACGGCGATGTCGTGGCCGAGCGGCTGCGGCGTTTCCTCCTGCGGTCGAAGGTCGAGCTCGAGCGACTCGACTGGCGCTGCTTGTCCCTGCGCGGATCGGCGGTCGACGAGGCGGCGGCGGGACTCCTCGCGGCGCTGGGCGAACGGGGCGTGCTCGCCCTGCCGTTCGACTGGAACGGCTGGCGAGGTACGGACCTCTTGGGCCCGAAGGACGTCGTGCTCGACGCGTCCAAGCTGCCGGAGGGGATCGTGCCGTGCGATCCTGACGCCGTCGAGGCCTGTCGGATCGGATCGGGCATCCCCGCCATGGGATCCGAGCTCACGGACAAGACGATCGCGGCCGAGGCGGGGTTGGTCGCTCGCACCGTCGACCTCGACAAGGGTTGCTACACGGGACAGGAGCTGGTGGCGCGGATCGACTCACGAGGGTCCAAGGTCGCGCGCCGACTCGTCGGCGTTGTCGCACCCGAGGGCCCGGCGGAGGACGAGCCGCTCTCCATGGGCATGACCTTGCACGCGGGAGAGGCGCCTCCAGGCGACGGCGCGGCCGATGACAAGGTGGTCGGCAGCCTGACCTCGGTGGCGTGGAGCAACGAGGTCGGGGCGTGGATCGCTCTGGCCTACTTGCACCGCAGCGTGGATGCGCCCGGGTCGGTCCGGGTTCGATCCGGCGACGGGATCGGCGGCTCGCGGGACGTCCGGGTCACCCCGCTTCCCATCGTCGGCAGGGAGGGCGCGGACGGCCCCGCCTGAGCAGGACGACCCACCCGGAGCAGCGCGACCACGTCGCACCGGCTGGCGCAGGTCGGTTCTCGTCCTGACGGCCGCCGGCTATGCGCTGGCCGCCGCCGGCACGTCGCCGTTCACGTGGCCGGCCGACGTGCTGACGGGCCTCCCGATCGTCGCCCTGGGCGTGCTCGTCGTGTTGCGCTGGCCCTGGCACCCGCGCCCGCGGTCGCTCGAGGGCGGCCCTCGCTCAGTCGCCCCCTGGCTGGTGTTGCTCGCCGCCGTCGTCGCGTGGGAGCTGGCCAACTACCTGGCCGGAGGGACTCGCTCTGCACACCCCACGCTCAGTTCCATGGCGGACGCGTTGGACGCCCGCTACCTGTTGAAGGCGCTCCTCTTCTTCGGCTGGCTCTGCCTGGGCGCGCTGGTCGTGCGCTCGGGCGCGCTGGTCGACCCGTCGTGACCACGGCGACGGTCTCGTACGTCGTGTGGGGATTGCTCGGTGCCGCCTGCGTCGGCCTCTGGTGGATATCCCAGTCCCGTTCCGACGCCGTGGCCCGGCCAACCGACGTCGTGGCCCGCCTCGCGACCGGACCCCTCCTGCGCGTCGCACTCGTGCTGGCGGTCATGTGGACCGGCTGGCACCTCTTTGCCCGCTGAACCCGGTACCCGCGGCGCCCCCTCGGGTGCACCGCAATTGCAACCGGAACGGCACCGAGATGACACGACCGCGGTTCACGCTCTGTGGAATGGCGAAGGCGGAGCAGAGGAGCGAACGCGGGAGCGCACGTTCTGCCGAGCCGCTGCGCGAGCTCAACCTGTGGCGCGAGGTGGGTTGGATCTTCCGGGACGGCGACTGCATCGCGATCGAGCGTCAAGGTAACGAGACCAGGGCGAGGGTGGTGGTCGACTGAATGGTCAGGGTCATCCGCGTCGCGGACGACGGCACCGAGGTGGCGGCGATCGAGGTGGACGACTTCACCATTGAGGTCGTCTACTCCGGGATCGCGATGATGCTGCGGGAAGCGGCCGGGTCCCCGTCCGCCGCTGCGGCGTGTGCACCCTCGCTGCCATCCGAAGCGCGCCGACGCCGTCAGAAGGTCCTCACCCGTCTCCGCGGCTGACCGTCGGTCCAACCGATCGGCTTACCAAGCGAGAGCCGATGGGCCTTTGGCCGGGGGGGCCGCCACTACGCTGGGACGTCATGCCCTCCTACCTGGCGGACATCCTCGACGCCCACCGGGCCCGGGCTGCCGCTGACGATCGCCCGTCCGGATCGCTGTTCGAGCACGCGGCGGCCACGGCGCTCCCGCGCGACTTCGCCGGCGCGCTGAGGGGCGGCGGGCTCGCGTGCATCGCCGAGATCAAGCGCCGCTCGCCGTCGAAGGGGGATCTCGACTCAGGACTCCAGCCCGACGTCGTGGCGAAAGAGTACGCCGCGGGGGGAGCGGCCGGCCTCTCCGTGCTCACGGACGCTCACTTCTTCGGGGGCTCGGCCGACGATCTCCGCTCGGCGCGCCACGCGTGCGGGCTGCCGGTGCTCCGCAAGGACTTCACCGTGCAAGAGACCGACGTGGCGGACGCACGTCTCATGGGGGCCGACGCCGTGCTCCTGATCGTGGCCGCCCTTGACGACGACGAACTGCGGAGGTTCTGCGCTCGGGCCGAGGAGCTGGGGATGGCCGCCCTCGTCGAGGTGCACGACGGCGACGAGCTCGATCGTGCGCTGGCAGCGGGCGCCCGCCTCGTCGGGGTGAACCAGCGTGACCTTCGGACCTTTCGCGTGGACCACGAGCGGGCGCGCGCGCTGGCGGGCCGTCTCCCCTCCGAGGTGATCGCCGTCGCGGAGTCCGGCATCCGTGACGCCGAGGACGCTCGCCGCCTCGCCGACGCCGGGTACGACGCCATCCTCGTCGGGGAGACCCTGGTGCGTGCGGGCGACAAGGCCGCGCTCCTGCGACAGCTGGCCGGGCATGCGGTGGCGGCGCGATGAGGGACGGGCTGTTCGTCAAGATCTGCGGGATCACATCGGAGGCGGACGCGTTGCTCGCGGTCAGCCTGGGTGCGTCCGCGGTGGGCTTCGTGTTCGCACCGTCGCCCCGGCGGGTGACGGTGCAGCTCGCCGGCGACGTCGCCAAGCGGCTCCCCGACCACGTGCTCACGGTGGGGGTGTTCCGGGACGAAGCACCACAGCGGGTCGTCGAGGCGGTCCATTTTGCGGGCCTCGGGGCGGCGCAGCTGCACGGCCACGAGCCCTCGGACGAAGCCCAGTGGATTCGGGCCCGCGTGCCGGCGGTGATCAAGGCGTTCCAAGTCGGGGAGAGCGCGATCCACCGGTTCCCCGAGTTCGGCGCCGACTATCTGCTCGTGGACGGGGAGAACCCGGGGTCGGGACAGGTCTTCGACTGGCGGCTGGCGGAGGGCGTGGCCGACCACCACCGGCTGATTCTCTCGGGCGGGCTCCGGCCCGACAACGTCGCCGATGCGGTGGCACACCTTCGTCCGGCCGGTGTGGATGTCTCCTCCGGTGTCGAATCGGCGCCGGGCCGGAAGGATCCCTTCCTGGTGCGGGACTTCATCAGCCGGGCCCGAAGGTCCTACGACGAGGTCGTCGCCCGCGACGCGGTGGACGACACGGACGCGGAACAGCCCTACGACTGGCGGGACGGATGAGCGAGAGCCTCATGGCCGAACCCGGCGCGGACGGGAGGTTCGGCGAGTACGGCGGCCGGTTCGTTCCCGAGTCGCTGGTGCCCGCCTGCCTGGAGCTCGAGAAGTGGTTCGACGACGCTTGGAGTGAACCAGCGTTCCGCGACGAGCTCCAGGGATGGCTGCGCGACTACGGGGGCCGCCCCACCCCGGTGACCGAATGCCGCCGGCTGTCGGAGAAGCTCGGGGTGCGGGTGCTGCTCAAACGGGAGGACCTGGCCCATACGGGCTCGCACAAGCTGAACAACGTGATCGGACAAGCGCTCCTGACTCGTCGCATGGGGAAGACGCGCATGATCGCCGAGACCGGGGCGGGCCAGCACGGGGTCGCCACCGCGACGGCGGCTGCGCTGTTCGGGCTCGAGTGCACCGTGTTCATGGGGGAGGTCGACACGAGGCGGCAGGAGCTCAACGTCTTCAGGATGGAGCTTCTCGGAGCCGAGGTGCGGACCGTCACCTCTGGTAGTCGCACGCTCAAGGACGCCGTGAACGAGGCGCTGCGCGAGTGGGTGGCCACGGTGGAAACCACCCACTACTGCCTGGGCTCGGTCATGGGCCCCCACCCGTTCCCCTACATGGTGCGAGAGCTGCAGCGGGTGGTCGGGGAGGAGGCATCGGTGCAATGCCGTGCCTTGCTCGGCGGGAGAGATCCCGACGTCGTGGTGGCCTGCATCGGCGGCGGCTCCAACGCGGCAGGCACCTTCGCCGGATTCGTCGATACGAGGGCACGGTTGGTCGGGGTCGAGGCCGCCGGTGGCGCCGCGCTGACCAACGGCATTCCCGGCGTCCTGCACGGGATGTACTCGCGGCTCCTCCAAGACGAAGCGGGACAGATCGAAGAGGCCGAGTCGATCTCCGCCGGCCTCGATTATCCGGGGCTCGGTCCCGAGCACGCGCACCTCGCCGCGACCGGGCGCGCCGAGTACAAGACAGCGGACGACGCCGAGGTCCTCGAGGCGTTCCGGTTGCTGAGCCACACCGAGGGCATCATCCCCGCGTTGGAGGCCGCGCACGCGGTCGCCTGGGTCGCCAGGTCCGCCGGGACGGACGCGCTTCCCGCTGGCTCCATCGTCTTGATCACGCTCTCGGGCCGGGGCGACAAGGACGTGGCGCAAGTGCGGGAGCTCCTCGGCCGTCGTGGCGATGCTTGAGCGGGAACTGCGCGTCCGGAGAGAGCGCGGCCGCAAGCTGCTCGTCCCGTATGTGATGGGTGGCATGACCGAGGACTGGGTGGAGTCGATGACGGCCGCCGTCGACGCCGGGGCCGACGCGGTCGAGGTGGGACTCCCGTTCTCGGACCCGATGATCGACGGTCCCGTCATTCAGGAGGCGGCGCTGCGGGCGCTGGGTCGGGGCGTCGTGCCAGAAGGGGTGCTCGACGACCTGGCCCGGGCCGAGGTGGGCGTCCCGATCGCCGTGATGACCTATTACAACCTCGTGTTCCGCGCCGGTCACAAGCGGATGGCCCGCTCCATGGCGGCGTCCGGGGTGAGCGGAGCGATCATCCCCGACCTCCCAATCGAGGAGATGGACCCGTGGGCCCAGGAGGCGGACGCCGCCGGGATCGACACGGTCCTCCTGGTTGCTCCGTCGAGCCCGCCGGACCGGGTCGAACGCATCTGCGCGCGGGCCCGGGGATTCGTCTATGCGGTCGCCCGTATGGGCGTGACGGGCGAGCGCGGCGAGGTCGGTGGCGACGCCGTGAAGGTGGTGGAGCGGATCCGTCAGTGCACCGACATGCCGGTCTGCGTGGGTATCGGGGTGTCCACGCCCCAACAGGCGGCGGAGGTGTGCCGGGTCGCGGACGGCGTGGTCGTCGGGTCCGCGCTCGTGCGGCGTCTCCTCGCCGGCCAAGGCCCCGAGGGCGCAGCCGCCTTCGTCGGCTCGCTGCGGGAGGCGATCGACGCGCCCTGACCCAAGAGGGAAGGCTCACGGGCGCGACCGACGGAGCTGTTGCTCCACCACCGCCGCCAGGGCGCTCTGTCCCGCCGCCGTCGGGTGGGCGGCGCGCCAGACGTAGTCCCGGAGTTGCTGTTCGGCCTGAGCCGCGCCGGCCTCGAGGCGCGCACACGTCTGGTCGCGGAGGATGCCGGAGGTGGTGCACGCCCTGGCGGCCGCGACGCGGGCCAGGTCGGCGGCGAGCGTCGCGTCCGCAATCGGCTCCCCGGAGAAGAAGTACGAGCTCTTGGTGCACATGCCGTGACCCGCGGCCATGGCGCTCACGTCAATCAGCTCGACGTTATGCACGCCGCGGGCACGCGCGTCGGCCACCGCGCCTCCCACAGCATGGTTGACCGCTCGGGACACTACCTGCGCGGCGGCGTAGGTCGGGGCGGCGTTGGCCTTGAGGCCGGTGCAGACCAAATTGGTTCCGAGGCCCGACAGCGCGCTGTCGTCGGCCAGCTCCTGCGGGCTTGGGACAGGCTGGTAGTAGTTGAGCACGGCGATCGCCTTCGCGTGAGGCGACATGGCTTCGATCGCGCGCGCGATGCTCGTTCGTGCCCGACTGAGCCGCGCCGCGACCGCGGGAGTCACGCCTCCGTTGGCGACGCACTGGGTTCCCAGCGCCAATCCCGTGCCGAGCACGTGGGCCAACTCGTACTCGAGACAGCTGCCGAAGTCGATGTCGTCCGCGCCGACCTGAAGCAGGACGAGCCGTGCCGGGCGCGGCGCCAGGTCGGCGGCGGCCACCTCGTCCCCGAGGTTGCGCGCCTGCCGAGGGGGAACCGGGCACTGTGTGTCCGGGCGGGTGTCGTCCGCGGCGGCGGCCACGGCCCCGCTGATGGCCAACTGGTCGCCGGAGAGCGCGCAGTTCGTGCGCCGCACGGTCATGGTGAGCCCGAGCGAACGGGTGACCAGGCTGGGGTAGGCCAGTACGGAAGGGCCCTGAGAGCGCGCCGGCGACGGGAGGCCAGGACGGGACGTCAGGTACGGGTTGGCCAGCCCGTGGCCGTAGGGGACCGAATCGCCGAGGGCGACGACGCGCCGGGAGGTCAGCGGTGACGGCGCGGGGGGACGGCTCGTGCGCGTGGCGAGCACGACGCCGCCGGCTACGAGGGCCGCGACCGCAACCGCGGCGACCGCCATCAGGGTCGGACGGCGCCGGACCGCGGCGCTCCAGTTCTGCAGGTTTCCCATGCGCGGCCCCGGCGAACGCGGCGAAGAGCCGGTGGTGGCGCGACCGCCCCGAGTGCCCTCAGACCGGAGCGAGCAGGACGAGGCAGCCGTTGTGGCCGCCGAATCCGAACGAATTGGACAGGACCGCCGACGGTTCCCAGGGCAGCGGTGCGCCGTGCACCACCGGGATGGTGATCTCGGGGTCCGGTTGCTCGTAGCCCGCGGTCGGCGGGATGGTGGCGTGGTGGATGGTCAGCACGGCTGCGACGGCCTCGATCGCGCCCGCCGCCGCCAGCCCGTGGCCCGTCACCCCCTTGGTGGAGGTGACGAGCGGTCCGGGCTCTCCGAACACCTTGGTGATGGCACGGGCCTCGGCCAGGTCGTTGAGCGGTGTGGAGGTGCCGTGTGCGTTGATGTGGCCCACGTCGGAAGGCACGAGACCGGCGTCCCCCAGGGCCAGTTCCATGCAGGCGACGGCGCCGGACCCGTCGGGAACGGGGGCGGTGATGTGGTGTGCGTCGGACGTGCTCGCGGCACCCGCGAGCTCCGCGTACACGGTGGCACCGCGCGCCACGGCGCGGTCCCAGTCCTCGAGCACGAGCGCCGCCGCGCCTTCGGTCATGACGAAACCGTCGCGGCGGGCGTCGAAGGGGCGCGAGTTCCCGGACGTCGAGAGCGCGGTCATGTTCGAGAACGCAGCCAACGCAACGGGGACCATGCTGGCCTCGGAGCCGCCGCCGATCGCGACCTCACAGCGACCGCTGGCCACGAGTCGCGCCGCGGCAGCGATGGCGTGCGTGCCGGCGGCGCAGGCGGTGCAGATGACTTCCGACGGACCACGCCAGCCAAGCCGCATGGAGATGCCGGCCGCTCCGGCGTTCGCCATCATCATCGGGACGAGCCGGGGCGAGACACGTTGCGCGCCCTTCTCCTGGAACACGCGGACCTGGTCGGCCAGCGTCTCGAGCCCGCCCACTCCGGTGGCGAAGACGACGCCGGCCTTGGCCGGGTCGGCGGAGATGTCGCCGGCCGACTCGACGGCCATGTCCGCCGACACGATGGAGAGCTGGGCGAAGCGGTCGAGCTGACGTACCTCCTTGGGGCCGAACCAATCTCCCGGCTCGAACCCCCGCACCTCTCCGCCCACGACCGACGGATTGAGCAACCCGTTCCACAGCGCGTCGACCCCGAGGCCGCAGCACGTCACGGCACCGAGACCGGTGACAGCCACGCGCCGCCCCTTGACCGGGCCGTCGGCGCCGATCCCGAGCTGCATCAGAGCTTCGAGCTGATCAAGTCGAACGCCTGACCGACGGTGGTGATGTCCTCGAGCTCAGTCTCCTCGACCGTGATGTCGAACGCCTCCTCGAGTGCCATCACGAGCTCGACCAGGTCCAGGCTGTCGGCGTCGAGGTCGTCCGCGAATTTCGCTTCCTTGGTGACCTTGTCCGCCGGCACCTGCAATACCTCTACGGCGCACTCGCGGAATTTCTCGAACGCTGCGTCGCTGTCCACTCTCTGCTCCTTTGTCGGTTCGTCCATAGACGCTACAGGCCCATCCCGAGCCCCCCGTCGACCGGTACCACCGCGCCCGTGACGTAGGCCGCGGCGTCTGAGGCCAGGAACCCGACGACGCCGGCCACGTCGGTGACCGACCCGGTATGCCCGAGTGGCACCTGGCTGGTCATGACTGCGACCCGTTCTTCGCCGAGCGCCGCCGTCATGTCCGTGTCGATGAGACCGGGCGCCACCACGTTGACGGTGATCTGACGGCTGCCGACCTCGCGCGCGATCGCACGGGCCATACCGACCAACCCCGCTTTGGAGGCGGCGTAGTTGGCCTGGCCCGGCAGACCTACGAACGCGCCCACCGACGAGACGAAGATGATCCGCCCGGTGTGCTGGCGCAGCATCTTGGAGACGGCCCGCTTGGCAACGCGGAAGGCACCGGTCAGGTTGGCGTCGATCACATCGAGGAAGTCCTGTTCGCTCATGCGCAACAGCAGCGAGTCGGCGGTGATCCCCGCGTTGGCAACCAGCACGCCGACCGGGCCCCACTGTTCCTCGATCGCGGAAAACGCGCGCTCCACGTCCTCGGCCTGGCGGACGTCGCAGCGCACCGCCATGAAGCGGCCGTCGTCCGCGCCACCCCGAGCCTCGGGCGGTTCAGGGGAGCGGTGCGTCGTCGCGACCTGGTCGCCGTTGGCGAGGAACCACTCCACGCACGCCGCGCCGATGCCGCGGGTCCCGCCGGTCACCAGGACGACGGCCATCAGGTCGTATCGGGAAGCCGCAGCCACGCGAGAGGCTGGCCTTCCTGGACCCGTTCACCGTCCGCGGCGAGCCACCGGATGACCTGTCCGGCGAAGGGCGTCCGGACCTCCGCCACGCCGACGCGCCCGATGAGCTCCCCGACCTCGACGCTCGAGGGGCTCCCCGCCGCGTCGTCACTGGTTCCCGGGAGCAAACCGGTGCCCGGCGCCTCCAGCGAAGACTCCGGTGAGAAGATGCCGCTGCCGGGACTGACGACGACGCGCTCGGACATGTAGAGGTGCTCGCCTTGGTGGAGGGCAGGCTCCGCCCTCCACGTGCCGACGGAGCCGACCTGGTCCATCAGCGTGTTGAGGTCGTCCGGCGCCGACACGGCCAGCGACTGGATCTCGGGCAGGCTGCGCTTGGCCAGACCGCTGAGGATCCCGCCGGGACCCAACTCGACGAGCGAGGTGAGGCCGAGCCCGGCGAAGGTCTCGAGCGTCTGCCGCCAGCGCACCGGGCTGCAGAGCTGCGCGGAGAGAAGTCCCGGCCACTCGGCGGGATCGTCGTGCACGTGCGCGTCGACGTTGGCCACCACGCGCACTTCGGGTGCGAGGAAGGTCGCTTCGGCCAGAGCTTTGCGCAGTGGGCCTCGGGCACCCTGCATGAGAGGGGTGTGGAATGCTCCCGAGACCTGGATGGGGAGGACCCGCTTCGCGCCCAGGGACTTGGAGAGCTCCCCGGCCCGAACGACGGCCTCGGCTGCACCCGCGATCACGACCTGTCCGGGCGCGTTGTAGTTCGCGACCCACACGTCACCCTCGGCGCGCATGCAGGCGGCCTCGGCGTCGTCGTCGGCGATGCCGATCAGCGCGGCCATCGTCCCGGGCGCCTCCTCTCCGGCCCGTGCCATCGCCTCGCCGCGTGCGACGACGAGGCGAATGCCGTCCTCGAAGGTGAGCGCTCCGCTCGCGACCAAGGCCGTGTACTCGCCCAGGCTGTGTCCGGCGCAGGCGGCCGGCGCGAGCCCGATGCGCTCTACGGCATCGAGGACGACGAGGCTGAGCACGGTCGTGGCCAACTGCGCGTTCTGCGTCTGGGTGAGCTCGTCTATGGGCGCCCGCAGCAGCAGATGCTCCAGGTCACGCCCGACTGCGGCGGACGCCTCCTCGACCACTTCCCACGACGGGTGCTCCACCCAGGGTTCTCCCATGCGCACGCGCTGGGACCCTTGTCCGGGAAAGGTGAAGACCAACACGTGTGCGGGCGCTCCCTGGGGGTCAGAGGGACAATGCGGCCCCAGTGTGGCATGCAGCTGGGTCGCGACTCACGGAAAGGCGCCCCTTTCGTACCCAGGGTGAGAACACGTTGCCTCAGCAGCGGAGAACCGCTGGCCACTCAGCCGAAATCCAGTGTGACGGCAGGTACGAACGAGGGTGCTGGGACGCTCCCGAGACACGCCTTCCTTAGCTTTCATGGTGGTGGAAAGGGCCTTGCGATCACGCGCCTCCTGGGCGGCCCTCGCCCTGGGCGCGCTCGCCCTCGTCTTCGGAGGGCTCACCGCCGCGGCGGGGTCCACAGCCGCGGCCACCCCGACCACCATCACTCCGGTCGGCTCCAAGGCCGATGCCCTGGGCAGCGGGGTCAGCTCCGTGTCGGTCAGCCCGAGGACCGCCGGTGACGCCCTGGTGCTCTTGGTCAAGATCTCCTCGGCCAGCGTGACGGTGGCCTCGGTCAACGGCGGTGGGGCCAGCTGGGCCAAGGTCGGCTCCTACGAGGACACGAGCGCCCACGACCTCGAGGTCTGGTTGGGCACGGTCACGACGACCGGCGCGTCGACCATCGGCGTCACCTATTCGGGCTCGGCGGGCTCCTCGAGCATCGAGCTGGTGTCCCAGGAGTTCACCGCCGGGCTGGGCAGCTCCTCGGTGTGGAGCAAAGACGTCGCCGCCGGACAGTCGAACCCCTCCTCGGCCACGGTCGCCTCGCCCACGCTCAGTGCCGCCAACCCCGGTGAGCTCTACGTCAGCTACGCCCGCAGCCCCGGCCAGGTCCTCTCGGGTTCCACGCCCGGGGTCACCTACGCGCCGACCACCCTCGGCAACATGGTCCTCTTCGACCCGAGCGTCACCGGCACGCTGTCGCCGACCTCTCAGAATTCGCCGGCGAACACCTCGTCGGCCATCGGCGCGCTGATCGGTGTCTCGGCGTCGGCACCTGCCGTCCCGAGCGTCAGCTCGCTCGCGCCCAACAGCGGACCCGCCAGCGGCGGGACCTCGGTCAGCGTGTCGGGGAGCGGCTTCGTCGGAGGTGACACGGTCAACTTCGGCGGGGTTGCTGCCACCGGTGTCACCGTCGGCTCCGCCGCCTCCCTCACCGCGACCGCTCCGCCCGGCACCGGCACGGTGGACGTGACCGTGACCGGTCCCGGCGGCACCAGCGCGACGAGCGCAGCTGACCACTACTCCTACACGACCCAGGGCGGTGCCACCCCGACCGTGACGGGCGTGTCCCCGAACAGCGGACCGACCGGCGGCATCGCTCGCGAGACCGCCAACTTCCCGCAGACGAGCGAGTCGTACGGCGACAACGCCCTCGCCATCAGCCCCGTGAAGGCGGGCGACCTTGTCGTGCTCTCCATGCAGTTGCACACCACTGGGGTCTCCATCCGCTCGGTGTCCGGGGGCAATGTCGGCAATTGGCAGCGGGCGCTCACCTACACCAACTCCGGCAGCGACGTGCTGTACTACGAGGTCTGGTGGGGGGTGGCGACGAGCGCGGGGCCCTCGACCGTCTCCATTGCGTACTCGGCGCCGGTCGCGAGCTACGCGATCGAGCTCATCAGCGATTCGTTCACCTCCGGGTCCGGCCTGCCCTGGACGGTCGTGACGGCGGGCGGCGCGTCGGGTCAGGTGTCGACGTCGGCGACCTGGCCGAGCCTCACCAGCGGCCCGAGCGCGGACCAGCTCTACTGGGGGGCTTCGGAAGAGGAGACGGCCGGCACGGGAGGGAGCTCCTCGGGCTTCACGTACAACTTGACTGCGAACTGGAACTGCTTCCTCTACGACTCCACCTTGGCGCCGAACACGACGTATGCGCCGACGTGCAACGAGGCTCCCGCCGCCGTGTCCACGGAGGTGGGCGTGATCTTCGCAGCGAACGGCGCGGTCGCGAACCCGGTGACGATCACCGGTACGAACTTCGTGGCCGGTGATGCGGTGAGCTTCGGTGGAGCACCGGCCACGGCGGTCAAGGTGGTTTCGCCGACGGCGATCACGGCCACTCCCCCCCGGTCGATGACGGCGGGCACCGTGGACCTGACCGTGACCGGCCCGGGCGGCACCAGTGCCACGACCGCAGCCGACCACTACACCTACACACCTCAGGGCATTGCCGCCCCGACCGTCACCGCCCTCTCGCCGGGTTCCGGACCGACGGCCGGGGGTACCGCGGTGACAATCACCGGCAGCGGCTTCGCGGGCGGTGACACGGTCAGCTTCGGCGGGGTCGCCGCCACTGACGTCACGGTCGGCTCGACGACGTCGCTCACCGCGACCGCACCGGCGGGCACGGGCACCGTGGACGTGACCGTCACCGGTCCCGGCGGCGCCAGTGCCACGACCGCCGCCGACCGCTACA
>JBPYFR010000316.1:0-5734 GCA_051985685.1 Acidimicrobiales bacterium
ACGCCCGGCACGCTGTTGAGGTGCCCACGTATGAAGGATTCGGCATACGAAGTCGCCCGATCGTTGAGCGTCACCTCCGACTTACTCGGGGGCTTCGCATGTATCGCCTGGTACGCCGCGACGTCGGCGCAGATCGGATTGAACTCACCCCAAGAGCTCTGGTGGGGATCCAACGTCGGCGCGCAATACGAGCCCGCCAGCGTGATGCCTTCGTCGGTCTGCAGGACCGCTCCGCCGAGCTGGATCTCGTTCCGCACCAACCAAGACCCGAAGACGATGCCGAATGAACCGAGCATGGCGAGAGCGAGGATGCCCCTCACGCCCCAGGCCTTCGTCGCGAAGAGGACCACGGGGATGCCCAGGATGACGATGAGTCCGAGCGCATCGCTCCGCGTAAGGACCCCAATGCCGATGGCGACGCCGAGAAGCACAAAGTTGAGCACCGAAGGCCGATCAAGGCACCGGAAGGCCACAAGAAGGATGAGTGGGATGACAACCAGGTAGATGCTCTCGCTCATCAGAATCCCGGGCGATTGAAACCAGAGGGGCGAAACGGCGGCAATCGCCGCAGCGGTCAAGCCCACCGCGCGGCCACCGACTCGTTTGCCGACAAAGCCCATCAGAATCACTCCGGTCGTCGAGAGAACGGCAACCACGATCCGTTGGGAGTCCACCGAACTGAACCCGACGAAATCGAAGACTGCCATCACCATGGAGAAGAACGGAGGGTGCGCCGCGGTCGCCGGAGTGCCAGGCCCTTGCGTGTACCCATGCCCATTGGCCAGGCTTGCGGCTCCCTTGAAGAACAACGCTGCGTCCGCGGCGAGGGGGTGTCCCCGCTCCTTCACTGCGAAGAGAACACGGATGATCAACCCGACAAGGCCGATCCCAACGAGGCAGACCACCCACCGCCGTCGCTGTTCAACCGTTTCGCCGTTTCGGCGCTCTCGGTTGGGAAAAGCCACCTTCAATCCCTTCGGTTGTGCTCCCGCCACGTGCCCCCCGTTCGACCAGCAACCAGCGCCCCGGGCAGGATTCGAACCTGCGTACTACGGATTAGAAGTCCGTTGCCTAAGTCCACTCGGCCACCGGGGCCCAGTGGTGTAGCACAGCCTGACATAGCTCTGCCCGCGGCGTTCGTCGTTGCGGCTGACACGCTAGGCAGGCGTCATGTGCGAGCGACCGGGTCAACTCGATGTGCCACACTTGTTCCCCTCGGTGGGCGTAGCTCAGTTGGTTAGAGCGCCAGGTTGTGGTCCTGGAGGTCGGGGGTTCGAAACCCCTCGCTCACCCCGAAAGGTTCCGCAGTGTAAACCGTGGGCCCGCGCACCGGGCCCCTGGCACGGACGGGGGTGGTCCCGAAGTGAGACCCAAGACGCAGGGCCGCACCGTCCTCGTGACCGGCGCGTCATCCGGCATCGGTGCCGCCCTCGCCCGCGAGCTGGCGCACCGCGGTGACACGGTCGCCCTGGTGGCCCGGCGCCGCGAACGACTGGACGAGGTGCTGGCCGATTGCCGCACCACGACGCCCACGTCCGAGCGCTGGGCGGCTGACCTCTCCGACCCCGCCGCTGCCGCGGACCTTGCCCTGATGATCTGGGATCACTACGGCGGGCTCGACGTCGTCGTCAACAACGCCGCCGTTCCCATGCGCCGCCACGCGACCCGCCTCACCATGGCCGAGGTCGAACGGACCACGAGGATCAATTACTTCTCCCCAGTCGCCATCACGCTCGCCCTTCTCCCGCGCATGCTCGGGCGCGGCTCGGGCACGATCGTCAACGTCTCGAGCCTGGGTGGCCGCCTTGGTATCACTGCGGAGGCGGCGTACACGGGTTCGAAGTTCGCGCTGGCCGGCTGGAGCGAGTCACTCGCGATCGACCTCGACCGGTCCGGAGTGGCAGTCAAGCTCGTCCTGCCCGGCGCCATCGACACCGAGATCTGGGACCAGCCCGACAACGACCCTCCGCTCTACGTCGGCCCGAAGGAGCCACCCGAGGAGATCGCAGTCGGCATCGCCGAAGCAATCGACAGCGAGCACTTCGAGCACTACCTGCCGGACATGAAAGCGGTGATCGAGTTCAAGACGTCGGACATCGATGGCTTCCTCCTCGGTATGCGAGCCATGGTCGACCAAGCGCCAGAAGGAGACGGCGGCGTCTGAAAGCGCTCGGTTCGACGCGTCGTTACCGAGCCTCCTCAGCCGTCGAAGATGATGTCGAGGTAGCCCTCCCGTCCTGCACCACCGTCGCCCCCTGATCCGCCGGGGGCGCCTCCGCCACCGCCTCCACCGCCGGCCCCACTGGTGAAGATGCCGTTCGTGTTCCCCTTGCCGCCGTTGGCTGTCGGCATGTCGCCGACGCCACCGCCCGGTGCATCAGAGCCGTTGGTCCCGGCGGCGCCCCCTCCACTTCCCCCTCTGGTCGAGGTGGCGGCTCCGCCGCCCCCACCCCCCGGCCACGCGTACAGATAGGCGGCGCCCGACGTCGCTCCACCCGCCGTGGTTGCGCCACCGCCGGCACCTGGGCTCCGCTCGGTCCCCAAACTCGAATTGCCCGCGCCGATCGGGTTCAGCACCGTGGCACTGCTGTTCCCCGGAGAGCCCGCGCCACCGGTGCCGCCGTCCGCCGATGCAATGTCGCCACAGCTGGACGTTCCGCCCGCTCCGCCCGACGTTCCGGATCCGCCATTGGACGCCCCGCCGGTCCCCCCGCTCCCGCCCATGCCCACCTTGATCTTGAAGCGCTCACCCGCGTGCCCGACGAAGCCGTTGATCGTGATGCTTCCAGCGGCTCCTCCGGATCCACCGACTTGGATCGCCACACCGCCGGGGGTCAGGGCAGATCCACCTCCCCCGCCGCCACCACCTCCGCCGACGGCGTACACCGTGTAGATGCCGCTGCGCCTCACCACGAAGGTGCCATCCCTGACGAACAACTGGCCTCCGGACGGTCCCTGCCCGAACAGCCCTGTACGGGTCTTCGAGCCCGCTTCCCCGCTCGCAGACCCGCCTGGGGCACCGCCGCTGCCGCATGAACTCAGAAACGCCGAGCAGCCGACCGCGACAAGGACGATCACCTTCTTCGACACGATTGTTCACCCCCGGCTCGGACTTCGAGGACGCTCAAGTTAGACCAGAGCCCATCTGGCGAGGCCAATTGGCTGCGTGACCGGGCCGCCAGCCGGCGCTCTGACCTGAGCTGGGCCATGGGGGCCGATGCCGGACTCGTTGCACCGGCCGTGCGGGTGCGGCGCTATTGGGCGCCGGTGCCGAGCTCGCTGAAGCGGCCGTAGCGGGCGTCGGCCGCCTGGACCCAGACCGGATCCGGCTCGATACGGCGGCCGACGGCGGCCCAACGCACCGAGTGATTGAGTGACGTCTCGAGTCCGGCCGCGAGGCGTCCGAAGTAGGCGGCACCGAGCGCAGCCCCATCCGGTACGGCGACGGCCTCCACGGGCAGGTTGGTCGCATCCGCCACCGCCGCCATCCAGGCCGTGACCCGCGACCCGCCGCCGCTCGCCACGATCCTGGTCGCCTTCACACCCGAACGATCGATCATGCGGCGCACGACGAACCCGCTCGCCTCGAACGCAGCCCTCTCCAGAGCCTCGGGCCCCGACCCGATGTCGAGGCCGTAGAGGTTCGAGCGCAGCGTAAAATCCTCGAACGGTGTGCGTTCGCCGCGTAGGTAGGGCAGCCAGACCGGAACGCGGTCGGGCCGGCCGAGTCGCGCGTCGAGGCGCTCACGGGCCGGCCCCGGCTTGGGCGCGCCGCGCAGGAGGGTGCGCGCCCAGTCGACAAAGAGGGCCCCCGCGTTGCTCGGCCCGCCGATCAAGAAACGGTCGGGTGTCGTGTGCGGATAACTGATTAGTCCGGGCGCCACCACCCACTCGTTGGACACCGCCCACACGATCAGCGTCGCCCCGAAGATGACGAGCACGTCCCCCGGCTCGGTCGCCCCAGCGACGATCTGGTCGCAGAGCGCGTCGATGGTGCCGCCGGTCACGACGGCGTCGCCCCCGGCCAGCGTGCCCGCGGGCCGTCCCATCGGCACCACCGTCGGCATCTGGGACTCCTCGACCCCCATCGCCTCCAGGAGGTCGGCGTTCCACCGCCCGCCGACGTGCAGCGCGCCGAGGGCGGCCGTCACGCCGGTGTCGATCGCGGGCAGACCTGCGAGCGCGTTCGTCGCGACGCCCTGACAGGGCCAGTAGCCGCGAGCGCCCGGCGCCGCGCCCGACGCCCAGCGCAAGAATCCCTCGGCGTCGGGCATCGTCCCCGGAAGGAGCACGGCCTCCTGGTCGACCGCGGTGTTGTTGGGGCGGCCTTCCCGGTCGCCGTAGAGGAGGCCCGGCAACACCGGCACCCCGCTGCGGTTGACCGCCGTGAGGGAAGGCACCATGGAGGCAACAGCCACTCCGGCCATCCGATGACCCGCCGCGTCGAGTTGTGCGGTCAGGTCGGCGAACGCCCGCTTGGGGCCGTTTCGCCACGCCTTCTTGGCATCGTGACGCAGGATGTCGGGCTCGGGAGCCACGACGGAGTGCGGAACCCGACTGCGGGCGACGACCGACCCGTCCTCGTCGACGGCCAACGCCTTCACCGAAGTCGTCCCGACGTCGACGCCGACCGTGACCGTGCGGGCGTCCCCGCTCACGAGCCTGACGCCCATGTCATGATTCCGTCATTATGGACGACGCCCCACGGAGGGACGAACGGCGAGACGAGTCACCCGGGAGGCTTTTCGACATGCGATCAACCCGGCCGACATGACCACCACGCGACCCAAGGCCCTGGTGACGGCCGCCGTGAGCGGCCCTGGGCTCGATCTGCTTCATCAGCTGGCAGTCCTTGTTCTCGACTCCTGGCTCGACCAACCCACCTTGCGGATCTACAACGCCAAGCAGCTGGCCGAGCGAGTGGCTGCGGAAGGCGCCTCGATCGTGATCGTGGAAAGCGACGTCTGCGGCCCCGAGCTCTTCGAGCAGCCCCTCGTGGCCGTCGCAAGCTGCCGCGGTGATCCCAACAACGTGGACGTGGCCGCCGCCACTGCTGCCGGCGTACCTGTGCTGCGGGCACCGGGCCGCAATGCCGACGCCGTGGCCGAGCTCGCCGTGGCGCTCCTCTTCGCGTCCACCCGCGGCGTGGTGCCGGCGGATCGGGACGTGCGCGCGGGTGAGATCTACCGCGACGGGAAGATCCCGTACCAGCGCTACCGGGCGTGGGAGCTGGCGGGCAAGACGGTGGGACTGATCGGGCTGGGTGCCGTGGGACGGGCGCTGCGCTGGCGCCTGCGCGGGCTCGGCATGGAGGTGCTCGCCTACGACCCGTACGCGCCTGATGCCACGAGCACGCTGGACGGCCTCTTGGCGCGGTCCGACGTGATCTCCGTCCACGCCCCGGTGACAGAGGAGACGACGGGCCTGATCGACGCCGACGCCTTCGCCAGGATGCGCGACGGCGTCGTCTACCTCAACACCGCTCGAGCGAGGATCCATGACACCGACGCCCTCGTCGCCGCGCTGGCCTCGGGCAAGGTGGCGGCGGCGGGCCTCGACCACTTCGAGGGCGAGCACCTGGCCACCGACCATCCGCTCACGACGTTTCCCAACGTGGTGCTCACCCCGCACATCGGCGGCGCGACCTACGACACCGAGTCGAACCACACCGGGACTATCGCCGAGGACCTGTGCCGGCTCCTGGCGGGCGCCCGGCCCTTGCACATCGTGAACC